>JANYCI010000216.1 GCA_025360325.1 Limisphaerales bacterium | reverse complement strand
GCGAGACTACTCAAGGTGGCCGGTGCCGTGGTGTAAAGGAACTTAAGGTTATTCGTCAGAGATAAGTTGCCGCTGCTATCTACCGCATAGGCTGAAAAATAGTTAGTGCCGGGCGTCAAGCCCAAGGTCACCCGCCAGTTGGCATAGTTATTATTCGTGAGATCCACCGGGAACCAACCCATCTGGTTCAGGTTATAGAACACATTCGTCACCGCCGCGTTATCCGTCGCTTTCCCGGTGGCAAGGTAGTTCTCGCTGCCCGCACTCGCCGCCGTCGGCGTCAGCACCGTCAACACCGGCTTGGCAATGTCCACGAAGTTCGCGGTGAATGATAGATTAGACGCCATCAAGAAAGTCAGCGCCGGTTTGTTGGTGATGATGGTGCTGCCGTCCGTCCAGTTCGTGAAGACAAAACCGACCGCAGGCGTCGCCGTCAGCGTGTAGTTCTTGCCGATCTGAAGTAAAGCATTGTTGTAGGCCGGAGCAATGCTCCCCTTCCCATTCGTGCTCACCGTAAGTTGCGCGCTTAAGATATAAACCAGCTTCGTCGTGTTGGTCAGCGATACGTTGCCGGTGGTGTCTATCGCATAAGTGGATAAAACATTGGTTCCCGGTGTCAACGTCAAGCCTGCGAACCAGCTAGTGAAGTCATTGGTGCCAGTGGCGGGAAGCCAGCTGTTGTGGTTCAAGCTATAAAGCACGTTCGATACCGCCAAGTTATCCCCGGCCTTGCCTTTAACAACGAATTCCGCATTGCTCACGTTCCCGCTCGCCGGCAGGTTCGTGATCGTCACCGTCGGCTTCGCGTTGTCCACAAAGTTCGCGGTGAAGGATAGGTTCGACGCCATCAAGAACGTCAGCGCCGGTTTGTTGGTGATGATGGTGCTGCCGTCCGTCCAGTTCGTGAAGACAAAACCTACGGCGGGCGTCGCCGTCAGCGTATAGTTCTTACCAATTTGGAGCAAGGCGTTGTTGTAGGCCGGAGCAATGCTCCCTTTACCGTTCGTGCTGACGGTTAGTTGCGCGCTCAAGATATAAACTAGCTTCGTCGTGTTCGTCAGCGATACGTTGCCGGTGGTGTCTATCGCATAAGTGGATAAAACATTGGTTCCAGGTGTCAAGCCGAGGACGGCTGACCAGTTGGTTAAGCCACTCGATAAATTCGCCGCCAGCCAGTCGTTGGTGTTCAATTTATTATAGACATAGGCTACTGCCAGATTATCGTTCGCCTTACCCTTGACCGTGAACACTGCGTTGCTCACATTCCCGCTCGCCGGCAGGTTCGTAAGCGTCACCGTCGGCTTCGCGTTGTCCACGAAGTTCGCCGTGAAGGATAAGTTCGACGCCATCAAGAAAGTCAACGCCGGTTTGTTCGTCACGATGCCGCTGCCGTCCGTCCAGTTCGTGAACGCAAATCCCACGGCAGGCGTCGCGGTCATGGTAAAGTTCTTCCCGATCTGGAGTAAGGCGTTGTTGTAGGCCGGGCTGATGCTCCCTTTCCCATTCGTGCTCACCGTCAGTGGCGCGCTTAAGATGTAGACCACCTTCACCGTGTTGGTCGCGGAGTAGTTACCACTGCTGTCCACCGCGTAGCTGTAAATCGTGTTCGTGCCAGTGCTTAAGTTAACCACGGCCGACCAATTCATAAAACTATTGCTGCTATTGGCTGTCAACCAACTGATGCCATCCGCAGAGACCTGAACATTCGTCACCCCAACATTGTCCCCAGCTTTGCCGGTTACGGTGAACGACGCATTACTCCACAGCATACCGGATACTGGTGATATTATCCGATTAGTAGGCGAAGTGGTTTCTGGAACGATGTTCAAGGTGACGGAGGCATTAGTTTCACCCGATAGATTATTGATAGTAACGGTGTAGAATCCGGCACTATCGTATTGGGCACCATTAATCAAAAGACTCTTGGAAGTCGCAGCCGGAATGATCACACTATTTGAATACCATTGGTAACTGAGCGGCGGGCTGCCGGCAGCGTTCACTGAAAAAATAACATTATTACCCAACGGAGACGTCACGGTTGCGGGTAGATTGGCAGTGATGACTGGCGGCGTTTCAAACATCTCCCTAGCCGAGCGGCTCATGGAAAAAGTTCCACTGTCGCCAGAGCTGGTAAAGTAGCTGCCAGCAATCTGCACAGTCGCATTATTGAGCCGGCCAGTTACCACTGTTCCACTCGTTGACGATGCAATAAATGAGTTATCCAGATTCAGCGTCGTTGAAATGCCATCACCAACGCTTCCGTCCGCTCTGATTGGCGCGAAAAACAATTCGCCAGCGGGGGTAAGGATTCCCTGCACCGGACCACCGGGACTGCCAGTATAGGTTCCTGCGTAGTAGCCCGCTGTATTTTGGTAAGGCCCCTGATCCGGCTGTTGAAAGCCATTGAGAAAGACGGTAACGCCGTTGGTGTAATCTAATTCACCAGATAATGAACCGTCTTTGCTGATGGAACCAAAGCCGGAAAAACTGGCGTTGGTGAACGACCAATTACCTTTAGAATCGAGTGGAAAATGAACATCCACGGTGCCAACGCCAAAGCCGTTGCCCTCGTCATAACCCAGAATAGTTGCTTGCCGGTTGGTGCCGACAAAAATGGCAAAGCTGCCACTATTACCCAGACTGTCATGCAAGCCGCCATCGCCAACATAGACGCCGGCATAAGAATGAAATTTCTGTCTTAGTCCACCCTCGATCAGATACGCTGGCTGCCCTAATAAAAACCCTCCGAATGTATAGTCAGGCAACGTATTATTCACATAGGTTTCACCGTCAAACTGCGGCATCAGGCTGCGCAGTGATTTAGCGCCTGAAAAATAAGCGCCAGCATAGATTGAAAATGAATCATTGCCGTTGAATTGAACCGGCTGGTTCAAGGAGATTAGGGTATTAGTTAGATCGCCCCGGAAAACGGCTTCGTTGCTAATTTCATCGGCGGACAAGTTGAACAGTCTTTGCGCTCCCAGAGCGCGGTGATTGCGGATAAATTCGGAAGCTGCCAGATAGGAAGAAATAGCGTTAGTTAGTGCTGCTTTGGATGCGGCCAAGTTACCCGCGCTAGTTTGGGTCAGCAGGCTAGGATAGAGCGATAATACACTTTGAAAGGTCAGGCCATTATTATCTCCTAGGGTTTGTAGCTGGCGGAGGACGACGTTGAAGTTCTGGGCGTTGATCGTGTAGCCCAAAAATTCTGCCAGACGCAACATTGCCTGGAGCATCAGCACATCACCATAATCCATGGTGACGGCATCAAACGACGTTTCACTGGCCGTCAGCGGCAGGCTAAAGCTAGTGTCGGTAACCATGGCCAGATTTGTTCGCGAAGCCGCCAGCGCTGGCATGATGGTCGCCAGATAAAATGCCGCCATCGTCGAAGTATTGTTGGCAGGCAACACGGTTTTGCCATTGCCATCAACGGGCAAAGTTGACTTCCAGTCAAAAACATTTCGCCCCGCAGCTGAAAATCCCAAGCTGTTCAGAAAGCTGCTGCCAGCGGGCTGGGTTGGCAGTAGTAGCAGACGCGTGGCTGCCACCAACACGTTAGCGTTAGCGTGCGTGGGCGACAAAGCCAGCGCAGTCGTGAAAGAGGCATTAGCATTTACCAAGTCTTTGGCCGACAAGTAACTCAAACCGGCAGCCACATCCAGATCCGCCGTCTGGGCCAGAACTTTCCAGCCCAGCATGACGGCCACGATACCAACGTATATTTTCTTCATGATTTTTTTAAGAGTTGAGGATTAAAAATAGTAAGTTCTTTTTCTATTCCCTCCTGACGCCACCGTAGACTGCCAGCGGCTAATCCAGTGATTTGCAACGTGGCCTTGGGGAGAGAAATTTGTCCAGCTTCGGGCATAGCAACCAATACGTTTGAAAGCTCTATACCTCCGGCGCGATTCAACCGAGCACTAGCGGCCTTCAGGCGCGGCTCTTTTTCATTCAATAACGCGACCTCGATTTGGCGCAGCTCCAGCTTCCTGATGTTGCCATGGGAAAAACTCAACGAATCCAAGCTCAACGTCAGATTAGTCAGGCAGTTGCCGGATAGGATTTGAATTTTCACTCCCTCTACTACCAGAATCGGCATCAGCCCCAGCCGGAAAAAACCTTGCTTTTCATGGTCAATAAAGCCACGGTCGGAATCAATTTGGATAAGCAGTGTCGCGTCGTCATACACCGACATACTCGCATTGTTCACGGCTGATGCGGCAACCTCGGCAGCTCTGGAGGAACATGGATAAGAGCACAGTAGTGCGAACCAAATTCCCAAAAATACCTTACTAATTACTGATGTTGTCGTTTTTCTATGCCCCACAATTTTTTATCCTGCTCAAGCTAAAAAAATTATTTTTAGCGCATAATAATTGTCCGATTCATTAGAATATGTCAAGAATAAACTCGACAAAGCCATAGTTGATACGCTGCGAAGTCTGCTAGACGGCTCGCCACGAGCGAGCAAAAAAACCGAAACGCGCTAAGACATTCCGGGTGTTGATAACATATTTAGATTCACATTCGTCTTCGGTCGGAGAGTCACCCGACTCTACAAACCATGCCTCGATTCTATTAGTAATTAAGCAGCTTTTAATCTGAAGGCATCGTTCCATCTAGCCAAGAGAATTGGCTTAAATGCCAAGAATAAGTGGTAAGGAAACTGGCAAGGCTGCACAGACTATTTCTAGCAGCACTGTCAAACATTCCAAGACGATGCTGGCGAGGTAAGCAGCATTACACGGCCGGCGCACTCGTCTGTGCGGCCTCGATGCAGGCGGCTTGCAAAATTTTCGCCGCTGTCGGTAGCGCCGTCGCCAGTTTTTCCAGCTGTGAATTCAACTGGGCCACCACCGGCTGGGTTCTTGCGCCCAGTAAACGCTGATACCAACCAATAAACACACGGCTCACCTGTTCCTCCTCCGCCGCCGAACCGGGGGCAGAAATTTTTTCGCCTTCGCACACCGAGCAAACTAGGAGCGCAGCGACTGAACGGGGCAAGCCATCCTTTTCACGCACCGCGCGCCACAGCGGCAGCGCCCCGGCAGTGTCGCCGGCGAGCAACAACGCTTCCGCGCGTTGCGCCTGCACCATCACATCGCCGGGAAAATACTGAATTGCTTCCCCCGTCCAGTCCTGAGCGAATGGCAGAAATTCATTCCGCGATAACGCGATTTGCCCGCCGATGCGCCACGCCAGAATGTTTTGCTTATCCGTCTCCACCACCGGATGAATCTGCTGCAACGCCTCAAGGCCGCGATTTTGCTCGACGAAAAATTTCGCGAAATCAATCCGTGCATCGTTTGCCCGCACGCCAATGGCGACGGCGGCGGCAAAACATTTTTCCGCCTCCGCTTTTTCGCCGAGCCGCGCTAGGCACAGCGCACGGCAATGCCACGGCGCCGCACTGTGGATGTCCACGTTGATCGGCGTCAATGCCGGCGTGTCCTTTTTCGCGAGACACTGGCGCATCTGTTCCGCCGAACCGACAAAATTTTTCAATTCAAACAGCGACAACCCGAATGCAAAATGCAGCGATCCCGTCAGCCCGCCGTTTTTCGCGAGCGGCGAATTCAGCACGCGGACCACCTCGTCGTGGCCGCGCACTTTGTAAAGTTGCGACGTGAACTGCGAGAGCAACGCCTCGCGCAACTCCGGCACCACTGTCACCGCCGGTTGCGCGGACATCAGCGCGAACGCCTCGCGGTATTTCAGGAGTCCGTTTTCCAAATCATCCGAGCGCACCAGTTCCATGCCGAGATTCATCATCAAGTTGGCATCGTGCGGCGTTTCCGCGAGACCGAGCCGGAGCAATTTCAAATTGCGCTCAATCTTATTGCGGTCGCGCACAACTTCTTTCGCGTAGCCGTAATGCTTCAACTCCGCTTCACCGAGCGCGGTTTTCAATCCCCAAATGTTGGCGTTCGCCAGCAGGCTCGGAAACACCTGCTCGTGGATGCGACCGTGAAAAAATACTCCCGGCGCATTGCGAAACAAACGCGGCACAAAACTGCGGCCTTCGCTTTCCTGGCCGACGTTCACCAGTGGCAAACGGAAGCCCAGCGCGCTCCCATCCTTCATGTGCGCGCGGATTTTTCCGTGCTGCGTGGCGGGCAATTCTTCATCCGCATCCAGCGTCAAAATCCAGTCGCCCGTCGCGTGCATGAGCGCGGCGTTGCGCGCGGCGGCAAAGTCATCGTTCCACGCGAACGCATGGATTTCGGCCCCGTATTCCTTGGCGATTTCCACCGTGCGATCCGTCGAGCCGGTGTCCACCACGATGATTTGCGCGGCCAAATCGCGCACCGAGGCGAGCGCCGTCGCGAGAAATTTTTCCTCGTTCTTCGTGATCAAACAAACGGTGAGACGGGGTGATTCGTAAGGCGTGAGGCGTGAGGCGTCGCCGAGCCATTCCAACTTTGCGTCGCCAAAAAATTTACGCAGTAAAAATTGTTTCGGCGCGTCCCAGTTCGGCGCAAGTTTGCGCGCGTGTTCCGCATGACGCTTCGCCGGACTCGCCGCGCCAACCGCCGCCGCGATTTCCGCCGACAACAAAAAAGCCGCCGGATGAAACGGACGACGCGCCATCGCCTTCGCTGTTTCCGCCCACGCCCCCTCGAAATTTTTTCCAGCCAGTAACGTGCGCGCGTGCTTCAGATCGCCGATGCGCGCCACGTCCGGCGCGGTGAGGCGAATGATTTCCGTATGCGTTGGCGGAACTTCCGGCGCGCTCATACATTTTTCCGCCAGTTCGCGCAAACGATATTCCACAATGGCCGCAATGTGATTCCAATCAAAGCGTCGCTCCACGATGCCGCGACCATTGGCACCACGCTGACGTGCTTCCGCTGGATTCGCCGCGACCGTTTTCAGAATGTTGGTCAGTTCCGCAACATTTGGTTCCAACAACCAGCCGCTTTTAACGAGCGGAATTTCGCCGACGCGTCCATTCAGTCGTTGAATTTTTGCCGGAATTTTCCAGCCTGCTTCGGTCGTCACAAATCCATCCGTCGCGCCGTTGGCCGTCACGATCACCGGCAAACCACAGGCCATCGCCTCCAGCACCGGCATCCCGAAACCTTCGCCGCGATACGGCAGCACGAGGCAGTCACACGCCGCGAAGAGTGACGGCATTTCCTCCGAGGCAATTTCCTGGTCGAGATAAATAATTTCCGGTGCGTTCGGCTTATGTTGCAGCGCGCGGATGGCGTCCGCCGCCGTCTGGCCGCGATAACAACTGTCGCCGCCAAAATCTTTCACCACGAGACAGACGTCGTCCGAGGCCGTGAATGCTTGCGAAAATGCTTCAAGCAAAATATCCGGCCCTTTGCGATGAATCGTGCCGCCGACAAAAAGGAATTTGAACTTTTTCTTCGTCGCGAGTTTCAATGGCTTCACGCCGGGACGGAATTTCTGCGTGTCCACGCCGTTCGGCACGACATGAACTTTTTCCGACGCGATGCCGGAGTCCACATAAACGTGGCGAACGTAAGGCGATGGCACCCAAAATTCATCCACGTTTTGCGCGGCGTCGAGCCACGCTTGCGGCAGCGAACCAAACTCCCACGGCTGGATCACCACGAGCGCGCCATTCGTCGGGCGCGACCAATCCGGTGGCCACTGATGGCGCACGGTGATGTTCGTGCTGGCGGGCGCGACGGCGGAAAGTTTTTTCGCGCAACTCACCAAAGCCGCGTCCTGCTTGAGTTTTGGCGTGATGGCATTTTGTCCGACGCGGGTGAGTGAGAAAGATTTTTCCAAACGCGACGATAGTTCGCGATTGATGTGCGACAAACTTCCGTAGTCCAAGAACGATCCCGCCCACGCAATTTTCGGCGTGGCATTTTTTTGCGAATTGCCTTGATGCGCGATGCGCGCGTCAAACTCGCGACGAAACTGCGCGAGCGTTTTCACCAGCTTGAGGCTCTTCCAAGGTTCGATAAAAACCCAGTCGGACGGATCTTTCCACGAAGTCAGCTCCGCGCCTTTGATCGGCTCGAAAACAATCGTGGGGATTTCCGCAAGCGCGGAAAAGGTTTTGGCCCATGAATCTGCGCCGACGAGTCCGGCACATTCACCGACGATTTTCATCTGGCCGCAAAAACTTTCGCGGCGTGCGTCCAGGCAACCAGGCAGCGCGGGATACTCTTTCGCTTCATTCGCCAGCCCAATGATGACCGGCTCAAAACCGCGTTCCATAATGTGCGCGATGACCTGCGGCCACAGTTCCGGCAGAATCAAATTGCGCTTAGAACCGACCATGCCCGTAAGACTGCCTTTCGGCGCGACGGCGATTTTCTTCGAGCCGGAATTATTTTTCATCGCGGCCGCCCAGCGCGGATTCATTTTTACGCCATATTTTTTGGCGATGTCCAGACCGGCAATCCATTCCTCCTCGTAACCATGTTTCGGCGTCGCACCGGCACCGAGGCAATTTTTTAATTCATACGCGACGCGGCGCAGGATGATGTGGAAAAAACCATCTGCGTGCGGCGGCAGAAAATAAATTTTTGAAAGATGCGGGAACGCTTCGAGCAACGCCTGCGTCGCGCCGACGCTGTTCGGAGAGCTGAATAAAACGGAATTCGGCTGCGCGTCATAAAACGACGCGAGCAACACCAGCAAATCGCCAGCCCCGCCAAAGTGCGCGTGGAATAAGGGTAATTCTTTCAACATCGCCACGAGCCGATTCGCTCCGGCCTGCAATTCTGCGTGGGTAAATTGCAATCCCGCCGGGCGTGAAAAAATATCTTCGCTCAAATAAACGTGGCGTCCCTCGATGCGCACGATCCACGGACGCAACGCCGCCGGTTCCGCCGCGAGCGATTTTTCCGTGGGGCGCAGCGCATTTTTTTCCGGGCTGAACACTGGGCCGCAAAGCGCGTGCGGCACTTCGGGCCGGTTAGGAACTTCGCCGGAGATGGCGCGCGGAATCCACTGCTGCATTTTGGGCCAGCTTTGCACCAGCGCAGGCGCCAATGAATTCAGGCGGTTCAGACGATGATGCAACCCGGCCAGGCTCAAGCCCGCAAATTCATTATTCGGATCAAGGTGCAGTGCGTGGTGATAGCACGCGATGGCGAAGTCCAGATGTTCCATCGGCTGGTCTTCCCACGGCACAAAAAATCTTTCGGCGCGCTGGCCGAGCGCGGCCCACGCATCCGCCGGCCCGCTGTGACTCGCGTCCAAAATTTTGCCGATGTCCAGAGCGGAACGGTAACGATTCATCACCACTTCGTGTTCGCGGTCGGCGCGGTCGGAAGCTTGCGTCAAACCGGTGGTGTTCTGGAAAAATAAACTCAAAGTCTCCGGCACATGGACGGCGTTCATCCGCGCGGCCATTAATTTCAAAGTCACTTCGTAATCGCCCGCGCATTGCAGTGACGCGTCGAAGCCGCCAATTTTTTTCAGCGATTCCGTGCGGAAGAATTGCAAGCAACCGGTGATGCAGTAAAACAACGTCTCCACCGGCGCGTAATGCGGATACTTCACAGTGCGAACAATGTTCGCGGAAGGAAACGTGTCATTCGGCTTCGTCGTCCACGCGACATCGCCGTAAGCGAGCGCGCAGTCGGAATGTTTTTCGAGCGACGCGGCGAGTGTTTCCAGCGCATTGTTTCGCAGGCTGTCATCCGTGTTCACGTTCGCGAAGTAGCGTCCGCGCGCGAGCTTCAACGCACGGTTCCACGCGGCGTAAAGCGTTTCACGTTCGGTGCGAACGTAGCGGATGTTCGCGTAAGTCTGCTGAAATTCTTCCACGACGACCCGTTCACTTTCCGGCGAACCGGAATCCACCACGATGATTTCGCATTTGTGAAAAATAGTCTGCCGCGTGAGATTTTCTAGGCACGCGCGGATGAACTTCATGGACTTGTAAGTGGAGACCACGATGGAAACCAGCGGTTCCGGGCTGGTGGCGATTTCAGGAATCAGCAGAACGGTTTCCGTCGGCGCAGTTTTATTTTTGGCTACGACCGGCGTCGCGGGCTTGCGCGCAAAGAAACGGATTTCTTCACCACGACCATTCGTTTCATAGCGCTTTAGTTCGGTGGCGAAGTAATCATCCTCCGCACATTTTTCATCGCGCTGGCGGCAGGCTTTACGCACGGCGTCCGGGCCGTAATCACCGGTGGCGGTATAAATCCGTTCGACGACAAAGCCCGCGTCCTCCAAAATTTTCCGCATGGTTGCAGGCGTGAAGTGCTGGTAGTGATAATTCGGATCAAGCCAATACCACGTTTCACCGAGCACCTCGGAGCAGACGGAGGCGAAGTTCGGCACGATGCCGCAGAACATTCCGCCGGGTTCGAGCGAGGCCAAAACTTTTTTCAACGCGCCGCGCGGATCGGGCAAATGTTCAAAGACATGATTCATCGTCGCCACGCGCAGGCTGCCGGGCGTGATCTCGACGTCTTCAAGTTGCGTATCCGTGACCGGAATTTCCAACGACGAATTCGCGTAGCCGACACAAGCCTTCGTTAATTCAATGCCGCGCGGTTGAAATCCTTTGCTGCGCGCGTTCAACAAAAATGCGCCCCAGCCACAACCGACATCCATGAAGCCGCCGCCGGGTTTGACGAACTCCAAAATTTCTTTCAGGAAATAATCGCGCTTTAAGCCACTGTTTTCGGCCTCTTCACGCGATTTTGGCAGTGCCATGTGCGAGCCTTCGTTCGCATAGCTTTGGTAAAGTTTTCGCATCGCCTCGCGCGTGAAACGAGTCCGCAGATAAACGGTTTCGCAAGTGTGGCATTGCACGATGTCCGCGCACTGACGGACGCGCGCGGCTTCGCGACCGCCACAGGCCGGACACGGAACGCGTTCGTAATTCGCGGGCGGCGGCGGAATGATAAAATTCCCGCTGCTGCTTTTCACCGCCGGATTCGGTTCGACCACATGCGCGTTCACACCGAGCAAACGCAATTCGGGACGCAACCATTTCGGTTCGCCCGCGCAACTCGCGGCGGACGAAATAAAAATTCGCGGCGTGAGCGAAAATTTTTGCAGTGTCTGATGAATCGCGTTGGTCACGACTTCGGGCGCTAGATCGGTGATGCAATGGGCGCGTTTGTGTGTGCAACGCCAGTTGCAACCGAAACAATTCAGCGGCTGCGACACGGTGGAAGTGAGTGAACTATACGGCAGGAAACGTCCGAAGTGTCCGCCACCCAGCACGACGACATTCGGTGTGCCGACGGCGCAGGCGATATGTGCGCCACTGGAATCCGAGCCAACATAAATGCGGCTACGACGGATGATCGCCGCCATTTCGCGCAGGCTCGTTTTGCCCGCGAGATTGAAAACCTGACCGTGAATTTTTTGCGCCAGCGCAGTGCAACGCGCCTCGTTTTCTGCGCCGCCAAAAATTAAAAAACTCCAACCGGCGAAATCCGCGAGCGCTTCCGCGAACTGCGGATAATCCTTGATGGCGTGCTGCGTGAACGGAAAGAGCGCGATGGTTTTCTTCGGATCCAACTTTTCCTGTTTGAAAAAGGCTTCGGCCAAGGCTTCGGCCTCCGCTGTCGTCCAAACGGCGGGTTGCAGGCCGCGCGTGCCGATGTCGAGGCCGCGCAGAAAATCTCCGTGCCGCGCAAGTTCCGGCATCGGCTCGTTTTCGGTGGCGATAATTTTTTCGTAGCCCGCGAGCGTCTGCGCGTGGTCGGCTTCGGAGATGTTGTCGCGATCACCGGCGATGGCGATGTGTTTCGCGTTGGGGAAAAGTTGCGTGAGTTCGTTCGAGAAATGGTCGCGCGAACGGACAGAATTCAAAATGATTTCAGGATTGAACTCCGCAATTTCAGCCAATAACGACGTGCGTTTGGCGGCGTCGAAGTTTTTCTGCTCGTAGCCAATCACCGCGTCCACGAACGGACAGGCGGTGAACAGTTCGGCGACGTGGGCCTGGCACAGCACAGCAATCCGTGCGTGGGGATGCCGACGACGTAATGGATCAAGCAATGAGGAAGCAAGCACCGCGTCGCCGATAGAATCGGTGCGGACAAACAAAATGCGCTTCACTTCATTCGTCGGCAGGTCGGCGGGGTGCGGCGTGAATTTCACGATGCACGAGCCGAATTTTTCCTCGGTGACGGAAATGTATTCAAAGCGCGGATCGTCCCGCATCTGCTCGATGCTGCGGGCGTGCTTGACGTGGCGGATGTCGTCGAGCGCGAGATAGCACGGGGCGCGCAGGAGACTCAAAACGTAATTGAACTCCACATTGCCCATGTGACCGGCGCTGTCGAGTAACAGCAAATCCGGCTGACCTTCGCACTGCCGAAGACACGCGCCGAGCAAATCTTCCGCGATGGCGGGATAGTTTGTTTCGTTCAGGTAAAGCTTGATGCGATTTTCTTCGTGATGATCCACGAATACGTTTCCACCAATGTTATCAATGGTTTCCGTGCGGATGGCGGTTTCATCCGGCAACAAACTGCGCGGAACGGAGACGCCGTGAAGCGGGCGAACAAGGTTAAGCAGGCCGGAACTGGTCAAATTTTCCAAAGCCTGACGATGATGTTCAGGATTGCATTCGCAGGAGAAAAATTTTGTGTCATTCAGCCCCGCGTCCTTCAGCGCGGAAGCGATGATGCGCGTCGTGCCTTGGCCGAGATAGGTTCCGGTTTCAACGATGAAACGCGGTTTTATTTTTGTGATGAGCGCGCGGAGATCGCGTTCAAATTCAGAATTCTTCTGCACCGCCGTGAGATTTTTTCCTTTGCACAAATCTTCCGCGACTTTGGGTTTGGCGGGAGTGGCGGCAGCGGGAGCGATTAGTTTTTTAACCGCCAGTTGCAGTTGCTCCGTGGAAATAACGTGTGGCAGCAAGGGTTGCGTGGCGGTGCGGACAAACTGTGTGCCGCAGACTTTTTCAAAATCCACGTCAATGTTTTGCACCATGTTCAGCACGACGCCGAGCGACACGAGGCCGCGCTTTAGCATCGAAGCGGCGTAATGCCAGTCCGCGCCGAGACCGCGATCCGGCTGGTGCATGAAGAGTTCCCACGCATCCGACAAATCCACGGCGAAATTCGCGCGGAAAAATTCGTGAATGGTTTTTGCGTTCGTGACTTGGTAATCCGCCAACACGGCTTCCGCGCCGGTGCGTGAAAAGAGCGACATTCCCGCGCCGAGATTCCATTGCACGGAATAATTTTCCGCGCGCGCCAGCACGCGACTCGCGGCTGTGCGCGCGGTGACGGCACCAACTTTGAAACCATCTTTTTCCGCAGCGCGCCACGCGTCGAGCATTGCGTCGAGCCAGCCGGGTTGCAGCGTGATGTCGTTTTCGATCAGGCCAACATAGTCGTAGCCCAATGCCAGCAGGCGTTTCAGCGAGAATTGAATCGCCGCATCGGGTCCGCCGGTCACGTCGTGATTGATTTCGATGAGCGGCGTTTTTTTGAAATGTTCGCGGCTGGCAAACGCGCGGCCTTCCGCAGTTTTCGAGCCGTCGCACCAAATTAAATCAAACCCGCCGCAGTCGAGCGCGGGCAAAACTTGGCGCGTCAGATCGGTGCGTTCGCGGGTGCTGATGGCAAAACCAATCCGGGGCGGATTGGTTGGCGCATTTTCTTTTTTAATTTCGGCACTCATAAAATTTTAATTTCAATTGTCAGACGAGAGCAGGTTCCAATGCCGGGCAGGCGATTTGCACCGCATCGGCCCAGGTATCCATTTGTTCCGCGAGGTGACGGAAAAACACGGACTGCGCGTGCGTGGTGAAACTGTTTTCAATCTGCGCGGCGAGTTCGCGGTAGCAGGAAATGTAATTTTCGCCGGTGAATTTTGCGGCGCGGCACACTTCAATCAAAGCCTCGTTGATTTCCATCGCGGGCAGTTCTTCGCGGAGGTCGCGGAAGAGATTGTGCTGATTACGATTCTGCTGCACGACGGGTTTGCCGTAGCGTGCGGCATCGCCGAAATGATCCATAATGGCGCGGAGAAACCACGACATCCAGATGTCGTCGTAGCGCGCAACTTTGAGTCCGTTGAGTTCGTAGCCCATGACGACGACGAACGAAACGGCGGCGGCACCGCGATGAAATGCCGTGTTCTGCGTGTTGATGGGGCACCAGCAATTTTTGGCGAGCGTGAGATAATCGTGCGAGAGCGGGAGGCTCGCTTCGACGGGAAAATAAATCCGCGTGAGCGCATCAATGTCCGGGTCGCCGGTCCAGAGACCGGCGTTGACCACGGGTTTGCGGATGGCGTCGGAAAACTTCCAATTCTCTTCCTGCCAGCGTTTGCCGAGTGGAAAACCGCGCGGATAAACTTTCCCAAAATTTGTCTGCATCATGCCGACGCAGTTGAACCAGCCGGTGTCGGTGCCGACGATTTTTTGCGATGCGGAAACGCCGAGGCCGGAAATGTGTTCGCCCACGAAGTCGCTGCCGGGCACGAGAAAATTATCGTCGTCAATGCTGATGACATTGTCGTAGCCGTTTTCGAGCGCGTAGATGAGGCCGACGTTGCGGCGCTGGATGGAATTCCACGGGACGAGACGGTTGAGGCGCGGGAAGCGGCGGAGAAAATCTTGCTGGCGCGGCACGTCGAAATAAGTGAAGGAGCAACCAGACTCGCGCTCGGCCTGTTCGCAGAGCGTGACGGCACCGGCGGGCGTTTTGCGATCACCGACGACGATGAACTCCACATCGCGATGGCCGTGTTCGCTGGCGTTGCGCGCGTAGTCGAGCAGCAAAGTCGGGACGTTGATGGTGGTGGTAAGGATGCACGTTTTCATGTTGGCGATTCGTTGTTAAATAAAAACCGGGCGGACCGGCGAACCGATCCGCCCGGGGAAGGAGCCAGGAATCTTGTCGCGATGGTTAGTCGCGCTTTGAATCACTGGACACTGGGTCGCAACGCGTTCGGCGTTGCAAAATTTGTTTTGGGCAGCACGCTTTTTTTCATTGCAGCCAGTTTCGGCAGCGGCGTGCTTTGTTTCGTCAACGCCTGTTCGTTGCTGCGCTGAATTTCTTCGTAAACTTCTTTCCGATGCACCGGCACGGCGGTCGGCGCGGCGATGCCGAGCTTCACCACATCCCCATCCACCCGCATCACGGTCACAAAAATGTGGCCGTCAATCACGATGCTTTCCCCGAGTTTGCGTGACAAAATGAGCATACCCTTTTGGTTTTATTCGGTCGCCACCGGCAACGGATGTTGCACGGAGTAGGCGGCGGCGTTCGCAATAATTACCTGTTTTCCCGTCTGCGTGAGACGGTTGATGACGATCGGCCCTTTCAGGTTCACCGTCGGCGGCTGATTTTCCCGAAGCGTCACGATGCCCAGCACCAGCGCGTCTTCGGGCCGATTCAATTTCAAAAATTCTACATCCGACTGCGGGATGTCCGGCTGATACTCCGACAGCGCGAGAAACGGATCCATCACCACAAACGCGAGCGCGGCGTTGCCTTCCACCGACAGCCACGCGAACGGCTCCTCGTCTGGGTTGAACGTCAGGATGTAATCCTTGATCGCCTCAAACCCCAGCAGTCCCTTCGGCAACTGCACGGCCTCACGGCGCGCAACGGCGGGCGTCTCGGCTTCGATTGGTTCGGCGCATTTCATTCCAGTTCTCCTTTTAGCAATGGTCGTGCCAGTGTGGAATTTTTTTGACGACCTTCGTATTCTTCAACAAATACAGCCTTTTTCACGCGGGCGAACAAGGAGCGGCACCGGTCACCCGGCAATTTTTGCCCCTCGGCGTCAAATTTTTCCTCCTCCAGCAAGTGCCGGCGAAATTTGAATTTCATTTTCATTGGATGTAATTGAGGATGGAAAGCTGCATGATTTTCGCCCCGCTTTGCAGCGCGGCCTGATATGAATTTTGCGCCTGCGTGAGTTGCACCATCGTCTGCACCAGGTCGGCGTTCGTCGCGTCCGAGATGTTTTTGTCCAGCGCGCTCACCTGGTTTTGCAACGTCGTCGCCGTCAGATTCAGGCGCGTCTGCGCGGCGCCGAGACTGCCGATGTGGAAAATTAAATTGTCCGAATCTTTCAGCAACGCCGGTGAATCCGTGCTGGCCACGGCAGTCGTGTTGCCCGCTGCGATGTCATCCCGCAGCTTGATGAGATTCCCAAAAAAATCGGCGCCGTTCCGCGCGTCGGTGAATAATCCATGCGCGCCGCTGCTCGTGGTGTTTGCGCCCGGCACATCCACCGTCATCGTCGCGCCTTGGCTGATCTCCGCCGCGTTGACGGATTCATTGCCCGTGTAGTTCACAGCGGTCACGTTGCCGGAGCTGTCGCGCGTGGCCGCGAACGGCTGCGCGCTGCCGCTCGTGCCGCCAAAAATTCCCGCGCCCGTCGTCGGGTCTTTCGTGTTCGCCAAGACTACCGCGTGATCAATCAGCGTATTTAATTCCGTGACCAGCGCGTCCCGATTGCTGTTCGCGAGCGCGGGATTTCCCGCCGTGGTCGCGTCTTCGCCCGCCTTGCTGGCGATGCTCTGGAGCGCCGTGAGCACGCTGTAAATATTATTCGTCCGGTCGAGCATACCGGTGACGTTGGCGTTGTATTGCTGCGCCGACGTTTTGTCGGCGATGAAATTCAGCGCGTGCTGCATCGCCGCTGGATCATCGCTCGCGGCGGACACGCGCAAGCCCGTCGCGGCCTGCTGCTGCAACGCCGACTGCCGCGAGCGCAGCGTGTTCAAGTCATTCGTGAACGCCGCAGTATAGGTAGTGGTGGGAACGCGCATGATGTTTTTTATTTTTCGAGCAGGCCAAAATAATTTTACGACTTCAATCCCAGCGTCGTCTGGATCATCTGGTCAACCGTCTTGAGCAATTCAGCGGAGGCCGTGTAAGCGCGTTGAAACGCCAGCAGCGTCGTCATTTCCTCATCCGTCGAAACGCCACTCACCGAATTTCGTTGCGCCGCCAACAACGCCGCCACTGATGCCTCGCTATCCACCCGGTCATTCGCCGTCTTCAAATCGCTGCCGAGGTTGCCCACAATTTTTGAATACGCCTGCGAAAAAGTTTGGTTGCCCAAGGCCGACTGCGATGCGCTGGAAAGTTGCCCCAACGCGAGCGCCACCGAGACATCGCCCGCCGCCGTTGGCGATCCGCTGATCTGCACCAGCGAGGAATCCGCCACCAACGCCGCGTTCACCGCCATCGTCCCCGCGCCGGTGCCGGTGAAAAAATTATTTCCCGTCGTGCCCGCCGCCGTGAAGCCCGTTGCGTGAACGGCGTTGACCTGCGTGATCACTGCGGTCGCCAGCGCATCCACTTTTGCCTGCGCGTCCGCCAACGTCGTGTCGCGCGCCGCGATCTCGCCCGCAAGACTGCCGCTCGTCACGGTCAGTGCGACCGATCCCGTCGCCGTGCGCACGAGCATCTGCCCGCCGCCCGCGTCGTAAGTCTGCAACGTGTCGGACACCGACTGCCCATTGACCAACGTTTGCCCGCCAACGGAAATGTTCACCGCCCCGTTCGCACTGGTGCTCGTCGTGAAGTTCACCAGCTTGGAAAGGTTTTGCAACGTCTGGTCACGCTGGTCGCGCAAATCATTCGCCGATCCGCCGGCAGCTTCCGCGTCGCTGATCTGGCCGTTCAAGTCGGCAATTTTTGTCAGCAACGAATTCGCGCTTGCCGTGTCGTCCGCCAGCGCCGAGTTGATGCTCGTGCGCACGGCGCCTAGTTGTGAATTCGCGTCGTTGAACGCCGTCGCCAGCGACTGCGCCGACTTGACGAAAAACTCGCGGTTCGCCGTCGTGTCGCCGCCTTCGTTTGTGAGCGCGCGAGCAGTTTTGAAAAAATCTAAAAGCTTCGCGGACAAACTCGCGTTTGCATCCGTCGCCGTCGCCGTCGTGTTCGAGGCATCCGTGCTGCCGGTGCTATTGAGAAATTCATTCAGCCCCGTCTCCGCGTTTTGCAACGCCGACTGCTGCGCCGTCCAATACGCCTGCACGCCCGCCTGCGACTGGATGCGGCCGTTCAACAAATCATCCACGATGCGCTGGATGGACGCGACCTGCACGCCGTTCCCCTGCACGCCAGCAGCGGACGACAGCGGTGTGCTCGCCTGCAAATTCACGCGCTGCCGCGAATAGCCCGGCGTGTTCACATTCGCGAGATTGTGGCCCGCCGTTTCTACGCCAGCCATCTGCGTCGCCATCGAACGCCGCGCCAGGTCAAGAGTTGAAAAAAGTCCGGACATAAAATTTCAAGCGGCCGCGTGATAAACCGGTTCGTTCACAGCCACGCCGACGGCCGTGCGGCCTTGGCCGTTATACGTCACCGGTGCCGCGCCGGGAAAAATCGAGAGGATCAACTGCGACATCAAATCCACCGCGTGGCTCAACAGCAAATGATTTTGCCGCGCGCGTTGCTGCACCCGCACGAGCAACGAATTATTTTCCTCCACCAGCGCGCCCACGAGCGGCTGATAATCGGCTGGCAGCTTGGGCAACAACAACGCCACCGAACCTTCCGCCAACCCCAGACTGCGCGCGAGGTGCAACTGCCGCTGCTCGCGCTCCTGCCGCGCCGCCGTGATGACCCCCGCCTGCGTGTTCACCAGATTCACGTTGCCCGGCAACACCGCCACCTGCCGCTGCATCACCAGTTGCTGCTGCTGATCCAGTAACGCCAGCATCTCGCCGTATTGCTTAAGCTCCTCGCGCAACGCCTCGATCAAATTCGATAAAAGTTCTTTCATTTTGAAGTATTCTGCGCGGCGGAAGTTTCGCCACCGCGATGAGTCAATTGATGTGTAAAAGTTTCGGCTAGGCCTACGCCGTGACCGCGTGTCAGCGCCTCCGCCAACTGGTTCGTCACCATATCCTGATAAATTCCCGCCTCGGCAGAGTCATCCGTGAATTCCGATTTGAACATCGGTTTCTGTGACTCGCTCAAAAACTGCCGCAGCAAAATCGCCTCGAACTGCCGGCTCGCCTCGCCGATTTTTTCATCCTCGGTCAACGCGTGGTTGCCCGCGAGGTTTTCCATCGCGACGTGCGCCGTGTCAATTTTTGGCTGAACTGCGGAAACGTTCATAAAAAATTAGCGCACCACCAGCTCCGCGCGCAGCGCGCCCGCCTGCTTCATCGCCGTAAAAATCCCCATCATGTCGCGCGGAGTTGCGCCCAATGAACTCAAGGCCGCCGCGACTTTTTCCACCGTCGGCAATTCCGGCAGCGGGATCAGCCGCGATTTACTTTCCGTCACGCTCGTCGTCGTGCGCGGCGTCACCGCCGTCGTGCCACTGCTTAGCGCGCCCGGCTGCGAAACATCCAACGTCTGCGAAACATTGATCGTGATGTTGCCGCTCGCCACGGCGCACGCGGAAATATGAATGTCCGCCGTCGCCACAATCGTGCCTGTGCGCTCGTTGATGATGATGCGCGCCGGCGTATCCGGGACGACCTCGACCTGATTGAGCTTCGCGATAAAATCTACCGGCGACTCCGCCGCGCCCGCCGGCATCTGCACCTGCACCGTTGAGGAATCAAGCGCGTGCGCCGAATTCCGAAAAACTTCATTGATCGCCGCCGCCATCGCGGAAGCAGAACCAAAACTCGGATCGCGCAACAACAACTCCACCGAATTATCGCGCACGAACTGCGTCGGAATTTCTTTTTCCACCAGCGCACCATTGATGATCATAGCGGTCGTCGGATGATTTTTTGTCACCGTCGCACCGCCCGCGCCACCGTCGCCCGCCGCAAAACCGCCAACGACCAACGCGCCTTGCGCCACCGCATAAACTTTTCCGTCCGCGCCAATCATCGGCGTCTGCAACAGCACGCCGCCGTTCAACGATTTCGCGTCGCCGATCGAAGCCACCGTCACATCAATGCGCGCCCCATTTTTCAGGAACGGCGGGATGTCAGCCGAGATCATCACCACCGCGACATTTTTTGCGGAAAGCGCCGAGGCCGGGATGTTGATGTTGTAACGCAGCAGCATATTCGCCACGGTTTGTTTCGTGTAGGCTTGGTCTTTATCGCCATCGCCCGCCAGTCCCACCACGAGGCCGTAGCCAACGAGTTGGTTGTCGCGCGCGCCAGAAATCATCGTGAGATCGCGCACGCGCACCCCGGCACCGTTGCAAAGTTGCGCGCAGAGAACCGTGAAGAAAAAAGCAAACGTGGCGGTTGCGAAAAAATTATTTTTCATTGTCAGAGCGTGAGCCAAGTTGCTCGCCGATTCAGTTTCCGAAAGCATGGACTGGACCGGCGCAACGCTGTCACCACTAGGCAGCGGCAGCGCGCGGGCGTGGCTCACGATGCGTGAACGCGGACGCAGAGAACGAGGAACGAGGGGCATAAATTTATTTTCAGAAAGGGTTGACCTTATCAATCACGCGCGTGAACCAGCCTTTATTTTGCGCGTCGCTCACGGTGCCTTTGCCGGTGATCGAGATGCTCGCATCCGCGATGTTGTCGCTGGCAATCGTGTTGCCATACATCACATCTTCGGGCCGCACGATGCCGTGCAACGTGACGGTCTGATGCTCGCCGCTGAACGCCGTATCGCGCTTGCCTTCGATGACCAAATTTTGATTCGGCAACACATCAATCACTTTCACCGCGACGTGCGTGACGATGCTTTGCGAATTATTCACCGCGCCGCTGCCATCATGTTTCAAGGTGGAATTGTAATTCACCGCTGGCGTCGTGTGCTTGAACTGCGCGAAACCGGGAAATAAAAATGTCGTGACCGCCGCCGCCCAGCTCGACTGCTTGGAGGTCTTGGTCTCGTTATTTTTCGTCATCGCCGTGCTTTCCGAAACCACGATGGTCAGGATATCGCCGATGCCCGTCGCGCGTTTATCCGCGAACATCGGGCGCACCGAATCCTCACGCCACAGCGATTGCGCGTGACTGGCGGAACTGATAATCGCCAGCAACGATGCGGCTAGAGCGATTTTTTTAGCAGGCATTATTTTTTTCATAGGGAGATCAAAATGGTTCGTTCGTTCAAAACTTTGCCGGTGAGTTCGCGGCGGTTGGTGAAATTTCGGGCGCGGACATAATCGCCCGGTGCGCCGTCTTCCATGATTTCCACTTTCGTGCGGATGCTCAACGCGCCGTCTTCCAGCAACGCCTCGGCGCGCTGGCCGCGATGGATCACCGTGCGGGCTTTCAACATCCGCGCCAGCAACGGCACGCCAGCGGGAACGGGTTCGGAAAGTTCCAGCGATTCATCAGCGAGCGACAAATCCGCCACCGGCTCACGCACATTCAAAATGTCCCGGCGTTCCTGCGCGAAAAAATTTTTATCCAACGCCGCGCCTTTTTTTAGCTGCGTGCTGGCCACCCAAACTTCGCGCCAGACATTCGCCTTCACGTTCGCCGACCAAGTGCCGAGCGTTTCTTTGCCCGCGCGCAGCGTGAAGCGCACAATGAAATTGGACGTCACACCGAGGCCCGGAATTTCGGAAACATCCAGCGTGAGCGGCTCATCCGGCAGCAACAGCGGGTTCCACGGCTGCGCGAGTTTCAATTCCAACTGGCCTTTGTCTTTGACGTAATTATTTTGCAGCGCGGCGGTGAG
>JANYCI010000186.1 GCA_025360325.1 Limisphaerales bacterium | reverse complement strand
GTCAGCGATGCCGACAGCATGGTTTCAAAATTGAAAATGTCGTCGCTGAATTATTCCGTGCTCGGTGATCTGCTCACGAAGCCGCGCACGACCTATCTCGCGCGAGTCCGCAATCCGAATCCGGCGATGCCTGATTATCATGCTCCGTTCAGCACGGAAGAATACGAAAACACGCTGCTGACGGGGAAAAAAAATTAACGCCAACAAAGATGCCGAGCCGCGAAGAAAATTTTTGTCCGGGTAGCACACGCGCCTCGCGGTCGGCGGCCACGCGCGCCACCGCGCGTCGTTGTGCGGTGGCGCGCAACGGTGCAGTTGACGGGGCGTCAACCGCCATAGCCGAGGCGGCTGTGCTCCCCGCACGCGCGGCGCACGCGTTCCCTGTTGCTTTGCAAAACAATTTTTGAATGTCTGACATTGCCAACATCGAAGAATTGAAGAAGCTGGCTCCGCCCGCTGAACTTCGCCGCGCGCCCGTGGTTGAAGGCAATCAGGGTCTCGGTTGGCTCACGGATAAGTTGTCCGCTTTTGCCGAATCAAAAAAAATTCCGATGTGGTGGTGGATTCTTTTCATCCCCTCCGCCATTTGCGCGACGGTAGTTTTGCCGTTCTGTTTGTTCTATCAAGTCACCACCGGCGTCGGTGTCTGGGGTAACAACCATCCCGCGATGTGGGGTTTGGACATCGTGAATTTCATCTGGTGGGTCGGCGTCGCGCACGCCGGCACCTTGATTTCCGCGCTGCTCTTTTTGACGCGTCAACACTGGCGCACCACGATTGGCCGCATGGCCGAAGCGATGACCGTTTTCTCCGTGATGATGGCCGGTTTGTATCCGGCGATCCACGTCGGTCGCGCGTGGTTCGATTGGTATATGTTTCCCGTGCCGAACTCCAATGGCAACTGGCCGCAGTTCAAATCGCCGCTCATGTGGGACGTTTTCGCGGTGAACACTTATCTGACCGTTTCCATTTTATTTTGGTTCATGGGCATGATTCCTGACTTTGCCGTGTTCCGTGATCGGGCCGTGACGCGTCCGCGTAAATTTATTTTCGGCCTGCTCGCGATGGGGTGGACCGGTTCGGCGCGGCAATGGCACAATTACGAAAAAGCGTATGTCGTCCTCTGCGGTCTCTGCACGATGCTCGTGTTCACCGTGAGTTCCATCGTCGGTTTGGATTTCTGCACCTCGCAACTCGCGGGCTGGCATGCCACGATTTTCCCGCTCTACTTCGTGATCGGCGCGGTGTTCTGCGGTTTCGGCATGATGCTGGTGATTCTGATTCCCCTCCGCAAATGGTGCGGCCTCGAAAATATCATCACGATGAGCCACATCGACAAGATCGCCAAGCTCGCGCTCGTTGCCGGCCTCATCATTGACTACATTTATTTGCAGGAATTTTTCATCGCCTGGTATAGCGGCGATCCGTATGAACGCTGGGTCTTCGGTCATCGCCTGTTCGGCCACACATACATGACGCTCGGCTGGATGCTCATCGGCATCAACGTTTGTGTGACCCAACTGTTCTGGTTCAAAAAAATCCGCTCGAATCTTTTCGCGCTCTTCATCATCGGCGTGCTGATCAATATCGGTATGTGGTGCGAGCGCTTCGTCATCGTTGTAGGCTCGCTGTA
Organism: Limisphaerales bacterium; assembly: GCA_025360325.1. Lineage (GTDB taxonomy): Bacteria > Verrucomicrobiota > Verrucomicrobiia > Limisphaerales > UBA11358 > UBA11358. The sequence continues at coordinate 3,004 of JANYCI010000186.1, read as the reverse complement.
TCAAGATTTTCTCCCGGCGAACTGGGGTAAGTATATGCCGACGCGCTGGGACATCGGAATCTACGTCGGCTCGCTCGGCGCATTTTTCATGCTCTATCTGTTGTTCGTGAAATTTCTGCCGATGATCGCCATCTCCGAAGTCAAAGGCGCGACGCCGCAGGGCGATCCGCATCATCCGCTTGGCGGAGCCGGAAAAGGAGGCCACTCGTGAGCCAGCCGGTGAACGACAAAATTTACGGCCTCATGGCGGAATTCAATACGCCCGCCGAACTGTTGCACGCCGCGAAAAAAGTCCGCGATGCCGGTTACAATCGTTGGGACGTGTTCACGCCGTTCCCGATTCACGGCATTGACGAAGTGATGAAACTCGGCAATTCGCTCGTCGGCTGGGTTTCGCTCGCGGGCGGCGCGTTTATGTTTGCCAACGTTGCCGGCCTCATCTGGTTCACGAACGCGTTTGATTATCCGCTCCTCGTCGGCGGCAAGCCGATGTTCAGCGTGCCGATGACCTTCGTGCCCGCTTACATCATGCTCATCATGGGAGCCGCGATTGGCGCACTCGTCGGGATGCTTGGACTCAACCAGCTTCCGCGCCTGCATCATCCGCTGTTTTTCAAAAAATGTTTTGAAGGCGCGTCGCGCGACAAATTCATTCTGGTCATCGGCGCGCTGGATGAAAAATTTTCCGCCACGGAAACGAAACAGTTGCTTGAATCGCTCGGCGGCGCGCGCGTCGAAATCGTGGAGGAACGGGACTGATGAAATATTTTCCATCCATCGCTATTTCTGTTTTGCTCGTCGGCTTGGGCCTCGGCATCGCCGGTTTCGGCACGCTCGGCTTGCAAGGCAAAATGTCGCGCAAACCGCCGACCGAATTGTTCCCCGACATGGATCGTCAGGCGAAATTGCGTCCGCAGGAACCGAATCATTTTTTTGCGAGCGGCGTCAGTTCGCAATTGCCACCAAGTGGCACGATTGCGCGCGGCGAGCCGATCCAGACGGTGAATGGCGCGGTGTATCGTTTTGAAGATTCGCCCGTGAACACGGGGCATTTGGCTGGTTCCACGAATTTCGTGGAGAACAATCCGTTGCCGATGAGCGAAGCGTTGCTCCAGCGCGGACATGATCGTTTTGATATTTATTGCGCGCCGTGCCATGGAAAAATTGGCGATGGCAACGGCATCACGAAAAAACTGGCCGTCATGCCGACGGTCGCCAATCTGCACGACGCCCGCATCGTCAAGATGACCGATGGCGAGATTTTCAACACGGTTACGTTCGGCAAAAGCACGATGGGTGCGGTCGGTCCGCTGATCCAGGCCGAAGACCGTTGGGCCGTCATCGCGTATCTGCGCGCGTTGCAATTGAGCCGTCTCGGAACGCTGGAAGATTTAACTGCGGAACAAAAAGCCGCCTTGAAGAAATAAGATGAGCCACGAAAAAAATCATCTGCCGCCGCCGCTGGATTTGTCCGGCTGGCGGATGCTGCCGACGCTGCTGATGTTCGTTGGCGGTTTCCTGTCGTTCGTCGGCGTCTTGATCAACCCGCGCGAATTTGGTTTCTCGTGGCTGCTCGCGTTTGTGTTTTATTTGAGCATCGCCCTCGGTGCCTTGTTTCTCGTCATCGTGCATCATCTGACGGATGCCGGTTGGTCCGTGGGCATCCGCCGCTTCAATGAACACCTCGCCTCGCTGCTGCGCTGGCCGCTCACGGTTTTGTTTGTCCCAATCGTTTTGCTCGCGCCAAAAATTTATCACTGGTTGAATATTGATCCGGCCACGGACAACACGGTTGCCGCAAAACTTCCCGTGTTCACCTATTCCGGTTTCATCATTGCCTCGGCAATCCTCTTTGCGATCTGGTGGTTCCTAACCTCACGTTTGAGTTCACTCTCGTTGCAGCAGGACAAAACCGGCGCGGCGGAACTCACGCGCAAGATGCGTTTTCATTCCGGTTGGGGCATCGTCGCTTTTGCGCTCACGCTTTCCGGTGCCGCCGTGCTGTGGGTCAAGGCGCTCGAACACGAATGGTATTCCGCGATGTATGGCGTGTATTTCTTCGGCAGCAGCACTTGGATCACGCTCGCCACGGTCTATTGCATCGCCGTCGTGCTACGCCGTCAGCGGATTCTCTCGTCCGTGCTGCAACCGAATTATTTCTATTTCATCGGCGTGATGTTCTTTGCGTTCACGCTATTCCAAGCCTACATCGAGTTCGCGCAATACTTCGTCGTGTGGAACGCGAACATGCCGACGGAAACGTTCTGGTATCTCATCCGCGAAAACGGAAACTGGTTCGCGTTGAGCATGATTTTGATCTTCGGCCATTTCTTCGTGCCGTTCTTTTTGCTGCTGCCAGTGAAGGCGAAAACCACTTTCAAGGTCATCATCCCCGTCTGCCTGTGGGCGTGGCTCATGCACGCGGCGGATCTCGCGTTCAACATTTTGCCCGCCGCGCACCACGACGGTTATCCGCTGAAATGGATCTGGCTGCCGCTCGGCTGCCTGATGTTCATGGGCGGATTCCTCGCCAAAATTTTCCTGAATAAATTCAATGCTAACCCGCCGTATCCGCAGCGCGATCCGCGCTTGCTCGAAGCGATGGGCGTGAGCGCGAACGTCGTTTACGACTTGGGCGAAACCAGTCCGGGAGGTGCCAAATGAATCTGTTGCAAATCAACCGCGCGTCCGGTGCCGCCCTCGGTTTTATCATCGGCGTCGTGATTTTGGTGGCGACCACTGCCGTCTTGAAACTATCCGTCGCCGCACCCGCGATTGACGCTGACCGCAACGAAGTTCGCACGAAAGCGCTCGCCGAAATTTCCGTCGCCGAAGAAAAAGCGTTGAACACGCTTACCATCGCCGACAGCCAGCGCGGCATCGTGCATCTGCCGATTGAATCCGCGCTGAAACTCGCCGCGCAAAAATGGCCGGACGCCGCCGCCGCCCGCGCCGATTTGGCCGTGCGTTTGGAAAAATCCACCGTGGCCGTGAAAGCGGTTTC
>JANYCI010000168.1 GCA_025360325.1 Limisphaerales bacterium | reverse complement strand
CGCACATTCGCGATGTCCTCGCTCGCGCTCAACACGGGAATGCCCACGGCGTCCACGCTGGTCACGGGCGATTTCACGAACGCGAGCACGATGTCGAGATCGTGGATCATCAGATCGAGCACCACGCCGATGTCCATCGAGCGGGCAGGGTAGGGCGAGAGGCGATGACACTCGATGAACTTCGGCTCGGTGGCGACGCTCTGGAGAAAATTGAAAACCGGATTGAACCGCTCGACGTGGCCGACTTGCAACACGAGATTTTTCTTCTGCGCGAGTTCGCACAACTCGGCGGCCTGCGCGGAACTGTCCGTCATCGGTTTCTCGACGAGGACGTGTTTGCCCTGTGCGAGCAATTGTTTCGCGATATCAAAATGCGTCGTGGTGGGCGTCACAATGTTCAGCGCATCGCTCGCGGCGGCGGCCTCGGCGATGGAGGCGAAAACTTTCAGCTTATGTTTCTCGGCGATCTTGCGGGCGGTTTCGGCGTGGGCGTCAAAAATGCCGGTGAGTTCCACCGTGCCGGCAGCGTGGAGTTCGGAATAAATGCGTGCGTGATGTTGTCCGAGCGAGCCGGTGCCGAGCACGGCGACTTTTACTTTTGCCATGCGCAGAGTTTGCCAGCAACAGTGCGAAACTAAAATCAGAATTGTCGCGCGAAGAAGACGAAGTTGGCGAAGGCTTTCAAGATTCAGCCTTCGTTTTCCTTCGCTGACTTCGCGTTCTTCGCGCGACCTCGGCTTAACTTTCAACTTTCAACCCGCAACCTCCAACCGCTAGATTACCGCCGTGCCTTTGATTTTGATTTATCTCGCGACCGTGCTCGCCGCGTATCTGCTCGGCTCGATTCCGACGGGCTATCTCGTCGCGAAGGCGAAGGGCATAGACATCCGCAGCGTGGGCAGCGGCAACATCGGCGCGACGAACGCGATGCGCGTGCTCGGCAAACCGGCGGGCATCTTTGTGCTGCTGATAGATGCGCTGAAGGGATTTGTCGCCTGCAAAATTCTTCCGCCGCTGGTTTTCAATTGGATCGCGCCGCATTTTCCTTACACCACCGGTTATTTTGACGCGCCGTTCAACGTTCAGCCCACCGATCTGGAAATGAAATTCACCGTCATCGCCGGCATCTTCGCCGTGCTCGGCCACAACTACACCTGCTGGTTGCGCTTCAAAGGTGGCAAAGGCATCGCCACCACGGCGGGCGTTTTTCTCGCGCTCGCACCGTGGGCATTACTCGCGGCGCTCATCATTTTCATACTCGCGCTACTGCTCACGAAATATGTTTCAGTCGCGTCCATGTCCGCCGCCATCGCGCTGCCCGCCGCCGTTTGGATCATGACGCCGCAGAATGTTTTACTCGGTGTCGTGGCCACCGTGCTCGGCGCGCTCGCAATTTACAAACACAAGGGCAACCTCCAGCGGCTCATCGCGGGAACGGAAAGTCGGCTCGGCAAAAAAACTTCAACCACGGGGGAAACGAAATGAACACCACTATTCTCGGTGCGGGCGCGTGGGGCACGGCACTCGCACGGCTTTTGTGCGATGGAAAAAATCACGTCACGCTTTGGGGCCACGACGTGGCGCATCTCGACGATTTGCAAAAATCATTTCGCAACGAGCGTTACCTGCCGGGCATCGAGTTGCCGCGCGCGTTGAAGTTGGAAACTGATTTGCCTCACGCCATCGCCGGGGCTGAAATCATCGTGCTCGCCGTGCCCTCGAAGGCATTTCGCAATGTCACCGAGTCGCTGAAACATTTCCACGGCATTGCCATCAGCGTCACCAAGGGCATTGAACATCAGAGCGGGTTGACGATGTGCGGCGTGCTCACGGCAAATGCGCCGCACGCCAAGCTCGCTGCGCTCTCCGGACCGTCGCTCGCGCTGGAAGTGGCACGCGGCGTGCCGACAGCCATCGTCGCGGCCAGCACCAATGCAGCCACGGCGAACGCGGTGCAAAAATTATTTCATCGCCCGGCCTTCCGCGTTTATACCAGCCATGACATCCACGGCGTCGAGCTGGGCGGCGCGTTGAAGAACGTCATCGCCATCGCGGCGGGCGTGTGCGATGGACTCGGCTTTGGCGACAATTCCAAGGCTGCGCTCGTTACGCGCGGTCTCGCCGAGATGCGCCGTCTCGGTGTGGCGTGCGGCGCACAGGCAGATACTTTCTCTGGCTTGAGCGGCCTCGGCGATTTGATGGTGACGTGTTTTTCCAAATTGAGCCGCAACCGTGGTTTCGGCGAACGACTCGGACGCGGCGAAAAAATTGAAGCCATTCTCGCCAGCACAAAATCTATTGCCGAAGGTTATCCCACCGCGAAATCCGCCCACGCCCTCGCGCGCAAGCTGAAGATCAACACGCCCATCATTGATGAAATTTATTCCGCACTCTACGAAAATAAAAATCCCGCGCAGGCTCTGCACGATTTGACCACGCGCGAATCGAAGGCGGAAGATTAGACCGGCTCGCAGCAATTTGCTCAAACTTGTTTCAGCCGTCCGAGCATTTCATCAGCCTTGTTCACGGGCGCTTTCCCTTGACAAACCAAGGTGCCTGCGTAGTTTTTCACCCGAAACGCCTTAATTATTAGTCAATTTCGCCGAATGAAAAAGTCAGGCGACCATGCAACCCAAAATTTCAAAGGACTTGATGCTTGCCCTCGCGATTTTTCTATTGGCACTCACCGCGTGGGGAATCTGGGGATCGTGGGGAAAAAGTTTTTTAGGCGACGCCAGCGCGCCGCATAATCCCAGCCTCACTGCTGTGGTTGGTAATTTAGAACAGGCGCAGACGCCGCCCACCGAGACCCGCGCCCAATGGATTAAAAGAACGGTTGTCCGCTTTTTTTATAATCCCTTTGAACGACTCTTTAAGAACATCATTTTTACCATCCCGTTCTGGGGCGTGCTGGTGCTCACCCTCGTGTTGGAGCGCTGGATTCCCGCCGAAAAAGATCGCAAGATTTTCAGTGCCGGCTTCCGTCAGGACATAGTTTGGTTTTTTTACGAACCCTTTCTGAATGCCTTCGTGGTCGGAACTTACGTCGCCGTGCTGACGAAACTTCACTCCGTCTATTTTCCGCAGTGGACTTGCTACGGCTTGACCCAGATGCCCGTGTGGCTGCGTATCGCTGTGGGCATACTGGTCGTTGATCTGGGTTATTGGATTCAACACCGGATCAATCACGCGGTGCCTTTTCTGTGGAAGCTGCACGCCTTGCATCATTCGCAAACGGAGCTGAATTTCTTCTCGGACTTTCGTTATCATCCTTTGGAATACTTGGTCCGGCATACCTTCGTCACCGTGCCGTTTATATTTTTGCGCATAGACCTGCCCGTCATTGTGGCGATGGTCATCTTCAAGGATTGGTATAGCCGGTTTTACCACGGCAACATCCGCACCAACCTCGGGCCGCTTCGCTTCGTGCTCGTCACGCCGCAGTCCCACCGGGTGCATCACTCGGTGGAACGCGAGCATCACGACCGGAACTTTGGCGCGATCTTTAGTATTTGGGATCATCTCTTTGGCACCCAGTGTAAGAATTACCATACTTATCCGGCCACCGGCGTCCCCGGCGAAAAACTGGTGGGGCTTGAGCTAGGCGATGTCAAAAACCGGCTCAAGTCGCCGTGGTCGCAAATGTGGCGGCGCTTATTTGGACATTACAAATGACCTTACCTATCCGCATTGGTTCGCCACCAGTCCACGCAACGGAATGATATGGATATATCAGTCGTCATTCCCACTTATAATCGCGGCAATGAAATCGTGCGCGCCGTTCAGAGTGCGCTCGCGCAAACTTACCCGCCACGCGAAATCATCATCATTGATGATGGCTCTACAGACGACACGGTGGAACGGTTGCGTCCCTATCAAGATCGGCTACGATATTTTTACCAGAAGAACCAAGGTGCCAGTGCCGCACAGAACGCGGGCATCAAACTCGCGCAGGGAGAATGGATCGCGATTCTAGCTTCCGATGATCTCTGGGAACCAACCAAGTTGGAACGGCAGGTGCAACTGCTCGCAGTCATGGGTAAAGAATTCGGTGCCTGTTTTACCGATTGCCGTTACTTCGGAGATCCCAGCCAGCCAGCCAACGCCTTCCTAGCCGCCGGCTTGGATTGTCCCGGCGGTGCGGGTGAAATCGCCGAGCCTATAAAATTCATTCTCGCCAAGCAGGCGGCGTTCTTTGTCCAAAGCCTGCTCGTGCGGCGCGACCTACTCTTGAAACTAAATTGTTTTAATGAAGACCTAGAGATTGGTGAAGATACCGACCTCATCTTTCGGCTCTCCTTTCTGACTCGCTTCTGTGTCGTTGGCGAACCGCTCGTGCAGATTGACCGCACCACCTCGCTGACCCGGTTGGTGGACTTGTATCAAATACCCGACATTGCCTATCGCAACATTCAACTCCGATTGGAACGATGGTTGCAGATGCCGGAACTGGTTGTCGGAGAAATCCGCAGCCGAATCAGTAACCACCTACGCGAAATTCTCTATACCTGGGCAATTGCCAAACTCTATCAATTAAAGTTCGCCGAAGCGTTGAACAAACTCCGCTTGCTCCACACGAACGGCGATTCGTGGATGCGGATAGCCAGTCATCTAACCTACCGCGCCGCCCACCGACTACTGGTAAAGAAAGCGAATTAAGTCTAGCGCGGCTCCAGCACGAACTGATTACTGAACCTTCGCCTTCAGTTCCGCCACTTGGTTCTCTAGCTCGCGCAGCCGGCGGATCATTTCGGGCAGTTGCTGCATGGCGATCCATTGCCGCTTAGTTTGCTTATCCGGCATCGCGGGGACGCCGAGCACGGTTTCTTTCGGGCCAACGTCGCGCATCACGCCGGACTTCGCGCCGACGGTGGCTTGCGGACCAAGTTTGAGATGCCCGGCGATGCCCGACTGCGACGCGATCACGCAGTAGTCGCCCAGATGCGTGCTGCCGGCAAATCCCACTTGACCCATCACGAGACAATGCCGACCCATGACGACGTTGTGCGCGACGTGAACCAAGTTATCAATCTTCGTGCCTTGGCCAATGATTGTTGGGCCGAGCGCACCGCGATCAATGGCCGCGTTCGCGCCGATCTCCACATCGTCGTGAATGATGACGTTGCCGACTTGCAAAACTTTGCGGTGACGGCCTTCGTCAAACGCGTAGCCGTAGCCATCCGAGCCGATGACCGTGCCAGCGTGGATGCTCACGCGGTTGCCGATTTGCGTCCGCGTGTAAAGCACCACGTTCGGAAACAAACAGACATCGTCACCGATCACGCAGTCGCGGCTGATGTGATTGCCGCCGAGCAGCACGGTGCGCGCACCGAGTTTCACGCGCGCACCGATCACGCAGCCCGGCCCGATGTGTGCGGTGGCATCAATCTGCGCCGAGGCCGCGATGCTCGCGCTCGGATGAATACCTTGAGGCATTTCGTCCGGCGGAAAAAATGTCGGCAACACGCGCGCCACGGCGATGCGGGCGTCCTTCACACGGATGAGAACTTTTGTCGTGGAGGTGAACGGGCCGGAGATGAGAATCGCGGCGGCGGGACTTGCTTCGGCGGCGCGGAAGTATTCTTCCTTGTCGGCAAAAGTCAGGTCACCCGTGCGCGCGAGTTCGGCGGAGGCAAACCCGGTGAGCGTGGTAGTGGCGTCACCGATGACTTCACCGTTGAGTTGTTTGGCGATTTCAGCAGCGGTGAATGACATGATGAGAGGCGGGGAGGAGGTTACAAATTACGGACACCGACCATGCGTTGCGTTTCGACACACCAGACTTTGAGCCGCAAGCAGCGGAGAATGTCCGTTGGAAGCAACGAAGTGGTTTTGGGGGCTTGCAGTTCGGGCATTTCCCGGATGACTTCCGGCAGACGGTAGAACGGAATTTTGGAATTCAGATGATGAACATGGTGATAGCCGATGTTGGCGGTGAACCACGCCATGAGCCGACTGGTGCGCAGGTAGCTGGAGGATTCCAGCGCGGCCTTCTCATAGGTCCAGCCAGCGTTGTCGGCGAACGTGACGCCGGGGAAATTATGCTGCGCGTAGAACAGATAGCTCCCGATGCCCAAGGCGATGAAGTTCGGAATCAACTGCGTCAACAGCAGCGCGAGCCAGCCGCCATAATAAACCAGCAACACGCTGATGGCGAGGTGAACGACGAAAGCAACGAGGCAATCGAAATGTTTCTTCGGATGATTGAAAAAAGGATTGAGGCACATCCCAAACAGGAACATAAACACATAGCCGAACAGAATCGTGAGGGGATGGCGGATGAAAAGATAGACCCGGCGCTTGCCCGGCGGCGTCTTGATGAATTGCTCCTTGGTCATGATCGGATACGAACCGATTTGCGACCCGCGCAACCGGGAGTTGTGGTTGTGATGATGGTTGTGCGAACTGCGCCAGACGCTGCTGGGACTGATGGCGAGAATGCCGAAGATTTGCATCAAGCCTTCCGCCAATTTCGATTTCGGCAGAATCGCGTGGTGCTGCTGGTCGTGATAGATGACGAAGGCTCGAATCATGAGGAGCCCAGCCAAAACGCTGCACACGACGCGGGCGAGCAGTGGAAAATTCCAGAACGTCCCCGCCAGTGCCGCCAGCAGCAGGAACAAAGTTGAAAGCACGCACCACCAGCTTCGGAGCGTGTTGTCTTTCGCAAAGCGCTTGGTGGCTAAAATCAATTCCTGTCCGGTTCTCATTTACAAGGTGGCAAATACCTTTTGCCACCCCTGCGACAAAAATTCAAATACGATGATGCCGGAGGCTACGCTATATCGGACAGAGGTCAATCGGCAACTGCGCGACAGGCTTCAAACTTGCCGTGCGCTGATTGATTTCTTAAATTCTCCGCGTGCTCGACATCAAATTGATCCGCGAAAAAACTGATTTCGTCCGCTCACGTCTCGCCACGCGCGGGGCAGGGGATGAAGCGAAGATTGACGACATCCTCACGCTGGATGAGGCGCGGCGTAAAGCGCTCTCTGAAGTGGAGTCGCTGAAATCGCTCCGCAATCGCGTGAGTAAAGAAATCGGCGCGCTGATGGGTCAGAAGAAAATCGCCGAGGCGGACGCGAAGAAGGCGGAGACGAAAGATTTGGGCGATAAGATTTCCGCACTGGACAAGCAGGCGGCGGAAAGCGAAGTCGCGCGTGATACGTTGATGCTGCAATTACCAAATCTCCCGCATGGATCCATTCCGCTCGGCAAATCGGCGGAGGATAATCCTGAAATCCGCGTTCACGGCGCGAAACAGAATTTTGATTTCAAGCCGAAGTCGCACGTTGAATTGTGTGCGTCGCTGAAGCTGGTGGATTTTGAGCGCGCGGCGAAGTTGTCGGGCAGTGGTTTTTTGCTCTACACGAATTGGGGCGCGCGGCTGGAGCGGGCATTGATTTCTTTTCTCTTGGATTTGCACATCACGCAGCATGATTACACGGAGGTTTCACCACCGCTGATGGTGGGCGAACAATGTCTCGTGGGCGTGGGACAATTTCCGAAGTTCAAAGATCAATACTACGGCGTGGCGGAAGGTGACGATGCGAAAAATCTCGGCAAGTTGTATTTGATTCCCACCGCCGAGACGCCGGTGGCGAACATTCATCGCGAGGAAATTTTGGCGGAGAAGCAGTTGCCGATTCGTTACTGCGCTTACACGCCGTGTTTTCGTGGCGAGGCGGGCGCGGCGGGCGTGGGCACGCGCGGAATGATTCGGGTGCATCAGTTCGACAAGGTGGAACTGATCAAGATCGTGAAGCCGGAGAACGCTTATGACGAGCTGGAAAAGATGGTGGGCAACGCGGAAAAAGTGTTGCAACTGCTCGGCCTGCATTACCGCGTGATTCTGCTCTGCACGGGCGACATGGGTTTCGGCAGCGCGAAGACTTACGACATCGAAGTGTGGGCGCCAGGGCAGGGGAGCTACCTGGAAGTTTCGAGTTGCTCGAACTGCGAAGATTTCCAATCGCGCCGAATGAATATGCGTTTCAAAACGGAGGCGGGCGAAAATAAATTTCCGCACATCCTCAACGGCAGCGGCACGGCGTTGGCGCGTTTGTTTGTCGCGCTCATCGAGACGCATCAACAAGCGGATGGCTCGGTGAACATTCCCGAGGCGTTGCAACCGTATCTGAAAACTGAAAAGATTTCCCCGTAACTTTGAACTACCAAGACACCAAGGCACCAAGGCTTTCCCCCAATTCACTTTTCTTGGTGACTTGGTGACTTGGTGGGTTTATTCCGGCAATGAAAATTCTCCTCGCCAGCAGCGAAGTTTATCCGTTCTCTAAAACCGGTGGCCTCGCGGACATGGTCGGCGCGCTCGGCGTGGCGTTGGCCGAAGCCGGACACGAAGCGCGCATCGTCACGCCGCTGTATCGCGGCATCCGCGAAAAGTTTCCGGCGCTGCGGAAGGTGGACTGGAATTTTGATCTGCCGTTCGGCGCTGAATTTTTCTCCGGCCAATTGTGGGAACTGGATTTTGCGCCGCGCCTGAAAATTTATTTCATCGAGCAGCCGGAATTTTTTGACCGCGCCGGAATCTACTTCGAGAAAAACATCAGCTACGCCGACAATCCCGAACGATATCTATTTTTTTCCAAATGCGTCGTGCATCTGGCGCGCTATCTGCCGTGGCAAGCCGATCTCGTTCACGGCCACGACTGGCAGACCGGCCTCGTTCCCGCCCTGATTTTACAGGCGAAACGCGCAGGGTGGGGGAACGCACCGCGCACCTGTCTCACGATTCACAACCTCGCGTATCAGGGAGTTTTTCCGAAAGAAATTTTTCCGCTCACGAATCTCGACCCGGATTTTTTCACGCCGACGGGCGCGGAATTTTTTGGCTTCATCAATTTTTTGAAAGCCGGCATCGCGTTTGCCGATATCGTCACCACGGTCAGCCCGCGTTACGCCCGCGAGATCACGACGGAGGAATTCGGCTGCGGGCTAGACGGATTTCTCCGCACGCACGCCGCGAAACTGACCGGCATCTTGAACGGCGTGGACTACGCGGAATGGAACACGGAAAAAAATTCCCGCCTGTTCAGGTCGTATTCCGCGACGCGACCCGGCGGCAAAAGTTTCAACAAGCAGGAATTGCAACGCCTGCTTGCCCTGCCCGTTGCCGAAAAAATACCGCTGTTCGGAACCATCTCGCGCCTCGCGGAACAAAAGGGCGTGGACATCCAGCTCGCCGCGCTAGAAGAAATGTTGCAGGCCGACATCCAATTTTGCCAGCTCGGGAGCGGCTCGCCGGAATTTGAGCACGGCTACCGCGAACTCGCCCGGCGTCATCCCAGCAAAGTCGCTGTGCGTTTTGGTTATGACGAGACACTCGCGCACCGCATCGAGGCTGGCTGCGATTTTTTCCTGATGCCATCACGCTTCGAGCCGTGCGGCTTGAACCAAATGTATAGTTTGCGCTACGGCACGATTCCAATCGTGCGCGCCACCGGCGGACTCGATGACAGCGTTGTAGATTTTTCTGAATCCCAAAAAAAGGCGAACGGAATAAAATTTTTTGAATACAGCTCCCGCGCACTGGCTAAAGCCATCCGCAAAGCGATGGCCATCTACCAAACCCCAGCGTTACTAAAAGAATTTAGAAAAAACGGAATGCAGGCCGATTTCTCGTGGAAAAGCACCGTCAAGCAATACCTGAAGGCATACCGGAAATAAGCAGCGTTATTAAATATAACAAACATTGTGCATCTATATTAATTGGTTTCTTTAAAAATGCTTGGCTGAAACAATGTTGTTGTATCATTTCGCTGGCGCCAGCCGATTGAGCCAGCCGACGATCCGGCGCACGCCGGCGCGTGGTAGAAAGTGCGGGACGATGCAGTTAAATTTGTTCATCGCGCCTGGCACGCTGATGTGTTTCCCGCGCCGGTAATCTTGGTAGCCAATCCGCGCCACTTCCGATGCGGACATTTTTTCGACCGGCACTGGGCGCTGACGATGGCCGCGCGCTACCTGCGAGAAATTCGTCTCCGTCGGACCGGGACACAGATTCGTGATGGTCACGTTGGTGCCGCGCAACTCCACATCGAGCGCCTCGCTGAACGACAACACGAATGCTTTGCTCGCGAAATACACCGCCATGTTTGGCCCCGGCACGAAGCCTGCCACGGAGCCGACGTTCAAAATTCCGCCGCGATTTTGCGAAATCATTTCCGGCAGAAAAAGTCCTGTCAGTTCGACCAGCGCAGAAATATTTACCGTCACGATTTCCAACTGCCGTTTCAGCGGCAACTCTGCGAACGGTCCGTGCAAACCGAAACCGGCGTTGTTTACCAGCACATCCACCGTCAGTCCCCTGCCCTTCACGGTGGCGAAAATGTGCGCGGGGGCTTCGGTGAGCGTGAGGTCGGCGGTGATGACTTCGGCACGGATGGAAAAATTATTTCGTAGTTCAGCGGCGAGTTTTTCCAGCGCGTCGGTGCTACGCGCGACGAGAATCAGATTCGCCCCATCTGCCGCAAAACATTTCGCCAGCTCTAGGCCGATGCCCGATGAGGCACCGGTGATGAGGACGGTTTCTTTCATGCACATTCAAAAAACGGATAAATGGATTTCATAAAAAATTCAACCATCCATTTTGCGGTTCACTGGTTGCCCCAGCCGAAGCGTTCCGTCAGCGGCCAATAGACGAAGAATGATTTTCCGATCACGTTCTCCGCCGGGAACGTGCCCCACACTCGCGAGTCGGAACTGTTGCAGGTGTTGTCGCCCATGACCATGTAGGTGTTGCCATCGTTATTAAAGACGGTTTCCGAATTGGGAAAAAACGGCAGGTAGGAATACTGTCCGTAAGTGGCCGCGACGCTGCCGTTCAAATGCCCGGAGAACACGCTCTGATCTGGCTTGTCGTTGGGATTGAAACCATAGACGCGCTCGAAGTGCGGCGTAGAGGCATCAAGCCGCTGGCCGTTGATAATCAGGTGACGGTCGTCGCCAATCTGGACTTTTTCGTGCGGCAACGCGACGAGCCGCTTGATGTAAAATTGATCCTGCGGCATAGTGTTTTCCAAAGGATTATTCGGGTTGGGATTGAAAATTCCCTTCGTCTGGAACACCACGATTTCGCCGCGCTCTGGCTTGGCGAAATTATACGTCAGCCGATTCACGAACAGATGGTCGCCGGCGTCCATGCGGAGTTTGATGAGGTGATCGCCCTTGTGATAAACGCGGCCAGCGTTGGCATAGAAGCCCGTGCGATACATGAAGGCATTAATATCTCTACTCGGCGGCTCTCCGAAATCCGGCGGCAACCAGATGCGATACTCCTTGCCGCCCACCTTGAACGTCTGCCAGAAATCTATGATCTTGATGCCCACCGGCGCGCTTACTCCTTCAAGCTGCCCGTCCGCTTCCGCCACGATGTCAATGTAGCTCGTGCCCTGAAACCCTTGCTTGATGCGCTCCCAACCCGTTGGCACTTTGAAATCAGGATCGCCGCCGGGCGCGAGATAGTTTTTTCCGGTCACACCGAACAGCGTCGGCTGCATGGAACCCGTTGGGATTTTGAACGGCTGCAAAAAAAACGTTCGGATCGCCATCGCTACCGCGAGTGCCACCAGCAGCACCTCCACGTTTTCACGCCATGCGGCGTGCGGATACGGCCGCAGATTTTTTTCCGCCGCAAACTGCAATTCCTCCGCCTTGATGTTGATGCGTCCCTTGTGTCCTTCCGCGATGGCCGCGCGCAACTCGCCGATTTTGGCTTCCACCGCGCCAATGTTCGCGGCGGATAAGATATCGGTTTGCGCTGCGAGCAGGCGGCGATAATGCTTAACGACCGTGCAGGCATCGCGGACGGTTTTGGACAGGAACCAGCGGAGAATCATAATTTAATAAAGCAGTTCGACACAGATTGGGCGGATTTGCACAAATTTAATTCGCAGAAAAATAACCGCAAACACTGCGATTGAAAGACAATTTCCCGCAGTTGAAAATGCCGGGGCGCAGTTTGACACCGTCTTTACTGCCAGTGGTGGCAACGTGCGTAGCTCAATTCCAGAATAATTATTTCAAACCGTGGCGCGGTTTGTTATTTTCACGACTTGCCAAGGCTGGATTTGACCGGCAAATTTGCGGCGGTTTTTTTTACTACATTGAATGTCATGAGCAACCAAGCCAAACTGGAACTGGACGGAAAAGTATTTACGCTACCCACGCTGACGGGCAGCGAGGGCGAGAAAGCGGTGGACGTGTCCACGCTACGCGCGACGACAAATTACATCACGATTGATGACGGCTATGGCAACACGGGTTCGTGCGTGAGCAAGGTGACGTTCATTGACGGCGACCAAGGGATTTTGCGCTACCGGGGAATTCCCATCGAAGAACTGGCGGACAATTCTAATTTCATCGAGACGGCTTATCTTATCATTTACGGCGAGCTGCCGAACGTGGTGCAGTTGAAAAAATTTTCCGACTTGCTGGGCGAGCACCAGTTTCTGCACGAAGACATGAAGTATCACTTTGAAGGCTTCCCAACAGGCGCGCATCCGATGGCGATTCTTTCTTCGATGATCAATGCGGCGAGTTGTTTCGACGAGGGTTTGATGAACTGGCAGTGGGGCAAGATGAAACAGTTCGATGTGTATGTGGCGAAATTAATTTCGCAGGTGCGGACAATCGCGGCGTATTCGTATCGCAAATCGCACGGCTTGCCGCTGATTTATCCGAAGCAGAGTTACAAATACACGGAGAACTTTTTGCATATGTTGTTCTCGATGCCGTATGAGGATTTTGAATTGAAGCCAGAAGTGGTGAAGGCGCTGGATCTGATTTTTCTGTTGCACGCGGATCACGAACAAAATTGTTCCACCTCGACCGTCCGCATGGTGGCGTCGTCGCAGGCGAATCTATTCGCCAGTTGCGCGGCAGGCGTGTGCGCGTTGTGGGGGCCGTTGCACGGCGGCGCGAATCAGGCGGTGTTGGAAATGTTGGCGGAGATTCACCAGTCCGGCGATGACGGCTCGAAATTCATCACGGCAGCGAAGGATAAAAATAGCGGAAAAAAATTGATGGGCTTCGGTCATCGCGTCTATAAAAACCACGATCCACGCGCGACGATTATTAAAAAGGCGTGCGATGATGTTTTGTCGAAATTGCACATCAGCGATCCGTTGTTGGACATCGCGAAAAAGCTGGAAGAAGCAGCCCTGAAGGATTCGTATTTCGTGGAGCGGAAACTGTATCCGAACGTGGATTTTTACAGCGGCATCATCATGCGCGCGATTGGGATTCCGGTGGAGATGTTCACGGTGATTTTTGCGATTGGCCGGATGCCAGGCTGGATCGCGAACTACAAAGAAATCATGGACGAGCCGAAGAGCCGCATCTACCGACCCCGCCAGATTTACACGGGCAAGACGATGAATCATTACGTCCCGCTGGAAATGCGGAAGTAAAAATTTCCATTGCGGATGGGCACACCGTCCTTCCCCACCAAGTTCCTTTTCATGATGGAAAAGGATTTAAGGCTTGCGAAGTAACCAATTAGTTATTTTCTGGCGTCCGTTGCCGTTGATTGTTTGCCGGGCTTCACGGTGAAAAACCTGACGAGAAATCATTTGAGTCCGCCCGCCATATTGCCGATGAAGGAGTGTGGACGGTTTTCAAATCCCATAACCCACGCGAATTTAATGAGCAAAATTTTAGTGATTGATGATGAAGAATGGCTGCGCGAGATGATCCGTCTGGCGCTGGAGCAGCAGAATCATGACGTGTATGAAGCCGCCAGCGGCAGCGAAGGCGCTAGCACGGCGCGGGAACTTTTGCCCGACCTCATCATCTGCGACGTGAACATCGAAAGATCGGGCGACGGCTACACCACCCTTTCCAAATTGCGCGAAGATGCGGACACGGCGGCGATCCCATTCATTCTGATGACCGGTCTCGCCGACAACGCTGGGATGCGGCACGGCATGGAACTCGGCGCGGATGATTATCTGCCCAAGCCATTCAAGGTGGATGAACTTTACGCGACGGTGAACGCACGACTCCGCAAGGCGCGCACGGTCCGCGATGAGGCGGAAAAAAAACTCACGCTGCTGCGGAGCCAAATTTCCCTGATGCTGCCGCACGAAATGCGCACGCCACTGAATGGCATCATTTCCAACGCGGAATTGCTCGCGGATTCTGCCGAGGCGCTGGATCCGCAGACGATCGCCGAGATGAGCCGTGAAATTTGCCAGTCCGGCCAGCGGCTGGAACGGCTCATCGAAAATTTCCTCATCTACGCGCAACTCGAAATCGTGGGCAGCGATGCGAATGGCGTGGCGGCACTGCGTTCTGCGCGTGCGGACAAGGCGGCCGAACTGATCCGTAGCGCGGCGGCGACAGCAGCGGACAAAGCCGAGCGCGGTCAAAACCTGATTCTCGAAGTGTCCAGCCTGACGCTGCCGATGGCGGATGATTACCTGAAAAAAATCGTGACGGAACTCGTCGAGAACGCGTTCAAATTTTCCGAGCCGGGCACGCCGGTGATGGTCACGCTCAAGGTTGCAAACGGCGAGATTAGTTTGTCGGTGCGTGATGCTGGACGCGGATTTTCGACCGAGCAGATCAAGCGCATCGGTGCTTACGTCCAGTTTGAACGCAAGATGCAGGACGACCAGGGCTTCGGTCTCGGACTGGCAATTTCAAAAAAATTAGTGGAGCTGCACGGCGGCACGCTGGCAGTGGAAAGCGGCAATGCTGGCGGCTCGACGGTGACGTGTAAACTGCCCGCAGCGTAACCGCGCAAGCGCGGAAATGGGGGAAAGGGATTATTGGATAAATGGATTTCTCCAATACATCTCCCCCATTCAGCCACCAATTCTTCAGTCACCTCAAAGCGGCAACATTCGATAGAGGCCAACCAGACCGGGGATGTTGAAAAAGCGGGTCTTGATGCCACTTTCAATAAAATGGGCGGCTAGGAAAATAATGACGAGACCCACCACCGGCGCAAAATCCACCCGTCCCGCCCGCAACGGAATTTTTTGCAACAGACTTAATAATTTTTGCGCGACGGTGTTGATGTAATTCCAGATCGGATGCTGGCCAAAATAAAGATAGCTGTTCAGCAAATGCAGGACCAGCAGTAGCGCGATGGGAAATTTCCAGACGAGATAAACTCCCAGCGCGATGACCACCGACTGTTCGACCCGCAGCGTCATGGACTGTGCGGGCGGAAGAATTTGCGCCCGCCCCAACACCTCGCCAAGCACGATCCACGCAAACGCAGCGATGAAAAATGGCAGGATGATTTTTACCGGCGCGCTCCAACGATCCACGCGCCCCAGCGGAATTTTCACAAGCCGATGGATGGTCTCCGGGCCTTGCAGTAACGAGAGCAGCAGCAGCACGACGTAAAAAATTCCCAACGTCACGCCAAAACTTAAAAAAGAAAACAGCAGCATCCCACCGAGGGAGTCGCTACGAAAGGGGGGCGCGACCACGCCACAGTCGAGTTTGAAAACCCATAACGGTGCGATCCAGTGATACACGGCGGCGCGCAATAATAGCAGACCGCCAAGAAACACCAGTAGATGCCAGCGGCGGAATTTGGCGGGCGACGCCGGACGCAAGGTGCCCATCAGCGTGGCGGGGAGCCGCTTCGTGAGCGGATCAAAACGGATGGAACGCCAGTTGAGCCACAGTAGTAGCCCGGCGAGGTTCAGGATGAAATCAACAATTCCCATGCGACGTGCTGCGTGATACGAGATGCGTGCGGTGGAAGCAATCCTGAAAACGGAATTGAGCCATCACCTGCTACCGTAAAAGTTTGCAAACCATATAATCTCCAAAAAAAATAAAATAGTTCGTGACGAAACGGGAGATTCGCTGTCTCATTTGCCAGGCGACATGAGCATTAACCACCACGATGCCTTGAAAACGTTCGCCGCGCGCCTTGCGCGGCTGCTCATGTTGCGTCGTGCGGTGCAATGGCTCACGGTCTGGTTTTTCATCTGGGGCGCAATCGTTCTCGCCGCGCGCGTCGCTGGCTTCACTCAAACCTACTGGCTTACACTGGGAATTTTCTTCGCGCTGCCGGCCATTATTTTCGCTGCCCTCGCTGCGCGAAAAGAACTGCCGGTGTTTTCAAAAATTCGCGCGCGCTACGATCAAATAAATTCCTGCGGCGGCATTGTCATGGCGAATGAAACGGCGGAGACGAGCGCGTGGTTCGCGCAACTCGCGCCAGCAAGCGTGCCGGAATTGCATTGGCACAGCGGACGCGCGCTGGGGATGTTGTTCATCGCGGCGGCGTTCGCAGCCACGGCGTTATTATTGCCAGAGCGGTTGACGCATCTGGGCAACCAGTCGCATTTGGCGATCAGCCAGATTGTAGATCAGCTCAAGGCGGAGGTGCAAACGCTCGCGCAGGAAAAAATTGTGCCGGACACCAAAGCGGACGATTTGAAAAAGCAGCTCGCGGCTTTGGAAAAAGATTCTTCCGCGAACGATCCGAACAAAACGTGGGAAGCTTTGGATCATATCAAACAGGCGAATTCTGATTCCGCAAAATCGGCGGCGGAAGAGGCGGTAAAAAAAACCGAGTCGCTCACGCAGGCCGAGACGTTGGCGAAAGCGATGGAGATGGCGGCGGAGAAAAATGGCGCGGAGAGCGGGATGGATGGCGCGACGGCGGCGCAAGCGGCGCAAGCGCTCGCAGCGATGTTGAATGCGGCCAAACTCGAGGAAGGCGTGCTGAACGGAAAAATTCCGCCGGAACTGTTGGCGAACTTGAGCGGTGCGGAAGGATTGAATCAGGAGCAGATGGAAAAATTGGCGAAGGCATTGGCGGCGAACAAAGGCGCGTTGAGCAACACGATGAGCAATCTCGCAAATTTGAAGATGATTGACGCGGCGACGCTCGCGAAAATGCAGGCGGCGGGAAATAAATCAAAATCAAATTGCGAAGGATTGGCGCTGTATCTCTCGCAGTGCAAGGGCGGCGGGAAGTGTGAATCGGATATATTATTTTCTTGGGTGCTGAAGCGCGGTCGCGGCGGGCCGGGCGGTGGCGGGCCGGAAGCGCCAATGGATTGGGACAACGACACGTCGGAAGCAAACATAAAATTTCAAGAACACGTTCTGCCGCCGTCGCCACATTTGTCCGACGCGCAATTGGTGGGCGTGAGCAAAGCCGCGCCGGAATTGGCGAAAGCCGATGTGTCTGTGGAAAGTGGCGCACTGAATAACGCGGCGGCGGGCGGCGGTTCCGGTCACGCGCAAGTGATTTTGCCGGAACATCGGCAGGCGGTGCAGAAGTTTTTCAAAAGGGATGAGAAGTGAAACGTTATGCGTGATGCGTAAAAAAAATTGCGCGCGTTGTCCTTGTCCCGAATCACGGATCACAAATTAATCGGATGTTAATGGGGAATTTTTTATGCCAGACCAAATCTTGAAACCGGAAGAACTGCAGCCCGCCGCCGAGCTGGTGCGGAAAACGTTGGAGCAACTCGACCGCATTTTGCTCGGACGCAAGGAGCTTCATCGCCTTGTCCTCATTGGCGTTTTGTCGCGTGGCCATGTGTTGCTCGAAGGCTTGCCCGGCCTCGGCAAGACGGCGCTCGTCCGCACCATCGGCCAGATCATGAAGCTAGATTTCAAACGCATCCAGTTCACGCCGGACCTGATGCCGGGCGATGTGCTCGGCTCGCACATCTTGCAGGAGACGGGTTCGGGCAAACGCGAATTGGTGTTCCAGCCCGGCCCGGTGTTCACGAACATTTTGCTCGCGGACGAAATCAATCGCGCATCGCCCAAGACGCAATCGGCGATGCTCGAAACGATGCAGGAAAATTCCGTGACGCTCCTCGGCACGACGCGTCCCCTACCCCAGCCATTTTTTGTTTTGGCGAGCCAGAACCCGATTGAACTCGAAGGCACTTATCCATTGCCAGAAGCGCAACTGGATCGCTTTTTGTTCCGCGTGATGTTTGACAACGTGGATGCGGAAGTTTTGGAGCAAATTATTTCCGAGCGACGTCGCGGCGAACTGCCGTCGCCAACGTGGCAGATGGAACGCGCGCAGTTGGAAATGTTGTTCGCGACGATGGGGAAAATTTATCTACCAACGCCGGTGGCGCGTTACATC
This sequence comes from Limisphaerales bacterium, assembly GCA_025360325.1. Classification (GTDB taxonomy): domain Bacteria; phylum Verrucomicrobiota; class Verrucomicrobiia; order Limisphaerales; family UBA11358; genus UBA11358. Next base: position 14,210 of record JANYCI010000168.1, on the reverse strand, counting down.
GCGCGGCTGGTTTCGGCGACGCATCCGGGCAATGCGGAAGCCACCGAGCCGGTAAATAAATACGTTAGCTACGGCGCCTCACCGCGCGCGGCCATTGCCATTGCAGAAGCGGCGCGCGGTCATGCGCTCGTGAGCGGTCGTCCGAGCGTCGGCTTCGAGGATGTGAAAATTGTGGCGCAGCCGGTGTTGAATCATCGTTTGATCTTGAATTATCAAGCGCGCTTCGACCGCATGACGCCAGCGAAACTCGTGACGGAACTCGTCGGCCAGTTGGACGAAACGGGCTTGAATCTGCCGAAGGATGTGCAAGTGAAGGGGAATTAAGAATGAAGAAGGAAGAATGTAGAAATAAAAAACGGGTGCGTCGGGTGTTGAAATTTTTCTTCATTCTTCATTCTACCTTCTTCCTTTCCGTCGGCCACGCCGCTGAAGAGTTTGGCGACATCTCCGTGGAGCCGCACGCGATGTTCACGGGAAATACGTTTCACGGCTACGCGGAGATGCGCGTGGCGTTGGAGAACCGTTCACACACCAAGGCGCACAGCGTCACGCTGACGTATCCGCATAATTCCTACAACAACGGCAACAGCATCAGCCGGCTCGCGCGCACGGTGAAGCTTCCGCCCGATGCGCGGGAAATTGTTTCGCTGTTGCAACCCGCACTGCCTGCGCAGGGCGACGGCAACTTGCGCGTGGAAGTGGACGGCCATCACGAAGGCGAGGTGCGCGTGCCGAACGCGAACAATCATTGCAATGACGGTTACAGTTATGGACGCGGCAACCACTCGCCGACGGTGTTCGTTAGCCGCAGTTTGGACTTCGATGCGGTGGGGAAAACTTTCAATTCTGGCAAAGGCGGCGCGTTCACGGCGGCGATGGCCACGGGCGTGCCGGATGCGAGCGGTAGCGGCTATCAGCCCAACGCGTGGATGCCCGATACGCGGCGTGCTGGCGTCGCGAACTGGCTGGAATTAGATTACGCCACCCCCGAAATCATTGACCACGTTTCCCTACACAACTCGATGTCTGCGCCCACTTCTGGCTCGGTCATCCTGATCGGCATTTCGGGAACCAACTTGGTTTCCATACCGTTGAGCAGCGGAAGAATCTCTTCGCACGGCAGCGGTTGGATTTCAGAATTTTCTTTTCCCGCCACCACCGAGCCGGTGAAAACGGTGAAACTAGATTTCGCCAAAGCGCCGCCTTACAACATCGCCGTTGACGCGGTGGAAACCTCCGGCACCAACGGCTCGCGCTGGGCGACCGATGCCCGCGCCAGCAGTGACAATAACGCGTCCGCCGCCAGTTACGCGCCGGGCAGCGCGGCGGATGTCATCGCCACGCTGCGCGCTGAATCGCCCACCGCCGAGTGGAGCGAAAACTGGCTGGCCTACACGCCGTTCGACGCGATTGTTTTGAGTCCTGCCGATGTGAACACGCTGCCGTCTGGCGTGACCAGCGCGCTGGCGGATTATCTTTATGCAGGTGGAAATATTTTCATCGCTGGTGGCAACAGGCTGCCCGCCGCGTGGCACACGACCACGACTAAAATGGTGATTGCCGATGGGCGCATTGCGGAAGCTGGTTTCGGCAACGTCTTTGCCGCCGAACATTTCACGGCAATGACGCAGACCTCCGCGCAAAAAATCCGCGACGTAGTTCGCGAAACGGCGCGATACTGGCAAAGTTTGCCATCCGACAGCAGCGCGGCCAACGCCGTGTTGCCCGTGGTGGAGAGCCTGAAAATTCCCACGCGCGGCATCGTTGTCATCATGCTCGCGTTCATCATCGTCATCGGCCCGGTGAACATTTTTCTGCTCAACCGCCGCCAACGCCGGACGTGGATGCTGTGGACGATCCCCGCGATTTCCATCGTCACCACGTTGATCGTTTTCGCTTACAGCTTACTGCGCGAAGGTATCACGCCGGACACGCGCATCGCCGGCGTGACTTTTTTGGATCAGGCGGCGCACCACGCAGCGACCATCGGCGCGGAGGGATTTTATTGCCCGCTCACACCGAGCGGCGGACTGACGTTTGAATCCGCAACTGAGGCCACGCCGCTCGTCACCACCGGTTACGGCTCCGGTTCGTCGCGCGAAGTGGATTGGACGCAGTCGCAGCACTTCACGCGCGGTTGGATTTCCTCGCGCGTCCCGGCGCACTTTCATCTCCGTAAATCCGAGACGCGCCGTGAACGCATCCAAGTCTTGAACGAAAATGGAAAAATGGAAATCGTCAACAGCCTCGGCGCACCAATCAAAACGCTCTGGTTTGCGGATGAAAAAATGAATGTGTATGAAGCGCACAACATCGCCGCCGGTCAAAAGGGCGGGCTGCTGGCGTCCGCGCTGAAAGTCGCCAGCAAATCCGGCCCGGAAGGTTTGCTGCGAACCATCGGCTTCGCGTCGCACGGAGATTTGCCTGAAGACGGCATTGGAAAAAATATTTTTCCGAACAGTTACATCGCCGTGCTGGAAGGAAATCCGTTCATTGAAAACGCGCTCGGCACAGCGTCCGTTCCGAAGCGCACCAAAAGTTCGGCGGTGGTGTTTGGAATTTTGGAAGCAAGCGAAACTAAATGAAAGTCCAAGTCAAAAATCTGCGGAAGGAATTCGGCAAGACCGTCGCCGTGGACAACATCTCTTTTGAGTTCGATTCCGGCCACGTCTTCGGCTTCGTCGGCCCTAACGGCGCGGGCAAGACCACGACGATGCGGATTATTTCCACGATTGAAGAACCGAGTTCTGGCGATGTTTTGCTCAACGGCATTTCCGTTTGCGAGGAACCCGAACTCGCGCGCCGCGCCGTCGGTTACGTTCCCGACACGTTGCCCGCCCACGGCGACATCACGGTGCACGAGTATCTGGATTTTTTTGCGCGCGCTTACGGTTTGCGCGGAAAAAAACGCACGCAGGCCGTTGATGCCATTGAAGAATTCACCAATGTCGGCGGCATCCGCGACAAACATCTCAAAGCGCTTTCCAAAGGCATGAAACAACGCGTGAGCCTCGGTCGCGCGCTGGTTTATGATCCTGACGTTTTGGTTTTGGATGAACCAGCGGCGGGACTTGATCCGCGTGCGCGCGTCGAGTTGCGCGAGTTGCTCATGCTCTTGGCGGAACGCAAAAAAGCCATTCTCATCAGCTCGCACATCCTCACGGAGCTGACGGAAATCTGTAACGGCGTGGTCATCATCGAGCGCGGAAAAATTTTGGAGACCGGGACGATTGAAGATGTGCTGAAGAAAAGCACGCCGCGCCGAACGGTCGCGGTAAAACTGCTGGCGAGCCAGTTGCACCAGAACACGCAACTGCTCAAAGAACTGTTGCAGACGCCGCACGTCCAGAACGCACGCGACGTGGCGAATGAAATCCATTTCGAACTGGCGGGCGACGATGTGGCCGCGTGCGACATCCTCGATTCGCTCGTCGCCAAAAAATTCCGCGTGATCGAGTTCCGGCAAACGAAACAAAATCTGGAAGACATTTTTATGAACGTCACCAAAGGAGGAGTGCAGTGAAGGCAGAAAGAAGAATGCAGAATGCAGAACAGTTACTGCGCTCGGCAGGTATTTTTGCTTCATCATTCTGCATTCTTCCTTCTGCCTTTGTATTATTATGACTGCGACCATAGGAAAACTAAAATCACACTTCGTGAACTGGCGTGCGTGGGAGTTCAATCCCATCGTCATCAAGGAACTGCGCCAAGGCGTTCGCAGTTGGACGGTCACGGGAATGTTGCTGCTGTTTCTCGTCGTGCTGTTCCTCACGTCGCTCGCGTTCCTGATCGGGCAAAGTTTTGAGGTTGGCGAAAACACACAGCTCGGCGGCTCGATGTTCTCGGCCTTCGTGGTGATCCTCGCGGGCGCGAGCGTTTTTTTCATACCGCTCTACATGGGCGTGCGCGTCGCCGCTGAACGTCAGGAAAATAATCCTGACTTGCTCTACGTCAGCACCCTCTCCCCGTTTCGTATCATCCTGGGAAAATTTTTATGCAGCAGCTACATCGCGCTGCTATTCTTCAGCGCGTGCATGCCGTTCATGGCGTTCACGAACTTGCTGCGCGGCGTGGATTTGCCGACGGTTTTTTTCATCCTCGCCTTTTTGTTTCTGGCCGTATGCGTGGCGAACATGATCGCCATTTTTCTCGCGTGCCTGCCGATGAGCAAACCGTTCAAGTTTCTATTCATCATCTACGGATTTTTCCAGAGCTTCGGCATCATCGGTTCACTGATTGGCAGCTCGTATATGTTCATGCGCTCCGGCGTGGGCGCGATGATGACCGGCCGGGATTTTTGGATTGGCGTCGTCACCTCCGTCAGCATCGGCGCGGCGATCACGGGACTTTTTTTTGTGCTAGCCGTCGCCTTGATTTCACCGCCGTCGGCGAACCGCGCCCTGCCCGTCCGCATCTACCTAACCGTGATCTGGCTGCTCGGCGGGCTGTTGAGCTTCAATTGGGTGGTGCAAACCGGCGACGCGGGACGAATGATAGCGTGGAGTTACCCCACTTTTTTCGTGATGATGTTTGCGCTGCTAGTCACGGTCAGCAACGCAGACCAGTTGAGCCTGCGCGTGCGGCGGACCATTCCGCAGTCGGCCATCAAACGAATTTTCGCCTTCGTGTTTTACAACGGCGCGGCGGGCGGCTTGTTGTGGATCGGCGGAATTTTGGCGCTCACTTATCTGGCGTCTGAAGCGACCCAGATGTTTTTCACCAGAACTAGCAGCGGCAGCGGCGAACAAAAAAATTGGTTCATCACGACCGCGGCATATGCGTTCGCCTACGCGCTCACGGCGCTGTTCATCCACCGCAAATGGCTGGCGCGCCGCCCGCCAAAAATCGCCGGGCTGCTCACGGTGCTGCTCGCCGCCGCGTGGGCGGTGGTGCCGAGCATTTTTCTTTTTTTCATCAACAAACTCTCGTGGAGTTCCGTCGAAGGCCTGCAACTCGGCAATGTTTTCAACCTGTTTTCACTGCGTGATGAGGAGAACCGCAACCTGCATCTGCTGTTCGCCGCAATTTGGTTTGCGCTGGCGTTGGTCTTAAATTTCAACTGGTTTTTCCGACAGTTAAAAATTTTCCAACCGCTTGTCCGTGTCACCGCCGAAAATTCTCCGCCCGTGTTGAAATAATTTTCCCGCATGGACGCTGCCCTCCGACAATCCCTCCGCGACGGCGAAATGCTCGGCGCACGTTACGCGCTCCAGATTCCGCAGGTCGCCGCCAGCGGCATCATCGGCTCGCGCGCCGGACGCCGCGCGGGCAGCTCGATTGATTTTCAGGACTACCGCGAATACCAGCCCGGCGACGATTTACGTTTTATTGATTGGGGCATCTACGCGCGCACCGACCGGCTTACCGTGAAATTATTTCGCGAAGAAGTCACGCCGCACTTGGATTTAATTTTAGACGGTTCGCGCTCGATGAATCTTGAAGGCACGATAAAATCAACTGCCGTCGCGCAACTCGCCGCGCTGCTCGCCACGTCCGCCGCGAACGCGCAATGTTCGCAAGCCGTTTGGTTGAGTGGCGAAGGTTTTCAACGCCTGCCCAACGACACGCTCTCGCCGTCCGCGTGGGATAAACTGGAATTAAGCAGTTCCCGCACGCCCGAACAATCGTATGAAATCCTGCCGCCAAAATTTCGTCACCTCGGCGTGCGCGTGTTCGTGAGCGATCTGCTCTGGCCGGGCGAACCGGTGCAACTCTTGCGCCGATTGCGCGAAGGCGCGGCGGCACTATTCGTGATCCAGTTGCTTGCGCGCGACGACGCCACGCCGCCGGAGCATGGAAATTTGCGCGTCGTGGACAGCGAGACCGGCATCGAAAATGAAATCTACATTGATTCCAGCAGCGCGAAACAATACGCGGAAAATCTCGCGCAATTGCAGCAGTCGTGGAGCGACGCTTGCCGCCAGTGCGGCGCGCAGATGACCACGCTCATCGCGGAGGATTTGGAAAGTTCACTGGGTGAATTGGAAGCCATCCAACTGCTGATACCAGCGTAAAAATTATGAAGGATGAATTATGAGTGATGAAAGGAAAGTCAATCCACCGGGTGGCTTGTCGTTCCGTATTTCATCCTTCATCCTTCATCCTTTATCCTTGTCCTGATGATTCCCTTCCTCACCTACCCGCTCGCGATGCTCGCGCTGGCCACCGTGCCGGCGCTCGCGGCGATTTATATTTTACGGAACCGGTATCGGCGCAAACAAGTTTCCAGCCTGCTACTGTGGCGATTTCAAGTTCAATCCAAAGCGGGCGGCGCGAAAGTTCATCGCCTGCAACTGCCGCTGATTTTCTTTCTCGAACTGCTCGCGTTGCTCTTGCTCGTCGTCGCCGCCACCGGCCCGCATTGGCAATTGCCGCAATCGCAACGCCCGCTCATCGTGGTGCTGGACGATTCGTTTTCCATGCGTGCAACCAAAGACGGAATTTCCGCTCAAACCAGCGCGCATGATTTTTTGGAAAAACTTTTTCGCCAACAGCCACCGCCGAATACACGTTTAGTGCTCGCGGGAACGGAACCACGTTCGCTCGGTGCGTCCGTGAAAAACTGGCGCGAGGTGGAAAATCTTTTGCCGCAATGGAAATGCTGGTCGCCCGGCGCGGCGATTGATTCCGCAATCACGCTCGCGACCGAACTGGGCAAACAGCAGGCGAACCTGCTCGTGCTCACCGACCACAAACCCGCTGATGAAAAAATTTCCAATCCGCGTCTTGAATGGCGCGCGTTCGGGTCGGCACAAGATAACTTCGCCATCGTGAACGCTTCGCGCACGGTGTTCGGTGAACAGGATCGCTGCTTGCTGGAGATCGCGAATTTTTCCGGCGGCGCGCGAACCACCAAGCTGCTCGTGCAGACTGGTTCCAACGCGCCGCAAAGTTCTGTCATTTCGCTCGGCGCGCATGAAAACCAGCGACTGGTTTTCAACATTGCTTTTAGCGCGCCATCGCTTCATGCGGTGTTAGAAAAAGATTCGCTGGCGGAGGACAACGAAGTTCAATTGTTGCCGCCGATCCGCAAACGCGTCCGCGTGCAAGTCGCATTGACGAATGAAAATTCTTCCACACTCGTCAGCCGCACGCTCGAGGCGACCGGTTTGCGCGCGGCGATTTCGGAAAATCCTGAACTGGTCATCCACGAAACCGATACGGTGACGAGCAGCAATTCGTGGAGCTTGCGCTGGTCAGGCGATGGCGCGACGAACGCCTACACTGGCCCGTTTATTTTGGATAATTCGCATCCACTTGCCGCTGGCGTCGCGCTCGAAGGCATCGTTTGGGCAGCGGCGAGCGCGACTAATTCGCCCGGCGACGTGCCGGTAATTTTGGCAGGAAATGTGCCGCTGCTATCCGTGCGCGAAGATGTCGCAGGACGCCGTCACCTCACTTTGAATTTCAATCCCGCGCTGTCCACGCTTCAAAACACGCCCGATCTGCCAATTATTTTTTTCAACATTTTGCAATGGCGCATCGCTGAAATGCCCGGCTTGAAGGAAAGCAACACCCGGCTCGGTGCGGAAGTGATTTTGAAAACCACCGGCGAGACCGTGACGGTCACGCAGCCGGACGGTGAGAAAAAAGTTTTTCCAAAAACCGGTGGCGAACTCGCGCTGGAAACGCCAGTGCCGGGAATTTATTCCGTGGCGACAGGCGTGGTGACGAATTTATTTTCCGTGAACGCGATGACTGCTGACGAATCGGATTTATCGGCCAACGCCACGAGTCAATGGGGGCAATGGAGCGAGGACACGCAACGTCGTTTGGAAGAAGCTTCCGCCGTGTGGATTTTTGGTCTGCTCGCGGCGGCGTTGCTAGCGACGCATCTGTATTTAATCGCGAGCGGGAAAGGGGCGAAATGAAACTTCAAACACAATTATCAGCTCGCGGTTGTGACATTTCCCTGCGCCTCTGCGTTTTTCCAAATTTGAACTTTCGTAAATGCTAACATTGTTCCAACCCATTTGGCTGCTGCTGCTGATTCCTTTGGCGGCGGCGTGGTTCGCGTGGCCGTTGCCGGGGCGCGGGCTAAAAATGTTGCGCGCGGTCATTTTTATTTTCCTCGTGCTCGCGCTGGCACAACTGGCCATCAAACTTCCCGATCGCGCGGGAACCGTCGTCGTGGTCGCTGACCGCAGCGAATCCATGCCGCTAAATTCTGCCGCCGCCGAAAAAGAAATCATCGGGCTGCTACACAAATCCATGGGGCCGCGCGACCAGCTTGGCGTCGTTGGCTTTGGTCGGCAGGCGGTGGTGGAGCAGTCGCCGCAGCGAACGGAATTTCCCGGCTTCACCGCGCAGGTCGGCACCGATCATTCGAGTTTGAATGACGCGCTAGAATCCGCACTCTCGGTAATTCCGCCCGATGGCGGCGGGAGAATTTTAATTTTGTCCGATGGCAAATGGACGGGTAAAGATCCGGCGGCGGCGGCGGCGCGGGCGGCTGGTCGCGGCGTGGCGATGGATTTTCGTTTACTCGCGCGCCCGCAAGTCAGTGACGTGGCCATCCAAAGTTTTCTCACGCCGCAATCCGTGCAGCCGGGACAGGCGTTTGTGTTGAGCGCGTGGGTGCAGTCGCCCGCCGATCAGGAAGTTCAATACCAACTGCGGCGCGGCGATGAAATCATTTCATCAGGCAGTAAACAAATTTCCGCCGGCCTGACCCGACTGATGTTTCGTGACCGCGCGGGTAAAGCCGGCGTGAACGAATACACGCTCACGATTCAAGGCCCGAAAGAGGATCCGATTCCTGAAAATAATTCCGCGCGTGCGCTCGTTGGCGTCGAAGGCGCGAAACCAATTTTAATCGTCTCGGCGGCGGGCGAAAAATCCGGCCTCGTGAAGCTCTTGCGCGCTGGCTCAATGGAGGTTGTCGGCAAAGCGCCTCAGCAATGCAACTGGTCGCTGGAAAATCTTTCGCAATTTTCCAGCGTGATTTTGGAAAATGTTCCGGCGGGACAAATCGGCATGAGCGGCATGGAAACGCTCGCGTCGTGGGTCGAGGAAACCGGCAGCGGACTCGCGATGACCGGCGGACAAAAATCTTACGGCCCGGGCGGTTATTTCAAATCGCCGCTCGAACGCGTCATGCCGATCTCGATGGAAATGCGCCGTGAGCACCGCAAGATGAGCCTCGCGGTCGTCGTCGCACTGGATCGTTCCGGCTCCATGTCCATGCCCGCCGGTGGCGGCCGCATCAAAATGGATCTCGCGGATCTCGGCACGGTGCAGGTGCTGGACTTGCTTTCGCCGATGGACGAGATCGGCGTGTTTGCGGTGGACACGACGGCGCATGAAATTGTTCCGCTCGACTCGGTGGAAAAAAATCTTTCGTATCGCTCGCGCATTTTGGCCATCGGCTCGGAGGGCGGCGGCATTTATATTTACGAGGCGCTGGTCGCGGCGGCGCAGATGATTCAAACCGCGAAAGCGCAGACGCGGCACATCATTTTATTTGCCGACGCGGCGGACTCCGAGCAGTCGGATCACTACCAAGATATCGTGGCAAAACTACGCGAGGCCGACGTGACCGTGAGCGTCATCGGTCTCGGCACGGATCACGACGTGGACGCTAATTTATTGAAAGACATCGCGAAACTTGGCGGCGGCGAATGTTATTTCAGCAACGATCCCGACGAGATTCCGCGCATCTTCGCGCAAGATACGTTCACCGTCGCGCGCAGCACGTTCATTGACCAGCCCACGCCGTTTTCATTCACCGCCGGATTTTCGCTGCTCGGCTCGCAACCCGTTTCCGCGCCGCCGTCATTGGGCGGATACAATCTTTGCTACCTCCGTCCTGAAGCGAATCTCGCCGCCGTCACGGGCGATGAATACAAAGCACCCGTCGTCGCCTCATGGAATGCGGGCAATGGCCGCGTGCTCTGTTATCTCGGTGAGGCGGACGGAAAATTCAGCGGCGATTTTGCAAAGTGGAATCAAGCTGGCGAATTTTATTCCACCCTCACGCGCTGGGTCGCGGGCAAGCACCAACCGCTGCCGGATGAGATGTTGCTCACGCAGGAAATTCGCGATGGCGTGTGCTTCGTGCAGTTGCATCTTGATCCCGAACGCAAGGCCGAGCCATTCTCAAATCTGCCGCGCGTAAAAATTTTGCACGGCCAACCCGGCGCGGCTCCGGCGAAAGGAACCGTGTCGTTGCAATGGAAAAATGCAGATTTACTTGAAGCGGCGATTCCCGTGGCTGGTCGTGAAACTATCTTGAACACTGTGGAAATTTCTGGCCAACAGCCCGTGACATTGCCCGCCGCGTGCCTGCCATATTCGCCGGAGTTCGCGCCCGACCAGCCGGGACGCGGCTCGGCGACGCTCGCGCAGATTGCCACGACGACGAGCGGTCAGGAGCGCGTGGAAATTCCGAAAATGTGGAGCGAACTGCCGATCAAATCGCGCTACGTCGAACTCGCACCGTGGCTATTAGTTGCAGCAGCGATTTTATTTTTGCTGGAAATTTTTGAGCGGCGCACGGGTTGGGTCTCGCGATTGTTTGGACGGAAAGTTGTCGCAAGAGTTGCGACGGAAGATGCGGATGCGGAAATTTCTCAAGCAACGCCCGCGCCGAAACCAATTTTTCCGTGGCTCGTCCGCAAGCCAGCGCGGAAAATAATTTCACCGGCCTCCACCAAAACAGTCGCGCCACTTTCTCCCGCGCCAACCACGCCTAAACCCGCGTCGGAAAAACCGGCCAGCACCGACTCCACTTTCGACGCTCTCCGCAAAGCCCGCGAACGTGCCAAAAACCGTATGGACAAATAGTGGCACAGGCGTCCCGCCTGTGAGTTTCGGAAAAACGCAGAGGCGCGGAGAACGCAGAGTAGCGTGGAGGAAAAAATGATTCAGCGCGTTTTCAAATTACTGTGGCGTTGAAAACAGCTCGCTGCCTTCCCCCCCCCTCATCCTAACCTTCTCCCTTGGGGAGAAGGAACAGCCGTTGAGCGCTGGGATAAAATTCGAGAACTATCAGGCAGAAGTCAGCCGGGGATTCGCCAAGACGCTGTGAGTGTTTCTCCCTCTCCGCTGGGGAGAAAGCCGGGGTGAGGGGAAAGGCGACGTTCAACAAGTGAGACCATGCATTTGCCTTGCGACACACAGGCGCGGAGCCGGTGCCACTTCAACCCTTGCTACCCGGCTTGCCGTATTTCAATCCGATGTTCTGCTCGTATTCCCCCAGCTTTACGCCCGCATTTTTTTCCAAACCTTTGAACTCGGAATTAAGCCGCGCCAACCGACGCTGCGTGATGTCCGCAATCGGTAAATCGGGAAACCGTTCTAAAATATTTTCCAACGTCGCGCGCACCGTGTCCACGTCGGCACCGAGTTCGATCTGGAAATTTGCCAGCAAGTTCAACCAGCCCGCGACCTGCTTCGGCGTGTGACGCGGCTCGTTAATGATTTGTTCCAATTCCATCGTCGCCAAATCGAGCCGCTTGAAATCGCGCGCATAAATTGTCGCCAGTTTTTCACGCACTTCCGCGTCCTTTGGATGCGTCTCCAAATGTTTGACGTGCGCGGCGGCGAGTCGGCCCGGCTCAATCTCCTTCGGCTTGATATGATCCATGGACTTCATCAGACCCAAATTTTTTGGGCCGACCGGTAAGACCACCCGCATCCGATTCTGTGCGCCCAGCAGGATTTTTTCCGTCTCGCCGAGATGCGCCAATCGCTGTTCCGCGTGCAAGGCCATTTCCGTTTCTGGAAAACGCGCGCAAATTTTCTCCAGCGAAACCCGCGCGGCGTCCACGTCCACACCGATTTTCAAATGCCAGTCCGCCAACGTCGTCCACGCGACGCCGATAAAATTATCCGGCGTATCCGGGTGCTCGCAATACTGGTTCAGCGTATTTTCTGCGGCCGCCAAATCTTTCTGATTCTCCGCCTGGATGCTGGCCAGCAGCATGATGCCTTCAAAGTCGTTGGGAAATTTCACGAGCTGCTTGCGGACTTCCGAAATCGCCTCGTTATACTCCCCGCGTTTGCGCTTCGTGTTGGCGATGGAGTAAAATGGTTTTTTATCTGGCTCCACATTGCCCCCGTCGTAAAGCCCGGCAAGCGGATTTGCAATCATGCCGATGAGATTGTTCCGCCAAGTGACCGCGAACACGAGACCACAAATCAACATCAACAACAGACCGTTGATCGCATCAAACCCACCTTTGGCAAAGGCCGGCACCACCTGTTTGTAAACGAACCACCCCGTCAACCCGGTGACGATGAATTTGACAATCAGCCATCCACGATCATCGCTCTCTTTCAGCCAGTAGATGATCCCCCCCAGCAAGACGAGGGCGCCAACGGAGTTCAGTAGGTATTCAGAAAAGTGGCTCATTGCTTTGTGAAACAAACTCTGCTTCCAACCCCGCCAGCGCAAGCAAATTTCGTGAGGTCAAATCGCCTCAGGCATACCGGAACGGCTTACTCAAGGCGAAAGCATTCGGCAGATGGCGCACCTCCCGCAACACCCCGTCGCGCAATAGCACCTCCACAATGTCGAAACGAAATTTCACCTCGGGGTTTTTCAGCAACCGCAAATACTCCAGCGCCGTCTGCGAGAGTAAATTTTTCTTCCGCGCATCCACCGCCGCCGCCGGGCGCGTCCACTCCTCCGACGACCGCGTTTTGACTTCGATGAAAACGAGGCAAGCGCCGTCACGAAAAATCAGATCCATCTCGCCGTGCGTGCCGCGAAAGTTGCGCGTGAGAAACTTCAAACCGTGCGCCTTCAGATGAATCTCTGCCGCGCGCTCGCCCAGTTCACCGCGCCGCAAATGTTCCGGCTTTTTTTTGCCGGACAACTTCGCCTTCAATTTTTCGAGCAGATTCATTTTATTGGCCACAGATTTTCACAGATGAAACATAGATAAGGAAAATATTTTACCTCCGAATTTTTTGCATCTGTGTTTCATCTGTGAAAATCTGTGGCTAAAAGAGCCTCGGTTTCAGCGGCGCAAACGTCATTCGATGAATCGGACACGCGCCGTGTTTCACAATCGCCGCCAGATGTTTCGCCGTGCCGTAGCCTTTGTGTTCCGCGAAGGCATATTCCGGCCAGCGCGCGTGCGCCGCGAGCATCAGCCGGTCACGCGTCACCTTGGCGAGAACGCTCGCGGCGGCGATGGAATAACTTTTGGCATCGCCCTTGACGATGGCCGTCTGCGGCACGCGCAAGGTTTTCACCGGGCGTCCATCCACGAGCGCGTGCGGCGGCAACGGATTTAATTTCCCCAGCGCGTCATTCATCGCGCGATGCGTGGCCTGCAAAATATTTATTTCATCAATCACCGCCGAGCTAATTTCCGCGATGCCGAATTCGATCTCGCCGCAACGCGTGATGAATTCAAAAAAAGTTTCGCGCTGCGTTGGCGTGAGTTGTTTGGAATCGTTCAAGCCAGTGAGTTCAGCAGGTAAACCAGTTTTCGCCCAGCGCGCAGGCAAGATTGCCGCCGCCGCCACGACCGGCCCCGCGAGCGGTCCCCGGCCCGCCTCATCCACGCCCGCAATGCGCGCGATGCCCTTCGCCCACAGCGGGCGCTCGAATTCAAAACGGTCGGTTGCACTTGAAGTCATTCTAAAATCCAAAATGAGGCCGCGCCGGAATTCGCGCAATCAAAAATCCGTGTTCATCACGATAAATCGTGGTTAAATCATCGCATGAAAATCGAATCGCTTCGCATCGGCATGAAAGTGCGGCATCCGCAATACGGCTCCGGCTTCGTGAAAACCATTTCGGAGGCGGTGGCAGAAATCCAGTTCGACGACGGGAACAAACGCGCCGTCGCACCGGAGCCGAGCGGCCTCGAACCGATGGAGGCGCACGCCGCCGTGAGCGGATTGGACGTGCCGCTGAAACAGTTCGTGGAGCAAACGCTCGAAGCGGCGGTGGAAAAACTCGGCTTGGCGCGTCCCGATTCCGTGGTGGAACAACTTGGTCAACGTTGGCACGGCGGCAAAGCGGTGTTGCATCCCGCCGATGCGACGTTGGCCGCGAAAGAAGTGCCGCTGGAAACTTTTTTCCACAAGATCGTGATGGTGCGAAATAATTTGCGCGTGCTGGAACAGAAAATTAACGCGCACGAAAAATTATCGGACGGCGAGAAGGTGGAGATGCAGCAATACATCACCAAGAGCTACGGTTCGCTGACGACGTTCAATATTTTGTTCAAGGAGAAAGAAGGGCAGTTTTG
>JANYCI010000289.1 GCA_025360325.1 Limisphaerales bacterium | reverse complement strand
TTCGCGCCGGAATATTTCTCACGCTGCTTGGCGCAACGCGCCGAATCCGCGTCGCATAACGCCACAATATTTTCAGCGGCGCAATAATCTGTATCGCTCTCGCCTTTGCCCATCACGCCAATGGCCGCGATGTTCAATTTGCTGTTCAAGTTTTTTGCGCGCAGCAGTGTCGGCATACCGAACACCACCGCGCCCGTCGCGAGCGAAGTGGTTTGGAGAAAACGGCGGCGGGATAATTGACTGGGTAATGATTTGCGTTGGGATTTCATGGGGAGAAAATTATCAGTTGGTTTGGTGACTGCAAAATGTTTTGTCAGAAAAATCTGTCGCGTGATTAAGTGACACCACCGAAATAAAAATAGATTTAAGGCAGCGCACCGGCATGGTCAAAATCACAGACGTTTCCTTGCCCCCAGCCGGTTACGCAAAGTTTGGCAACGCGCGCGTGCCGATGAATCGCAGCGCCCCCGCCTCCTCCAAAACCACCAGCCAACGGCTTTCATCCGCGATGGCTTTGGTGATTTCCGCTTCGCCCAAAACCATGCACGCCGTCGAGAGCGCGTCCGACTCGGCAGCGGTCTCCGCCAATGCCCATGCTCGATTTTGGCGTTTAGCCGGTTCGCCCGTGCGCGGATCAAAAATATGTTTTCCTTTCACCGCCAAGCCGGAACCGCTCAACGAACCATTTTTCAACCAGAACCGTTGCGGCGAATTATCTTCGCCCAAACCGCACGACCAACCCGCCGTTCCCGCCGGAATTTCGCCCGCGAGAATGCTGCTGCCGCCGGCGATGAGCAGAAAATTTTCGCAACTCCACTCGCGCAACACTTCCGCCATACGATCCAGCGCAAAGCCTTTGCCAATCGCACCCAAATCAAATTCCAGTTTTCCGGCGTCGCAGCGGATGGAAAAATTATCCAATGACCACAATGGATTTGTTGGTTGCGTTTGGCGTGCCGCCGCCGTGATGGAAAATGCGCCGCGCGTGGCCACTTCCATTTTTTTTGCCAGCGTGAGACAAGCAAATACCGGTTCCGTCAGCCGCAATGTTTCACCGACGGCAAGCTGCGCGATCTCGGAAATTTCACTGTTTGCGCGGAAGCGGCTCAACTTATTTTCGAGTTCATCCGTCAAAGCAAACGCCGCCTGCGCCGTCGAAGCCGCATAATTTTTTTCCTCGTCCGCAATCCGCACCTCAAACTCCGTGGCCATCGCGCGCTGTTTGAAAACGTGGATGACACTCATAACCAGAAAAACGCAGCGGCGCAGAGAACGCAGAAAGACGCGGAGAGCGGGAAAAGAAAAAAATTAAAATCCTTCTCTGCGCTTCTCCGCGCTCTCTGCGCCGCTGCGTTTCGCCCGCATTTCCATTGGGGGTTTTTGCGGTTAAGGTTCATGGCGTGGCTCCGAGTTCGATGGCGACCACAACATCAGCAGCACACCCGGACGCGCACCAAAAAATTCCGGGCGAAAGTTTTTCAACCGCTCTGCCAAATTCGCGGGCGCGTCGGCGCTGGTGATAAAAAAATCCGCCGCGCCCGTTTCCTGCTCCGGCTGCCAGAAACCGACCTGCGAAAATTTCCGCAGATACCACGGCAGCGGCCACGCATCCGCCACGACCACGGCGATACGCGGATTCGTTATTTTATTTTGCGGCGTCAATTCTTCCAATCGCGCGGGCAGCCGCAGCAAATCTTCGCCCGTGTGCGCGTAGGCGAACGGATTTTTTTCATCCGCCGGTTTGTCAAAGCAAAGTTCTTTCGTCTGCGCGCCAAGCGTCAGCAGCAAACAAATTCCGGCGATGCCTGCGCCCCAACGTCCGGCAGAATTTTTTATCAGGTCAAGGATCGCCGCGACGCCCAAACCGCAGAGCAGCGCGAATGGCAGCCACAAATTCAACGCGAGCCACGGCGTCTTGTAGGGAATCGCGGAGTAGATCATAAAAATCGCCGCTGCATAAATCGTCAATGGTGATGAGGCTTTGCGCGTGCCACCGACGGCATCGCACAACGCGTAAAAAATTCCGGCAGCGGCGAGGAATGACAAAACCACGAGCGGATCCAGCAGGTGAAAATAGTAGTCGAACGTTTTTTCGTGACCCTCGCCGCCTGCACGCGCGGCGAAACGCGGAACGGCGCGGAACAAATCCGTGAGGCCACCCCAGTTCTGGCCGAACCAGGTGAACAGCAAAACCGTGGTGAAAATAAAAACAGCGAGCGCGGTGACAACCAGTTTCGCCGACGGTATGGCCGCTCGCGGTTTGATCATCCAGCCCATGAAGCCCGCGCACGCCAGCGCAAAAAAATGTATGACGGCAGTTTCCTTGCCCGCCAGCATCAGCGCCGCACACAGGCCAGTGAGCGCGGCGAACCCGGTGGAATTATTTTTTGCCGTGCGCCAACCACATAAAATCAAACCAAACGTCGCCGCCACAAATAAAGTTTCGTGGATAAAATAGCGGCTGTAATAAACCGACAGCGGCGCAAACGCAAACAGCAGCGCGGCGACGAGGCACGCGATGAAGCCGAACATTTCCACCGCCGCACCAAACAACAAAATCATCGCACTGCCAATGATGACGGGCGTGAGACGCAGTTGTGATTCAGTCAACTCGGAGAAGTTTTTTGCACCACAAAGTTTTACCACCGGTTCCGCGAGCAAATATAAAACTGGGCCGTGGCGGTCTTGCGGGTCGTAGTGGAATTTTTCTCCGGCGAGCAACTGGCCGGTGATGTAGGCGTTGATGGATTCGTCCGTGTGCATCGGCCGCTCGCCGAGTCGCGGCAAACGCACGGCCAGCGCGAGCAAGGCGATGAGAAAAAAAATCGCCCAACGGATTTTTGGGGTTGGTGTCGTAAGTGTGCTCTTTTTCTAATTTGTTCAACCTTATTTTCCAGCCTTGCGCCAGCGGCTTCTGAAAATAGCCCGCAGTTTCAACTGCGGGGTGGACACCAAAATAAATTCAAGCCCCAACGGGGCGGTTGATGCGGCAAAAGCCATTTCAGCCGTCCCTCCGGGACTTGATTCATTCCGAACGCCTGACCCGCAGTTAAAACTGCGGGCTATTTTCAGAAGCCGCTTTGCGGCTAAAAACGGAGGACACAGACTTTTTACGCCGCTGATTTGCCGAACACTTCCACCTCGATGTAGTGGTTCATTTTGTTCGTCGTATTGCCCTTGCTGCTGAAGCGAACGTAACGACCTTTGGTGCCTTTGGCATCCACCAATTTGCCTTCGTAAGTCTCTTTATAGGCAAGATCTTTGCCACCGTCCGCAGAGTCGTTGAAGATGGTGGTCACGTCTTTTTCAAATTTCGGGTCGTCGGAAATTTGCACGACGACATCAAAATAAACCCGCTCCTGTGAATGAAAATGCCAGACGAGCACGGCGGAAATGTCCGCGCTTTTTTCCAGATCAACTTGCACCCACTGTTTGCCTGGATCGAGTTCCACCCAGGAACCTTCATCGCCTTCTTTGTCGCCATCGGTGATGAGATCAAGCGTGCCGACGACGGGATCGCCGGAACTCGTGGTGACTTTTTTGCCCTTGGCGAGATTCGACGTGCCGGGCGCGACCATGAAATCCGGGCGCTTACCCTTCTGCTGCGGCTCAAGATTGGCGACCTTGATGGGCACCGGCGTGCCGACGAAAAGCGGCTTGGGCAAATCGGTTTTCAGCGGAACCTTGTCTTCCGCGAACGCGGTGCTGGCGGCGAGCAGAATGGCGACGGTCAGTTGGGAAATAATCTTATTCATTTGATGATTTTTATCGGAAAATTTACTTCGCTGGTTTGCCAAAAACTTCGACTTCGATGTAATCGTTCATTTTACCAGCGGTGTTGCCCTTGCTATAAAGTCTCACATAGCGGCCTTGAACACCTTTTGCGTCCATCAGTTTGCCAAAACTTGTTTCGATATAGGCAAGGTCTTTACCGGTTTCTGAATTGTCAAAAATCGTCGCCACCTCTTTGTTGAAAGTTGCATCGTCAGAAACTTGCACGACGACGTCGTGATACACGCGAACTTGGGAATGATAATGCCAGACGACCACGGCGGAAATCTCCGCAGTTTTTTCAAGATCAATCTGCACCCATTGTTTGCCCGGAGCGAGTTCCACCCACGAGCCTTCTTCACCCGCCTTGTCACCATCGGTGATCAAATCAAGTGAGCCAGTCACCGGCTCATCTTTGTCGCTGCTGGTAATTTTCTTGCCCTTGGCAAGATTCACAGTGCCCGCCGGCACCATGAAGTTGGGCCACTGTTTAACCTCCGGTGCCAACTTGATTTCCTTGGGAATTGGAGCTGGCGTGCCCACAACCATAGGCTTTGGCAAATCGGTTTTCAGCGGAACCTTGTCTTCCGCGAACGCGGTGCTGGCGGCGAGCAGAATGGCGACGGTCAGTTGGGAAATAATCTTATTCATTGGAGAGTGGACTTTTATTGTTGGTGAATGTTCAAACTAAAATCACGCTTCGACTTCTTCCTTCGTGATGGCAATCGTTTTTTGCGCGACGATGGCTTCGTTCGCCTTGTGGATGATGTATTCGCTGCGGAACGCTTCGTCTGCGGGGCAATTCAATTTCACGTTCTTGTCGCGGATGGCGTTGAAGAAATTTTCCAGATGCGGCTGGTGGATTTTTTTGTTGAAGGAAACGGGGATTTCATATTCCAGCAACGGCGCAGTTTCACGCACGTCCACTTTGTCTGCATCGCCCGCCGGTTTGGCCACGGCGCTGGCGCGGAGATAATTTTCCCCGACGAGTTCTTCCCACGCCTTGGTGGAACGATCTTCGCGCCACAGCTTCGTGGTATTGGGACTCTCGGACATCTTAATGGTGCCTTCGTCGCCCATGAACATCTCAAAATATCCGCCGCCCGAACTCGTCGTGGTCTGCACCTGATAGAACGCGCGCGCCGTGTTGCCTTCTGGCGTCGTGAATTCATACACAACCATCGCGTTGTCATACCAATCGTGCGTGGTGTAATAATCCACGCCACCGCTCGCCATCACGGACTTGGCCGTGCTGCCGAACCACCAATTAAAAATATCAATCTGATGCGCGCCCAAATCGGAAAGCGGCCCGCCGCCAAGTCCCTTGAACCAGCGCCAATTGCGGAACTGGTGCATATCCTTGAAGCCATATTTCTTCAGTTGCTCCGCAGAAATTTCAGATTTTTTCGGCCACGCGAGATCGTTCGTCACCGTGCGATTCCACTGCGCGTGAGCCGAGGTGATGCGACCGCAGATTTTCGCTTCGCGCACGAGCCGATTCAGCGCAAAAATGTAGCGCGGATTGCTGCGGCGCTGATGGCCGATCTGCAATAATTTTCCCGTTTCCCGCATCGTCTGCACCATCGAACGCGCGCCCTCGAGCGTGTTGCTCATCATCTTTTCGCAATAGACGTGCAAGCCCGCTTTCAAGCAGGCGTTGGTGATCGGTGCGTGCCAGAAATCCGGCGAGGCGACGACGACCGCTTGCAAATCTTTTTCATTCGCGAGCAAGTCTTCGTAGTTTTCGTAGCCCTTCACCTCGAAGCCTTGCGACTTGAGACGACGGATGTTTTCGTTCCGTTTGTATTCCCAAATGTCAACGATCGCTACAAGATTGAGGCCTTCAATGACCGTGAGCGAATCCAGCAACACTTGTCCCTGCGCGCCACAGCCGATGAGCGCGATGTTGATTTTATTCAGCGGTGAATTTTTTGCCGCAGCAGTTTTTGGAGTGCCATCCGGGCTGCAAGAAGTCAGGAGCAAACCCGCGCCGGCGGCAGCAGTCGTGCCGATAAATTCGCGCCGTGAAAGTTCGCGGCTGGTTGAAGGTGGAGTTACCATTTTTTGAGAAGCGCGAGCTTGTTGTGTTTCGCCAGCATCAACGCCATCACCACGAGCGCAACGTGGATGCCCAACCAAGAAATACCATCGGGCTGATTGATCAAAATCAAGCCCACCGTCAGCGAAGTGTAAATCAATCCTTGCACAAACAGCGAGGTGCGCGTGCCGATACCCATGAGCAACATCACGCCCGCGATAATGAATGCCGGCCCGAGCACCTTGTCGAAAATGTTCAACGCGAAACCGGGCAGCAACGCTTCATTCGCAAATTTAGTTTTCAACCCCGCTGGCACGCCCGCATAATTCGCGAGCGCGTAAAATTTTACTTTCACATCCACGACCATGTTGGGGTCCGCCTGACCGGTGGTCGGATCAATGATCGGCTGCTGAATGGTTTTGTAGGCACCGAATTTTTCTACACCCGCGAGCAGTGCGCGCAGGCCAAGCCAGACGCGCAGCAGCAGGAAGGCGAGTGAGTAATCGCAGTTGCACTGGCTTGCGCCGTCCGAATTTTTATTTGTCGAATCGTTCATGGTGTTGTTGAAATTTTCCGCGCTTCGTCGGCGTAAGGCAACCGCTAAAATTAATGACAGTAAATTTTCCGATCTGCCATTGACAATCCGCCTGATTCACGCCGGAGGCAGTGCCACGGTTTCAAACAGTTTGGACAATTATTTCAAAGTGAAAAGTTATTTTTGAAAGTTCACCGCCAGTTCATTCGGCACGTCGCGCGCCGCGCTGTCAATGGTAGCGGGTCAGTTTGAAATATATTTTCGTTCGATGGCGTTCCGGCCTCTTCTCCCCCATCGGGGGAGAGGATTAAGGTGAGGGCAGGCACGATTTCAAAGCTGACAGTTTTTTATGGCCGTTCACCCTCGACCCTCTCCCCTCCGAGGGGCGAGGGAGAAAAATGCGAGCTATCCATTCCACCAGCCGTCGAAAACTTGACTCGCGCCCGCAAAAAATCTATCGTCTCACCCTTGGCTGGTGGCCATAGCTCAATGGTAGAGTCCAAGCTTGTGGAGCTTGCTGTTGCGGGTTCGAGTCCCGTTGGCCACCCCATTCTTCCCAAACCGTAATCGCCGAGGGCGAAACGCAGCCTGAAAAATTTCTCGGCACATAAAAAAAAACTTCAGGCCAGCGCTTCTTCCAAAATCATTTAAGGATGCACGCGCCCGTCAGCTTGGGAAAATTTCAGCACGGTTTAACGGCTACGGCAACAACTGTGCGCGATAAAATTTATTTCCACTGACGGGATTTTGGTCAAACCAAAGATACGGGCTGGAAGGAAGTAAAAAAGTCGCAACCGTATTCCAACTATTCAAATCTGGTGAGGCCTGAATTTGATATGCGCGATTTACAATGCCGGTAATGCTGAGGCCAGGGTAAGTGTTTAGCGTGGCACTTGCGCCAGCGACAGGCG
>JANYCI010000114.1 GCA_025360325.1 Limisphaerales bacterium | reverse complement strand
GCGCGCGCCGGGCCGTGGCAAGGCAGACGACGGCGCGTGCGGAGCGACGCGCCCTACCAGCGACTCGCTCACCCAAGCTGTCAGCGATGCGTTGCGCGAAGTCATCGGCACTTACGGTCTCGCGGTCATCTGCACAGATTTCCCCGACACGATCATCGGCGCGCGGCGCGGTTCACCGCTCATCATCGGCATCGGGAAGGGCGAACATTTTCTCGCGAGCGATGCGAACGCCATCGTCGCGCACACGAAAAAAGTTGTCTATCTGAACGACTACGACGTGGCGACGATCACGCCGGAGCGTTTTGAAGTTTCCAATCTCGGCACGGACACGGCAAAGGTGCAGATCAGTAATTTGGAATTTTCCCACGAAGATGTCGGGCGCGGAAAATTCGCGCACTTCATGCTCAAGGAAATTTATGAGCAATCGCAGACGGTGCAAAATGCGTTGCGTGGACGCTTGGATTTTGAAGGCGCGACGGCGAAGTTTGGCGGGCTAAACATGACGGCGGCGGAACTGCGCGGCATTGACCGCATCGTCATCGCGGCGAGCGGCACGAGCTGGCACGCGGCGCTCGTCGGCGAATACTTGATCGAAGAACTCGCGCAACTGCCGGTCGAGGTGGAGTTCGCGCATGAATTTTGTTATCGCAATTGTCCGCTCGAAAAAAACACTGTTCTGCTCGTGCTGTCGCAATCCGGCGAAACGGCGGACACGCTCGCGGCGTTGCGCGAGGCGAAGCGGCGTGGCCATCGCGCCCTCGCCATTGTAAACGTCGTCGGCAGCACCATCGCGCGCGAATCGGACGGCGGCATCTACATGCACGCCGGCCCGGAGATCGGTGTGGCCTCGACGAAGGCGTTTGTTTCAACGCTCACAGTTTTGACGTTGCTCGCCGTGCATCTCGGGCGGATGCGGATGCTCTCAACCAAGCGTGCCACGGAAATTCTCCACGCGCTCGAAGCGTTGCCGAAACAGATAGAAAAAATTCTCGCGCAAAATGATTCGTTGAAAAAACTCGCGAAGAAATATGCGAAGGCGGACGACTTCTTTTTTCTCGGTCGCGGCTACACGTTTCCCATCGCGCTCGAAGGCGCGTTGAAGCTCAAGGAAATTTCCTACATCCATGCCGAAGGTTATTCCGCCGCCGAAATGAAGCACGGGCCGATTGCGCTGATTGACAAAAAAACGCCGACTGTTTTTCTCGTCCCGCAGGATGCGATGTATGACAAGACGATGGCGAATCTCGCGATGATCCGCGCGCGCCAAGGCCCGATCATCGCCATCGCCACGGAAGGCGACAAGCAGATCAAGCGCGTCGCGGACGATGTTTTTTATCTGCCGAAGACGCTGGAGGTATTGAATCCGATTTTGGCGAGCGTGCCGTTGCAACTGTTCGCGTATCACATCGCCGTCGCGCGTGGCTGCGATGTGGATAAGCCGAGAAATTTGGCGAAGAGCGTGACGGTGCAGTAATTATTTCCGCCCTACCGATTCAATTCCGCTGCGCCGCTTTCAAATCTTCGTCGTTGGGAATTTCCATGACCACGGTGTGTTGCGGATCACGAAATACGACAACTTTTTTACCGTCGAACTCAACCATCTTGGCAGAGAGTGTCAAGTTGGTCGCCCCGGTTTCGGCCAGATGCTTGAACGTGAAATGATAGATATCTTTGTCATTATCCCGCCGCACAAACCGCCATTTCAATTCCGCCGCGTGGCCGGGGGCAACGATCTTGCTTTTTTCTACGCGTTCAGGGTAGGTAGTTTCCGGCGTGAAATTGATGTCCACGGCGGCGACGCCGGAATCTTCCTTGCCCTCATATAAACTCACTTTGGTTTTCAAATGCGCCGGCAAGTTCGTCACCGTCAACGGGGCGTTGGTTGACATTTCCGCGTTGGCAGAAAAAGCCAATGCCAGCAAAGTCACGGCGATTAAAAATATTTTCATATCATTCAGCACTTGCTGAATCATCGGAAGATTTGGCCGTTTCTTCATTCTTAATTTTCATTTCATCATCCAAGCGAAGCTGCTCCGGCGGCACGGTGGCCAAGCCGGCATCGGCGGTCACGGGCGCGGGCGGATGTTCAATCGGGATGCGGCGCAATTCATCCGCCGCCGGCAAATCTTCCAAGCCGCGCAAACCAAAATATTCCAGAAACAACGGCGTGGTGCTGTAAAGCGCCGGACGCCCCACGACTTCCGCGCGTCCGCTCTGCTCCACGAGGCCGCGTTCGAGAATCGTCTGCATCGTGCCATCCACGTTCACGCCGCGCACTTGCTCGACTTCCGCGCGCGTCACCGGCTGGCGATATGCGATGATGGCCAGCGTCTCCAACGCCGCCTGCGACAAACGCGATGGACGGTTCTTCACACCGACGAGCGCCTTAAGCCACGGCGAAAATTCCGGTTGCGTGACGAACTGCCACGCGCCCGCGACGCACGCGAGCCGGTAGCTGCGCGCCGCCGCTTCGTGATCCGTGACGAGTTGTTCCAGTGCAGCGGTGAAGTCGTCGTCCTTGATTTTTTTTAATGATTTGGCGGCCTCGTCCGCGTCCTCGGCGGTGGCGGCATTGGCGAGCACGTCGCGAAGTTCCTTCACGCTCATCGGTTTTTGAGCCGAGAACAGGAGGGATTCGAGAATGAATTTAAGTTCCATGATGAAATTGAAATTTAACGAAGTGATTTTCTCACATAATCAACATTGAGTTGATACTGCGCCTGGAATGAAGGCGTGTTAGTGATAATGCTGTTTATCGTGTTTAAAATACTTTGATTTGATACAAAGATCGCATTTCCCTCTGCGCTAAATTCGCCTACCGAAAAAGCAACCACCCTGTCAGGTGTGCCAATCGTAAAATGGATAGTCTGTGGGATCGGCTCGTAATCCAAAATGATTTTTTTACCCTCAACCAAATTTGTCACGCGTTGAACGACGAATAATTTCGCAAGATCATCAACTAACACAATATTATCTTGCTGTCTAATTTCATTGAGCCGATTTGTAAATGCCTGCTGATTGTCTGCCACCGAATTCAAAACATTGCTGACGGCAGCCGCTTCCGCATTTACATTTTGATTTGCAGCTTCGACAGACGATTTGATTTCCATGATTTTATCTTTGGCTTGCGTGACCGCTTGCGTCGCCAATTCTTTTTGGACAACTCCCGGAAGTTCATTCAGTTGAACGTGCCAAAGCGCAAAAGCAAACACCGCGACGAAACCTCCAAACAGCGCGAGAAACTTCCAATAAAATCCTTCTTGCCGTGCAATGCGTTTCTCGACTTCTTTTTCAATTTCTTCGCGAATAGCCAGTTTCAAGGAATCATCGAGAGATTTCTTTTCTGGTGGCGTTTGAATTTCTGGATTTTCCATAAACGGAATCGGAACCAATTTCGGTTCCATCTTAAAAATTATTTCGATTTTTCTTCGTCGGTTTCGTTGGACTCATCTTCGTCATCGCTGTCATCCTCATCGTCCTCTTCATCGTCCTCTTCATCATCCTCCTCAGATTCCGACTCAGATTCCGACTCAGATTCAGCGGTGGTTTCATCTTCGGCCTCGGGAGCAACTAATTCGGGAGCGGACAAAACGGGTTTCGTTTCGGTGGCAGCAGAAATTTCAGGCGCAGTATAAACATTTTCCGCCGATGCCACCTGAGGGATCGCCTTGGTCACTTCGATTTCCGCAAACGGTTCCGGCTGCACGCACGCGAGTTGTTTCAGGCGGATCAATTCCAGCAGAGCGAGAAACGTGCAAATGATTTCCGCCCGGTTCGCTGCCGTTTCAAATAATTCAATAAAACGCACGCTGCCGCGCTCGGTGATGACGCGCAGCACGAACTCCATCTTCTCGCTGACCGTCCATTTGTCCTCAAAAATTTCGCGCGTGCCGGCGGTCTTTTCCTGAAAGCGTTTCAGCACCGCGTTGACGGCGTTGAGCAGATCAAAAATGCCCACGTCCGATTTGGCGGGCGCGGCTTCGGATGGAAATTCAATTTTCCCCGGCAGGCGCGGGAAAACATTTTCCTGTCGTTCTTCCATCGTCTGCAACGACGCGGCGGCGTCCTTG
>JANYCI010000079.1 GCA_025360325.1 Limisphaerales bacterium | reverse complement strand
GCCGGGCGGCAAACTCCGCATGTGCGCCGACAATGGTAAGCTACGGAAGAAAATGCAGATCGGGAGTTTGTTGAAATGACTTTCAACCGCCATGGCAAAATGACTCCAAGAATTTATTTTCTTAACTTTGTGCCTTGGTGTCTTGGTCGTTAAAAAACTGTTTCATTTTCGCCAGCGCCTTCGCCCGGTGACTGATTTTATTTTTCACATCCTCACCGAGTTCGGCAAAACTTTTTTCATAACCATCCGGCACGAACAGCGGGTCGTAGCCAAACCCCTTGACACCACTGGCGGAAAGTTGGATCACGCCCTCGCACGCACCATCAAAAATCTGCGTCGGAAATTCATCGGCGAAACAGACGGGCGATGCGCTTTCGATTTTTTTCTCCGGCACGGGCACCAGCGCAATCACGCAGCGGAAACGCGCGGTGCGATTTTCCAGCGGCACTGTTTTCAGCAGGCGGAGTAACTTGATGTTATTCTCGGCGTCAGGTGAGTTTTCGGTTTTATCCAAAGCCGCGAAACGCGCGGAGTGGACGCCGGGCGCACCGTGCAACGCATCCACTTCCAGGCCGGAATCGTCGGCCAACACATAATCGAGTCTTAGATTTTTGGTTTTAATTTTTGAGTTGTCGGCCAGCCAGTTGGCGAGTGTATCAGCTTTTTTCAGCGCATTGCCGACGAAGGTTTCCGCGTCTTCAACCACCGACGGTGCATCCGGGAAATCCTTGAGGGTGAGCAATTGGAATTGTGCGCCGAGGATTGCGTGGATTTCCTCGGTCTTGTGGGCGTTGCGCGTGGCGATGAGTAGCGTTGTCATCCGGGCAAGGTAGTGAAAATTTTTCGGCGGGCGAGCTTGACGCGAATTATTTTCACTTCAAAATCACGCCATGAAATCACCTTTTCTTTTCGCCCTTGGATTTGCTGTGGCGGTGGTCACGCCCCAAATTGTTTCCGCTGAAACGGTTTGGCTGGATGATTTGAATCTGGCTTCGGCCTCGCAAGGTTGGGGCGAGCCGCAAAAAAATAAATCCGTGAGCGGCCACGAGCTGACCATCGGTGGCCAGAAATTTGCGCGCGGCTTCGGCACACACTCGGAAAGTTCGCTGCGGGTCAATCTTGGCGGCGGCGCGCAAAAGTTTTCCGCCAGCGTCGGTGTGGATGACGAGGTGGATAAAAATCCGGCGGCCAGCGTGGAGTTTGTCGTGCGCGGCGACGGCAAAGATTTGTGGCGCAGCGGCGTGATGAAAGCGGGCGCGGCGGCGAAAATGTGCGACGTGGATTTGACGGGCGCAAAAACGCTGGTGCTGGAAGTCACGGACGCGGGCGATGGAAATACCTATGACCATGCGGACTGGGCGGATGCCAAGTTTGCAACGGCGGGTGGAAAAATTACCGCGAGCGAAGAACGCCCCGCGCCGGTCGCGCCGTATATTCTCACGCCGTCCGCGCCCGCCACGCCGCGTATCAATGGCGCGACAGTTTTTGGCGTGCGCCCCAGTTCACCCTTCATGTTCACGATTGCCGCCACGGGTGAACGGCCGATGGAATTTTCAGCGAAGAACCTGCCGCGTGGATTGAAGCTGGATGCGAAAACCGGCCACATCACCGGAGCCCTGAAAACAAAGGGCGAATTCAACGTCACGTTGCACGCGAAAAACGCGCTCGGCACGGCAGAGAAAAAATTTCGCATCGTCTGCGGCGACCAAATCGCGCTGACGCCGCCAATGGGTTGGAACAGTTGGAATTGTTTTGCGGGCGCGGTTTCCGCCGACAAAGTGAAACGCGCGGCGGATGCGCTCGTCAAAAGCGGCCTCATCAATCACGGCTGGACGTATATCAACATTGATGACTACTGGCAGAATCATCGCGACTCGAAAGACAAAACTCTGCGCGGCGAATTTCGTGATGCGACGGGAAAAATTATTCCCAATTCGCGTTTCCCGGACATGAAAGGTCTCGCGGATTACATCCACAACCTCGGCTTGAAAGCGGGACTTTATTCTTCACCTGGGCCGTGGACGTGCGGCGGTTGCGCGGCGAGCTGGCAGCACGAGGAACAGGACGCGCAGACTTACGCGGACTGGGGTTTTGATTATTTGAAATACGATTGGTGCAGCTACGGCGACGTTGCGCTCAATGAAATGACGAATGTGATGAACGCACAGCTTTGGGGCAAGACCGCGCCGAATGATGCGAGCGCGATTTTGCCCTATAAACACATGGGGAAATTCATGGTCGAGCAAAAGCGCGACATCGTTTACAGCCTTTGCCAATACGGCATGGCGGACGTTTGGAAATGGGGCGGCTCGGTCGGCGGCAATTGCTGGCGCACGACGGGCGACATCGTGGACACTTGGCGCAGCATGAGCGGCATCGGTTTCAAACAGGACAAAGCTGCGCCGTTTTCGCAGCCGGGAAATTGGAATGATCCCGATATGCTCATCGTCGGCCAAGTCGGCTGGGGCAACACGCATCCGACGCGTTTGACGCCGGACGAGCAATACACGCACATCAGTTTGTGGTGCCTGCTTGCGTCGCCGTTGCTCATCGGCTGCGACATGGAAAAGTTTGATGACTTCACGCTGAATCTTTTGAGCAACGACGAAGTGCTGGTGGTGGATCAAGACGAACTCGGCAAAGGCGCGACGTGCATCATCAATCACGGCGACGTGCGCGTGTATGAAAAAAACCTGGCGGACGGCGGACGCGCGGTGGGCTTTTTCAATCTCGGCGTGAAAGCGGCGGAAATGCAGTTCAACGAATTTGCTCCGCTCGGTTTGACCGGCAAACAGCACGTTCGCGATCTGTGGCGGCAAAAAAATCTCGCGAATGTTGACGCGGCCAAAGGCTCATTATCATTGACGATTCCTGCTCACGGCGTGTTGCTCTACAAATTCACAGCGACGAAGTGACGGGCGAAGTTTTGCGACGGATTAATAAATTTTGAAAAAATTGGAGAGACGATTTGCAGCCTATCTGGTGGTTAGGCCGCGGCGTCGTAACTCTCATAAATGGTCATTGAAAAATCCGTGAACGAGCATGATGACAAACCCGATCAAAAATGGAAACCACCGATACCTGACAGAGCGGTGCGTCAGCAAGCAAAGTATCAGCACGACTACAGTAAGCAACCAGCCAACGCCAGCAATCATCTGCCGTCCAAACATCGGGTCAGCGTAAAAATATAACAACACCAATGACAAGGTCACAGCGTCGAGGCAATAAGCCACACGATTCAGGGAAAAACGACGCTCCGAATACTCCAACTGTGGGTCTGGATATTGTTTCATAGCGTCGAGTGGCCTAACGGCCAAGAACTGAGCCACGGCGGAAAGGAGCAACCGTGAACCGGCGACCGCAGCGTGAAACCGAAGGCGTAAAAGCCGTTGGCTCCAGTGATGTGTTATGCCACTGGTTTGTCATATACTCGAACATACTTCCGTGTCTGTCGGTCAACCGTCTCAATAACGAAATGATCCGCAGAAATCTCTAAAATCCTGTCGTGGTCAATGTAACCAACATCAATGCTACCAAACTCGCATCCATCGTAAATGTAGGTCACGACTCCATCTTCAAGAGACCAAGTGCCAGTAGCTCTGCAAACAATCCTCGCTCGCTTGGTAATGCTTCCGCGAAACATCCCATCTCCGAGAAAAACGCAATCGCAGGTTGTAGAACCACCGGCATAGCGCCAATGTCCCACCAACTGACTCGTCTTAATCTCTTGAGTTTTCACGGTGCGCGCAAAGTGGCCTAATAGATACTAGGCCGCAGTATTTGTGGTCTATCAAGCATCATGGGTTTGAGGTTGCGCTGGACGTAAAAGGTTGTCCAACAAATTTCTTCAAGAATTATGACGGACGATTTCTTCTCAGTAAAAGCGGCAACCAAGGCTGCAAACGCACGGTCAATCCAGCAGTTCCGCGAGCCGTTTGTTTTTACGTTTCAATTCATCCAGCAGCCGGTCGTAGCGCTGGATGCGCACGATCGCGCGCGTGATGAGATAGACGCCCAGCGCCACGAGGCCGAGGTTTAAGAGCAGCAACGGCACGAGCCAGTGCAACACTTCGTGGATCTCATAGGATTTGGACGTGGCGATCAGCACGCTCAAGACCGAGAGCGGAAACGCAAACACCGCAATGCCCGCGCGCATGGTCGAGAGCGACGTGCGCTTCTCCGCCAGCAGCAACTGCACCTCGTTGAACATCACCGTATCCGGGCGGGCATCAAACTCAGTTGAGGCAGGGGTTTCCATTTGCGTTCACCATGCGGATTGGCGGCGGATTGTGCCAGCAAAATAATCCGGGTGGTGGCGGTTTTCGCGCTGCGAAAACCAGCGCCGCAGGTAGCGGCGCAACGCCTTTTTGGGGTGACGTTTTTCTCCCGTCCGTTCCGCCCGCTGCTGCGCGGGCGGAATTCTCGCAGCGCGAGAATTTCTACCACTCGGAGGCCGTGTCAGACTTCACCCGGCCCGGCATCATTAAGGAAAATTGAATTGAAAATACGCCCGCATGAACGATGCTCTCTCACGAATTTTATGAACCGGTGGCTAAAACTTTTTGCGGTGATCTGGCTGGCTGGTGGGCCGTTGCTTTCGGCCCGCGCGTGGAATGCCGAGGGTCACAAGATTGTCGCGCAGATTGCTTACAACCACCTCAATCCCGTCGCCAAGGCCCGCTGCGCTGCGCTCATCGCCATTGCGCTGACCAACAGCACGGCGCCACCAGCAATTTTGTGACCGCGTCCGTTTGGGCCGATGACAATAAAACCGCTCTGGGCACGAGCATCTGGCACTACATTGATTTGCCGTTCAGCCTGGATGGCACTTCCACTTCCGGCGTCTCGACCGCCTCGTTCGATGTCGTCCGGGCGATCAACCTTTGTATCACCAATCTGCAAAGCGCGACGGCCATCCAGAGCAACCAGGCTGTCAGCCTGCGTTACCTGCTGCATTTTGTGGGCGACATCCAGCAACCGCTGCATTGTTCCACCGC
>JANYCI010000074.1 GCA_025360325.1 Limisphaerales bacterium | reverse complement strand
CTGGTGGGGGGTGCGTTGTCGCGAGCCACTTGGTCTAGCGACGCTCGGCTCGCGAGGACGCTCGCCCCACCAAACGATCCACCACCCATTTTTTCTTTTCATCCATCGAAGCGCAGGAGCAGAATGTCCGCATGAGCATCTCGCCAAAAAAATTTCGCGTGGACGAAGGCAAAACCGTTCGGCTCAAACAGTGGCCGACGAAGGTGAGGGCGTTTTACAAATCCGCCGATGATTACGCGCAACAACTCGCGGAGCACGTCAAGGAATTAAGCGAGCGTCAGAATTTGCTCTACGCGGACAATCGTTATTCCGTGCTCCTGATTTTTCAGGCGATGGATGCCGCCGGCAAAGACGGCGCGATCAAGCACGTCATGTCCGGCGTGAATCCGCAGGGCTGCCAGGTTTACAGCTTCAAGCATCCGAGCGCGGAGGAACTGGAACATGATTTTCTCTGGCGCACGACGCGTTGCCTGCCGGAGCGCGGGAACATTGGCATCTTCAATCGCTCCTATTACGAGGAAGTGCTCATCGTGCGCGTGCATCCGGAAATCTTGAAGGCGCAGGCGCTGCCGGAGGAATTGCTCGGTGGCGAAAAATTTTGGGAGAAGCGCTTTGCCTCCATTAATCATCTGGAAAAACATCTGCACCGCAACGGCACGCGCGTCGTCAAATTTTTTCTGCACTTGTCCAAAGAAGAACAGCGCCGCCGCTTTTTGAGCCGCATCGAAAAACCAGAAAAGAACTGGAAGTTCAGCGGACTAGACATCGCCGAGCGGGCGCGGTGGAAAGATTACATGGCAGCGTATGAAAAGTGCTTGAGCGCCACGAGCACCGAACACGCGCCGTGGTTCGTGGTTCCCGCCGACGATAAACTGAACGCGCGGCTCATCATCTCGAGCATCGTCTTGGAAGCGCTCAAAGAGCTGAAGTTGCGTTACCCGCAATTGGACGCGAAACGGGTGAAAGATTTGCAATCATTCCGCAAAGTGCTAGCGAAGGGGAAATAGCCGGAGTTCAATCGAACTCCGGCTACGAGCTCAAAAATATCCCGCCTTCTTGCGGTCTTCCATCGCGGCTTCGCTGGCCTTGTCGTCGGCGCGGGTGCCGCGTTCGGTCACGCGCGCGGCGGCGACTTCGGCGATGATGTCGTCAATCGTATCGGTCTTCGATTCAATCATGCCGGTGCTGATCATGTCCGCAATCGTGCGGACGCGGACGATCATTTTCTTGATCGGCTCGTTCGGCTTCGGACGCGCACCGGCGTATGGATCGGGCTTGCTTGCATCCGTGTGCGGCGGCGGCACCGGCAGCCATTGGCCACCACGCCAAAAACAGTCGCGCTCGTGGCTGAAATAAAGACTCGGCACTGCGAGCTGTTCTTTTTTGATGTATTGCCACACATCCATCTCCGTCCAATTGTTGATGGGGTAAGCGCGAATGTTTTCACCGGGATTCAGCCGGCCATTGTAAATGTTCCAGATTTCCGGCCGTTGATTTTTCGGATCCCACTGGCCGAAGGAATCGCGGAAGCTGAAGAAACGTTCTTTGGCGCGGGCCTTTTCCTCATCGCGCCGTGCGCCGCCGATGGCGCAATCAAATTGAAATTCTTCAATCGCCGCGAGCAGCACGGGAGTTTGAAGTTGGTTGCGGCTGACCACGCCGGGCGTGGGATGCGCAATGCCTTTCTTGAACGCCTCATCTACGGTGCGGACAATTAATTTTGCGCCAAGCTCCTTCGCGCGGCGGTCGCGGAATTCCAGCAGTTCAGGAAATTCGTGGCCCGTCTCGACATTCAGAAACGGCATCGGAATGTCCGACGGGCGAAACGCTTTCTCCGCGAGGCGCAGCAGGCAGATGGAATCCTTGCCGCCGGAAAAGAGCAGCGCAGGCCGTTCAAACTCGGCGGCGACTTCACGCATGACGTGAATCGCTTCGGTTTCGAGATACTGTAGATGATCCAAATGGTAACTGCTCATTTTGATAAAAAATTAGACACGGATTTCACCGATTGGCACAGATTTTTACAAGACAACTCGCTTCCAATCCAGTGAATCACCGCCAAAGTTGACCAACAAGCCGACGCGCAGCTTGGACGCCGCCAAATAATTTAGAACTTGTTTGATATGAGCGTCCGTCAGTTTTTCAATCGCTTTCGCTTCAAACAAAATTTTATCCCACACCACAAAGTCGGCGAAATAGAAATGCGGCAGGATAACATCCTTGTATTTCACCTCGAATTTTTTCTCCCGGGAGAATGCGATGCTCGCGCGGCTCAACTCCACCACGAGCGCATCTTTGTAAATCACCTCGTCATGGCCTTTGCCTAATTCACGATGAATCTCCATGCATAGGCCGATCAGCCGATGCGTCTCATCTTTGTGGAGCAATTCACCCATAAAAAATTATCCGTGATAATCCGTGAAATCCGTGTCTAGTTTTTCACCGCCGCCCCGCCCCAACTTGCGTGCAAGCCGCACTCGCGTTTGTCATCCGCCTTCGCGGGATCAAAATAATCCCACTCATTCGGCAGGTTGTGTTGTTTGAGGTAAGCTTCCATGTCCGCGTCGCTCCAATAAAACAGCGGGCTGACTTTCAGCGAATTAAAATTTTTATCCTCGCTCACGATGTCCAGTTCCGCGCGATTTGGATTTTGCACTTTGCGGAGCGCCGTGAGCCAGACCGTCGGCGCGAGTTCCTTCATGCCGCGCTGAAACGGTTCCAGTTTCATCGCGGTGCTGAACGCTTTGATGCGCTCCTCATTTTCCGGCGTCGGCTCCGGCATCCCGCCGAACGCCGCGTCGTAATGCGCGGCGGTCATTTTTGGAACGAACGCTTTGATGTTGAGCTTAAGCAATTTTTTTACCTGCTCGGCGTGCTTATAAGTCGAGGGACGATTGTAGCCGTGATCCACCCACAGCACCGGAATGTCCGGCTGCACTTGCGTGACCAAGTGCAAAATTACGGCTTCGTAAGGCCGATAATTCGTGGAGACAATCGCGCGGCCACCGGCTTGCACGATGGCCCACTTCGCGATTTCCAGCGGCGATTTCTGGCGCAGTTCGGCGTTCGCAATTTTTATTTGTTCAGCAGTCATGGCGGTTCCAGTTGAAAAATTTCAGACTGGCCG
>JANYCI010000071.1 GCA_025360325.1 Limisphaerales bacterium | reverse complement strand
CGCGACATTTCGATGTATGAATTGAACGCGCTGACCATTGGCGCGCAAGGCACGACGCAAAACGACCGCAGCACTTTCACCGATCTTTACAACGGCCCCGGCTCGCGATCTTACGACGCGGTGACGAATCGTTTCAACCTGACTTACGCGCAGAACCTCGGCATCAACTGGCTGTGGTTCCAGCCGGTTCATCCGACGGGCATTGACGGGCGGCTCACGGATCCGAACACGAGCCAGCCTTACGCCGTCGGCAGTCCGTATGCGGTGAAAAACTTTTTCCAGATCAATCCGCTCTTGAGCAAGGCCAACACGCGCGACGCGGCGACGAGTGAGTTCACCAATTTCGTCGCGGCGGCGGACGCGGCGGGCATCAACGTGATGCTCGACGAGCCGTTCAACCACACGGCCTACGATTGTGAACTCGATGCGAGCGGCGTTTATTATTTTAAGACGAACGCCGCGCCGACGGACGAGATCAGAAATTCCGAGGCGCGGTTTTATTCGGCGAGCGGAGATTATTGCGCCCGCGCCAGCAGCGCGGCGACTGTGGCCGTCGCGCCGGATCGCGGCGACTTTGGAAAATTTGGCGATGTCCACGATGTTTTCTTCGGTCGCTACGCCGCGCTCGTCTGCCAGAATCCGAGCGACAACGGAAATTATCTGAACGAGAGCGACACGTTTGATTACTCCACCAGCACGGGGAATTTTGACCGCGTGACGCAAAACACTTGGCGCTATTTTTCCGACTGCGTTTTGTATTGGCTCGATAAAACCGGTTGTCCGCAAGGCACGCCCGCGAACCAAACTTACAAAGGCATTGATGGATTGCGCGCAGATTTTGGCCAAGGTCTGCCGCCGCAATGCTGGGAATACATCATCAACAAAGTGCGCGCCCGCAAATGGGATTTTGTATTTATGACCGAGTCGCTCGACGGCGGCGCGGTGACGTATCGCTCAAACCGGCACTTTGACATTTTGAATGAAAATTTAATTTTCTCGCTGCAATCGGCTGCAAACACAGGTGATTACCGCAGCGCGTTTGAATCACGCCGCACCGCTTACGGCCAGAGCCTCGTGCTGCTGAACCACGTTTCGCACGACGAGCAAAGTTATGCCGACCCGTATCAGGCGCTCATTCGCCACGCGGTCCTTGGCACGATTGACGGTGCGCCGATGGTTTTTTACGGCGAGGAACTTGGCATCTCCACCACGTTTGGTTTCAATCTCTACGAGGTAAACTTCGGAAAAAACATTCCGCACTTCAAAAAATTTAACTCGCTGCAACCCGTCTTCAATCCCGCGAACCGCAACTACGGCCTCGACCAGCTCTGGCCGGTATATGCGGGCATCAATCAGGCGCGAAATTTCAGCAAGGCGCTGCGCAGTTCCAACCGTTACTTCATTGACCAAACCGGCGACGGCGGACCTCAGCCGAACCTCTACTCCGTGGCAAAATACGAGCAGGCCAATGGCGCGCCGAATTTCTACGATGTGGTCTTCGCTTTCGCCAACCTGGATCGCAACAACAACCAGCAGGGCAGTTTCAATGTCAACATTACGCAGGGCGGCGCGAACCTCTTCGGCATTAAATCCAATCGGGTTTACAACGTGAAGAACATTGCCGCCTATACGGCCATCGATCCCAACCGGCGGAATTATTTTCTCATACCCGGTAACATCACGGGCACCAACCTGCTGAACAACGGCTTGTTCACCTTGCTCAAGAAAGTTCCCGCTGCGGAGGCCGGGTGGGCTACTGATCCCTACGAGGCGCAATATCTGAAGCTCTACGACGTCACCCCGCCGCCCGCGCCGTCCGCGCCCGTGGTGGTGGGAACGACGAATAATTATATCTTCACCAACATGCTGACGTTCGCGTGGTTGAGTGTCGCGGACGCCGAAGGCGGTATTTCCGGCTATCATGTTTTGATCGGCACGACGCCGGGCGGTTCAAATGTTTTCAACGGCACCATCAGCGGCACGACGTTGCCGGTAACAAATAATTTTGGCGCGCATCTTTACGCAACCGTGCTGGCCGTCAACAATGCGGGCATTGAAAGTGCGTCCGCCGCCAGCACAGGAATAGTGCTGCTCAATCCCGCGTGGGTTCCGGTGGCGACGATGCCTGCACCCGCCGTGTTGAACTGGTCAAGCGTTTCTGGGCTGACGTATCAAGTCTGGTCCACCACGAATCTGCGAACAAACTTCACGCCGTTCAGCGGTGTCGTGACCGCCACCGCGCCAGTCTTCACGTTCACCAATAACCCGACGAACGCCGCGCGTTTTTTCAAGATTCAGTTGGTTCCCTAACCGCATAAAAATGCGATTTGCGCTTTTGGCAAATGTCGTCCACGTTTTCTCGAAATCAGATCAACTAAATGAACAAAAAAAACTTTTTTATCCGCAGTCACCGGTGCGCTCCTGCTCATCTGCCGTCGGAATTAATCCTCTCCTAGTTCAAAAAGTCCCGGATGGGTCCGGGGCTTAAAGGGGTCAGTCCTGCCTTGACGGAAAAGTGAATGGTGGTTATCCGTGAAGCCGTTGGCCGGAGTATTTGAAATCGCCGGAGCAAATTAAAACTGAAACCAGAGGAACAGTGTGAACTGGAATTGTGAACCTAGGACTGGCCCCTTTAAGCCTCACTCCGCCGCGCCGGATTCGTTGGCATACTCGTGAGTCGATTCATTTGTGTCATTAGTTAGGACTGACCCGTTTATGAAAGTTTGTGAAAAAATTACTTGGGCGCTGCGCGGTTAGTCGAGGCCGAACCTTGGAGAATCGCCTCGATGCGGGCGCGGATGAGTCGCTGCTCGCCTGGCGAAGGAGCGTTGGTGAGGCACTGGCTGAACAGTTGCACGGCTTGATTGGTGTTCCGCTCCTGCAACGCCACTTCGGCCAGCCCCAAATCGGCAAAGAAAGGATTTGGCAGCAGCGTTTGCAGTTCCAGATATTCCTGCTTGGCGGCAGCCGTATTGGTTGTATGCAGGTAGGCGATGGCGCGATTGACTTTAGCCGGCAACGAGTTGCTCTGCGCGAGAATCTGATCCAGGACGGGAATGGCTTCTCCAGCCCTGCCCGACTGGATCAACACGCCAGACTTCGCAAGCAACGCACCGAGATCGTCTGGCTTGTGATTGAGCATGCCGCTGACAACCTTCTCGGCGTTGGTGAAATCGCCAATGGCGACGTAGGCCTTGAGGATGCCGTTCTCAATATTCCGGTCGGCGGGATGCTGTTGCAGAATGGACTGGTAAATCTTGCTGGCACCGGCAAGGTTCGTCTGCGAGAGACAAATGTCCGCCTCCAGCACCGAGAGCTGCGTGTCGAGCTTGGCCGTCTCGGGAATTTTTATAAAATCTTCGCGCAGTTGGTGAATGGCGGCGGTCGCCTGATCGTTGAGCTGGCAGCGCGTGTAAAGCTCGGCCAGCGCGAGGCGCGGTGCAAGCACGTCGGGTGCGAGGGCGGCGGAACGCTGCAGTTGCTGGATTGCCTGACGCGGCAAACCGGACGAGATAAAGGCATTGCCAAGCAAGAAGCAAAATTGCGCCTCGTCCACCGGGCCGAAGCGTCCGAGGCAGGCGGCAAAAGCCTGTATGCTGCCCAACTGGCCGGCCAGATTGCCAAGGCCGGACATCCCCATGCGGTTGGTGGCGATCAGGTTGGTGTTGCAAAACAGGTTGGCACGCGCAATCCAGTTGTTCGTGTTCAATTTATCGGCCAGCGTGAAACACCGGCCAGCGGCGGCCAGATCGCCGGTGCGCTGCTGATCCACGCCGCGAGCATTTACGGCCAGCGACCACCATTCCTTGAGCAGCGGGATTTCATCCGCTTCCGGTCTGGCGAGATACAATATCTTTTCCATCTGCCTGACTGCGGCGGATGGACGGGAGACATTGCTTTCAGCAATGGCTTCAAATGTCGAAACGATCTGGTTCCACTGCGCGGCGTTCCGTGCCAGTTGATCCGCAGCCAGCGGCGGCGGGCTGACGGAATTGGTC
The DNA here is from genome assembly GCA_025360325.1 of Limisphaerales bacterium. Lineage (GTDB taxonomy): Bacteria > Verrucomicrobiota > Verrucomicrobiia > Limisphaerales > UBA11358 > UBA11358. Next base: position 12,640 of record JANYCI010000071.1, on the reverse strand, counting down.
TGGTATTTCCGCAGTTCAAAGACCGTTCCCGTCGGAACCGCATAAAAAGTCTCGAAGTAAAAACCAAAACTTGGGTGCAAATAGAAGACGCGGTTCGACCGGATCAATCCATCCAGCAGGCTGATCTGCTCCGGCACCGTCAGGCTGCGGCGGTTCGTCGAAAGTAACCAGCCGCCGGGCTTCAACTTGTCCAGCCGCTCGCGATAACCGAACAAGGGCAGCGACCGCGTATCCACCGCGAGCCAGCCTACGCCCTCGTGCCTTGCCTGCGCCGCTTGAAATGCCATTAACTTTTCCGGGTAATCGCTCAAGACGATGCCGCCACCGACCGGCAGACTTTGCCACGCGAGTTCGCCGAACTTGGACAAGGGTTGGTGGTTGGCGCGGACGATGACTGGCGCGTTCCACGAAACCAGAACGGCGGCGGCCAGCAGCAACAGACCCAGCACCATCGGCAACGTGGACTTTTCCAGCCAAAAAAACAAACGATTGCCCGACCGCCCATAGTATATGCCTCCCGGCGATTTTTGGCGGCGGACGAGCAGGAGGTTGCCCGCCAGACATCCCGCCGCCAGGCCGTTGAGATAATCAAAGCTCAACAGCGGCAGCCCAAAATGCAATTGATGCAGCAAAATGCCGCGCGGCCCGACCTCCGGGTCCAGTGCCAGCCACACGCACAGCAGCAGCAACCCGAGACGCAGTCCGCGGAACAACCAGATTTGGATTTGATCCAGACCGGACTTATTTTCCGTCTCCTCATCCGGCAGGCGCACGAGGCAGGCCACGATGGTCAAAAAATAAAACAAGGCCACCGCCATGCCAATCAACTGGTGTGCCGTCCAAAACAGGCCGCGCAGGTTGCCCAGCAACTGTTTGCTTTGCGCAAAAGATGCCAGCCAGACCTCGCCAAAACTTCCGGGTAGGTGCGGATTCAAGCTGTTCGCCAGCGGCAGCAGCAGGTAAACCGAAAATCCCAGCGCGCCCCAACCGGCCAGCTTCAGCGGAAATTTCCAGTTCAAAAAATTTCTTGGTTGCAAGTAGACGATCCAGACGGCAAAACACGGCAGCGTCACCATCATCATCCAGTTCTGCGTCATGCCCAATCCCCAGAAAAACACCGCCGCCCAGAGCCAGCGCAATTTTTTGGCGGCCCGGAATTCCAAGACGCACCAGACGCTCGCGGCGAAAACCAGCACGTCGGGCATTTCCCCGCTGGCGTTCGTGGCCTGCTGCCAGAAATGAAATTCGCATCCGCACAAGACGACCGCCAGCACGACCGGCAGGCGACGCTCCCACGGCGGCAGGGTTTCCAGCGGTCGCAACCAGGGGAGCAGTTCCATTGACCGGGCCAAAATTCCCAGCGTGAGTGCCGCGCAAAGTGCGTTGCCAAAGTTCAGCGCCACTGGAATCCACGCCGCCGGCAGGATGCGAAGCGGCAGTGTGCAGAGCCACGTCAGCGGCGTGCCGACCATTGGCTGCCAGTCCCAGCCCGCCACCTTGGCCGCCAAGGCCAGGTTGCCGGTGGTGACGCCAAAACTCAACGTGCAGAAATAAACGAGCAAGGCGACAAGCCCGACCTGCGCCGGCAGCCGATTGAAAATTTGTCTCATGTGCAAAAGAGGATACCCACACAGATAAAAAATGGATGCGGAAAATTTCCGCATCCATTTTGTAATTCTGGCATTACTGGTCGCCTCTCTATTTTTTCCGGCGGAGGGCGAGCAGGCTCAAGCCGCCCAAGCCCGCCAGCGCCACCGTGGACGGTTCGGGGACGGATGCCACGGAAGTCAACGAAACGATTTCATCTGCAAGAAACTGCTGGCCTTGGGGCAGATTCGCATAGGTATCAAAAAGCGGACCGTCAAGCAGTGTGCGGCCCCCATTTCCACGGATCACCGCATAGCCACTTCCCAATGTGCCAACTCCTTGAGCGCCATTGATGGGATTATAATACTGGTCATAATTTCCGTATCCAGGGTTAGCCAAAGCAATCGTGCTTCCAACAGAATATGGGCTGCTATAAATGCCGTCCGCTATTGTCGTGATGAGGGAAGCGTTCACACCGGCAGCGTTCGCATCCATCAAGCTCAACAGCCCTGAACTAGATAACCATGAGCTTGCGATCAATTTTCCGCCGCCAGCGACATAGGTGGAAAGTTGTGAAGCCGAACCTGAATAAACGCTGTCACTACCTTGTTCTCCAAAAATCACCAAGCCCCAACCGCCTGCGGATAGTGCGGTATTAAACTGACTTTGGCTGGTTGCAGTAGTCAGTAAATATCCCGATCCCAAAAGTGATACCGCCCCAGGAACCACAGAGGTTCCCTTACTGAAATCCTGAAAGTTCAAGATTTGAATGGCTGATTGTCCCTGCGCCGAGACGGCCAGCGCCGCCGTGGCGGCAAGGATGATATAGTTTAGTTTTTTCATGGTTAGTTTTTTAGTTTTTGGTTTTTTAGTTTGACTGTTTTTTCTGCAAAATTCACGGCACGACGATTTCTGCCGTCACACTCGGCTGCGCCTGTCCGGCGTCGTTGGCGGAGATGATTTCCACTTTCAAAGTTTTGCCGCTGGGCTGGCCGGTAAAGGTGTAGTCGCTATCTGTCACGGTGGCGGCGGAAACCATGGTAGCATACGCCCACCACCTGCTTGAACACGCGGTAGCGCGTGGCGCGGGAGGCATCGCTCCAATCCGCCAGCACCGTGCCGGTTCCGCCTACGGTCAAAATCAAACTGTCGGCCACGTCCGGCAAATTCGTTGCGCCCGGCTGGTTCAACCCAAACGCGAGCCACAACGGATCGTTGGCATCCAGCAACTGGCCGAGTTCCCCCACGAGGCCGCTCATGCGGTTCCGCAAAGTTTTCTCGGCGGCATCGCGCGTATTCTTTTTCTGACCGGCGTCGGTGTTGCCATCGTTGGCGGCGCTGCGGGCATCCGAGAGCGCGGTGAAAAGCTGGCCGGCGCGGGCGGCGGTGATATTCAACGGCGGATTTTCCTGCGCGGGGGTGGCGGTAAAATAACTTTGCAAGGCTTGCAGCAACGCCTGCCGCTTGGCCTGGGTGCCGGGGACGGCGGTGGATTGATCAGGAAAACCGGTGGCATCCCACGCCTGGCTGTAGCCATTGCCGAGGTAGGTGGCGAGCACGTTGCGGGCGGTGCTGATGAAGGCTTTGCCGTTGGAATCTGCCACGGTCACGGCGGTGCTCAAGGCGACTTTCGCAGTCTGGGCGGCAACGTGATTCGTCTGCGCGGTGATGGCGGCGGTCAGGTCGGCACGAAAAGCGGCTTCGGTGTTTTGCTTAACGCCCACGGCAACTTCGTGGCCGTGCAAGCCATCGGCCATGTCTTCGGCAAGGGTGAAGAGGTCTTGGAGTCCGCTGGGCAGGAGGTTGGAGGCCACAATATATTAGGTGTTGAGGGTTAAAGTTTTGGAATTAGGAAGGAAAATGGGTTTTTTCAGCAAAAACCGGGCTATTCCGCACAAAACAACGCTTGGCTGACACGGATTGTGGTAAATCGGCTCCAAACGAGCATTGCGCGTGGTGGATTTGGGTAAATCGGGGTGAAACGAGCGTCGCGCCAACCTGATGAGAGCGTGAGCAAGGCAAAGCAAGCGTCGGGCGCGGGCGCGGGGAACAAACCGAGGGGAAATGACGGTTGCGCGGGAGGGATTTAAGTCAACCGGTAGCGGCCAACCGTCGCGGCTGGGCGACGGATAAAAATCGGGGTGAAACGCGGGACGTTCCGAGCTGGTGAGAATGCGCTTGAAAAAATGAGAACGCTTGAACCGCGTCACTCGCCGCTGAAGCGGCGAGCCGTGACCGGCGAGCCGTGACCGGCGAGCCGTGATCCGCCGACGCTGCGCTTGGGCGCGACAAGCCGGCGAGCCGAAGCCGGAGCCAAAAAGTTTTTCCCAAGCCGTATCATAACTTCCTGAAAGTCTTTCCTATTAAAACAGGATTCAGAAAAACTGTCAAGCGGACAGATGCAACGGTGGTGAGATCATTTCACGCTGACGGCAAAGAATATGCGCCGCCCTAAAGGAGTCATAAAGGAGTCAGTCCTGCCTTGACGCAAAAGTGAATGGTGGTTAAACCAGCTTCAGGTTCCGGCACTGCGCATTGAGTATCCCGGTGTAATCTATCACTTGAGGAATCGCGGCGTCCGCCTCTGCCGGGTCAGAGACCGGCGTTCCACTTAACGCCCGCTTTCATTCAGCAAGCGTTTCAGCCGCGCATTAAATTTTTTCTCCCGCGCCAGTTTTTCCAACGTCAGGTGCAGCCGGTAGCGCCAGTAGAAATTGGGAATTGCGGGGACATTGATGCGCTCGGCATCCACATCCTTACGGCGGAGCATGCCATCCATGCCCAGCAAATCTTGCAATTGAAAAATACTCCACATCGCCGGGGACGCGAGATGCTGGCGCACGATGGCCCCGACAATTTTCGGCGTCGCCGCACGCGGCGCTTCGCCGGGCTGGCCGAGTTCGCCGTTGAAAAATTTCTGCGAGAACGCGCGGTCTTCCGTCCACCAGCCGCGCAGCGTGCTCATGTCGTGCGTGCCGGGCGTCACCACGCTCAAATACGGCGCATCCGCCGGGCGCGAAAATTCTTGGCCGGGATTTTTCGGCATCCGCTGGATTTCGAGGCTCAAAAATCCGAGATCGCGCATCACTTCCGGCACGCACGCGGGCACGAGGCCGAGGTCTTCGCCGCAGATGAGCATATTCGTGACACGTTTGAGCGCGGGCAAATTTTGCAGCGCCTCGCGTTTCCAAAAATCGTCCTGACGGCGGAAAAAATAATCCACATACAAGTCGCGCAACTTCGCCTGCTGGTCGGGCGGGAGGTTTTTGAACGACGCGGTCTGCTCCATCGCAAAGCGAAAATGAAATTTTCCGTCCACTTCGAGCAGGATGACGTTGCTGATCAAATCGAACAGGCCAAGCTGGAGTTTTTCGTTGCGGGCAATTTCCGCTTCGTTAACGGAACGCCGGCCTCCGGCGTTCCGCTCGGTAAAACAATTTTCCACCTGTCGCTGCGTGGCGAATTGCGGTTTTAATTGGTAACGGTCGTTGCCGGTGGCCGTCAAAAATTCCTGCCGAACCAAATCTGTTTCGCTGCCGAATAATTCCCGCAAGACACCATCGGTGATGAACGGCTGCGTCAGCCGCTCGCGATCAAACCAGATTCCGCGCGCGGAAAATTCGTCTTCCTCCACCGCAATCGCCGGGACGAAGTGGCCGAGAATTCCCTCGACCGCGTGCGCAGGGCTGCTCCAGATGCGAAAAAATCCAAGAATGTGATCAATGCGGAACGCGTCGAAATAATTTCCCATCTGCGCGAACCGCTGCTTCCACCACGCGAAGCCGGCGGCGGCCATGCGCGGCCAGTTGTAGGTGGGGAAGCCCCAGTTCTGACCCTTCGCCGCGAACGGATCCGGCGGCGCACCGGCTTGCATCGCCATGTTGAAAAGTTCCGGCGATTGCCACGCATCCGCGCCGTGACGAAATACGCCGATGGCGATGTCGCCCTTCACCACGAGGCCGCATTTACGAGCGTGCGCCGTGGCGGCCTGAAGCTGGGTGTGCAAATGAAACTGGACAAAATAATGGAACGCGATTTCTTCATTACCTTTCGCGAGCACAGTAATTTTTTCAGCGGAAAAAATTTTATGTTCCGGCCACTGGCTGAAATCTGCCGTGCCAAATTTATCGCGCAAAAAACAAAACGCGGCATAAGGCACGAGCCAGATTTTATTGTCGGCGAAAAACTTTTTGTATTCCTTGGCGCGGAACGTGGCGGCTTTTTGCGACGAGAAAACCTTCCGCAGAAAATCCATTTTGATTTTCATCATCGCCTCGTAGTCCACGGTCTTGAGCCGGTTCAGTTTTTTACGCGCGGCTTCGAGTGGTTTGAGGTGTTTTTTATTTTTTGTATCGGTCGCCGCTGCAAGGTTCAGATATTGCGGATGCAGCGCGAAGGCAGAAATCGCAGCGTATGGATAGGAATCGCGCCAAGTGCCGGTTGCGCTGGTATCATTGACGGGCAGGAGTTGAATGAGTTTCAGCCCCACTTGTTTTCCCCAATCCGCGAGCGGTTTCAAATCCAGAAACTCGCCAACGCCAAAACTATTTTCCGAGCGCAAACTAAAAACGGGAACTGCCACGCCCGCGCCGCGCCAAGTGTTGTCCGGCAGGTTCGCAAAACCGTCGTTGACGAGCGTGTGTTTGTCGCGCGCGATTTCGTCAGCCAGCACACGGTTCGCGTCGGCCTCGAAGTGAACGAGGGAATTCTGCACGACATCGAAGACGCCGTATTTATAGTGGAGCGGAAATTTCTGGCCGCGCAAATCGAGCTGCACGGACAAGCCATCCGTGCTGGCGAGGCGGTTCAATAAAATCGGCTTGGTCGTCTGCCAGTCACCGAGCGCCGCGCCTTCACCGAGGAGGCAGAGCGTCTGATTTTTCTGGAGCAACGGTGCTTTGACGCGGAAGGTGTGCGTGGAAAATTTCGGCGCGGGAAATTTTATTTCTGAAAAATTTTCTGCGAGCAGGACATTCTGGAATGGCGCGGTGGCAAAAGAATTTCCTAGCGCTCCGGCGTTATTCCACGAATCCACAATGAGCAACTCGGCGCACTTGAAATCCGCCGGCCGCAAACAGCGGTGAAGTCCCCAGTCGGTTTTTGACGCGCCGTCGCCGGAAAAAATATAGTCGTAGGCGAACGCCGATTCGGCTGCCTTGGCCGTGAGCGGAATGGCAACTTGCCAGTGTTCATGGTCGTGAAATTGCAGCGGCACCGGGTGGCCCGGCAGCGGATGCTCGCCCGCAAGGGTCAGCGACTGGCCGGGCTGGGTATGAAAACGCAAACGAAAAGTCAGATTCACCCAATCTGATTAACAGTTTTTGCCGTCTGGTGCAAACCCGCACGAAGATGCGGAGCCGCCCAAATTTCGGAGAGTTTTGACTTGGTAGAAATCGATTCCTGATTAGAATCACCCGCTCGTTACGATGTCTCATTCACAGCACCCAATCGAACTTTTGCGCTTCAACACTTGCGGCAGTGTTGACGACGGCAAGTCCACGCTCATCGGCCGTCTGCTTTACGATTCCAAGTCGTTGATGGAAGATCAGGTGGAGGCGCTTGAAAAATCCGCCGCCATCACCGGCGGCGGCATGATCAATCTCGCCAATCTTACCGACGGCCTGCGCGCCGAACGCGAGCAAGGCATCACGATTGATGTGGCGTATCGTTACTTCGCCACGCCGAAACGGAAATTCATCGTCGCCGACACGCCGGGCCATGTGCAATACACCCGCAACATGGTCACGGGCGCGAGCACGGCCAATCTTTCCATCGTCCTCGTGGACGCGCGACAAGGCGTCATCGAGCAGACGCGGCGGCACACTTACATCGCGGCCTTGCTGGGGATTCCGCATCTGGTCATTGCCATCAACAAAATGGATTTGGTGGATTGGAAGCAGGAACGCTTTCAGGAAATTCGCGATGAGATCGAAGATTTTCTGCCGAAGCTTGATGCGTTTCGCGATGTGAAATTTATTCCCATCAGCGCGCTCAACGGCGACAACGTGGTGGACGCTTCCAAACACACGCCGTGGTATGAAGGCCCGGCGCTGCTGGCGCACTTGGAAACCGTGCACATCGCGAGCGATTGGAATTTGAAGACGTTTCGTTTTCCCGTGCAATGGGTGAATCGTCCGAACGATCCCACGGATAAAACGCTGCATGATTTTCGCGGGTTGAGCGGACAGATTGCGAGCGGGATTATTCGCAAGGGACAGCAAGTCGTAGTGTTGCCCATCGGCATCAAAACGACAGTGAAAGACATTTGGAATTATGATCGCGCCCTGCCGGAGGCGTTTTGTCCGCAATCCGTCACGCTGTGTTTGGAACACGACATTGACATCAGTCGCGGCGATATGATTGTGGGTCTGGAAAATTTGCCGGGACGCAGCGCGGATTTATCGGCGCGCGTTTGCTGGATGCATATGCGGCCATTGACGCCGGGGAAAAAATATTTTCTCAAACACAACACGCAGACGGTGCAAGCGGTGGTGACGCAGATCGAAAATAAAATCAATTTTGACACGCTCGAAACGGAGCCGGCTCCAACAGCGCTCGCGATGAATGACATCGGCGGAATCCGCATCAAGACCGCGAAACCATTGGTGTTTGATGGTTACGCCACGAATCGTTTGACCGGCTCATTCATCTTGATCGAGCAAGGCACCAACGCGACGGTGGCCGCGGGGATGCTCTCCGCGCCCACGGAAGCGGTGACGCCGGAGTATTCAGACTTCACTATTTAAGCGCGGTTGGAATCGGCGAACCCTGCGCCGGTAAAACCAGAAAGCTCTGCTGGCCACATCCGAAAGCCGGTTGCGACTTTGCGCGGTTATGGTAATTTTCCCCGGTCAATAAATCAGAAGAATTGTTGTTTGTCCGTTTACCAAACCCAATGAAAAAACACTTCCGTTTGGCCGCGCTTTTATTAGCACTGGCTCTTAATTTTCACACTTCCGTCCAAGCGGCCACGTTGGTGTGGACGAACTCGGCGGGCGGCCTCTGGAGCAACGCCACCAACTGGTCGCCGAACGTCGTGCCGGGCGCGGCGGACAGCGCTGTCGTGACGAACACCGGCACTTACACCATCACCAGTTCCGGCGCGGTGACGGTTGCTGACTTGACGCTCGGTGCGACGAACACGGCGGGCAGTCCGACGCTGCTGGTTTCGGCGGGAACGTTCACGGTGACGAACACCACGGTCGCATCGAACGGCGTGATTTTTTTGAACGCGGGAACCATTGTGTCCGCCGGACCGGCGCAGATTATCGGCGCGTTCAACCAAGCGAGCGGAACGTGGCAATTAAAAACCATCGCGAACGTCAACGTCTATAACTTCACAAACGGCGAGCAGCGCGGCGGCACGTTGACGGTGACGAACTTCAACTGGATCAAGGGCGATCTCAATGCCGATGCCAATGGCGACAAGCTCATCATTCCCACCAATGGCGTGGTGAATTTTCCCGGCGCGGCCACGCGCAACTTGAGTTACTACGCACCCGCCACGCGCGGTCGTGACGTGGACAACCTTGGCGTGTGGAACTGGGGCGGTGACAGTTTGCTTTACGGCGTCGGCCCGGCGGTCGTGAACAACTACGGCACGGTGACGGTGACCAATTCCGGTGTCGCACAATATACTTACTATCCCGGCTATGCCAGCCCGGTGTGGAATAACTTCAGCACGTTCAACAAGGCCGCCGGTGCGGGGACGTTTTATTTCAACAATGTCATTTTGAACAACTACGCCACGCTCGCGGCGCAGGCGGGTGTGTTCTCCATTTACAATTCCACCTTTGCCAACTCTGGCTCCCTGTCTATCAATGGCGCGCAACTGCAATTTTACAATACCACCGGAACCAACAGCGTGAACATTTTCCTCGGGGGCGCCACCACGCTTACGGTGGACAACGGTTCCGCCCTGACTTTTGCACCGTCGAGTTATCTCTCCGCGCCCGGGGCGAACACCGTGCAGATCAACAGCGGCTCGCTCGCGCTGGCCAGTGTCAACGTCACCACGCCTGCGCTGTGGATCAACGGCGGCACGCTCTATCAACGCACGAACATTGTGGTGAACACGATCAACGAGTCCGCCGGCGGCGTGCTGCAATTGGAAGTGCCGTGCTTTTTGAGCCAGCTCAACCAAACCAACGGCGAAGTGCGCGGCCGCAGTCTCACGGTGACGAACTGGAACTGGTTTGCCGGTGATCAAAACCGTGGCTATCCCGGCGGCACGACCAATGATGACCGCACGATTATTCCGGCGGGCGGCGTGATGAACCTGTTAGGCACGGCGCAGCGCACCCTTTCCTTCTACACGCTCGCGTCTGGGCCGGGACGCACGATTGATAATTTCGGCGCGATCAACTGGAGCGGAGACGCGATCATTGCTGGCTACGGCGTGGTGAACAACTACGGCACGACGACCGTTTCTGGTGCTGGCCAGTCGCAATTTTACTGGAATGGCGCAAACACGCAATTAATCTGGAATAACTACGGCACCTTCACACGCAACGCTGGGACGGTTTTCTATTTCAACAATTCTCTGTTGCTCAACTCCGGGCTGATGGACATCCAGCAAGGCACGTTGTCCATCTACAACAGCGCGATCTTCACGAACACGACGGGCGTGGTGAACGTCGGCGCGAGCGCGATATTCCAGTCCGAAGCGAGCGGCGTGATGACGCTCGGCGCAGCGAGTCGCGTGATTGCACCGACGTTGGATTCGATCCGTTTTGGCGGCGCGACGGCGGCGATTGAGACGACGAATATCGTCAGCCCTAGCATTTGGTTGCAGGCGGGCACGCTGTATCAGCGCACGAACATCGCGGTGAGCACCATCAACGAATCCGGCTCGTCGTTTTTGCAATTGGAAGTGCCGTGCTTCTTGAATCAACTAAATGAAACGAACGGCAACGTTCATGGCCGCACGCTGACGGTGACAAATTGGAACTGGATCGCCGGCGATCACAATCGCAGTTGGCCGGGCGGGCCGACGAATGAAGAGAAGACGATTGTTCCGCCGGGCGGTGTGTTGAATCTGCTTGGCGCGGCCACGCGCAGTTTGTCTTTTTACACCGCCGCCGGGCCGGGCCGCGGATTGGATAATTTCGGCACGATCAATTGGAGCGGCAGCGCCGTTCTCACCGGCTACGGCGTGGTGAATAATTATGGCACGACGACCGTTTCCGCCGTGGGGACGCCGCAGTTTTATTGGAACGGCGCGAACACGCAGATGACGTGGAATAATTTTGGCACGTTCACACGCAGCGCTGGAACACTTTTCTATTTCAATAATTCCCTGCTGCTAAATTCCGGTCTGATGGACATCCAGCAAGGCACGTTGTCCATCTACAACAGCGCCATCTTCACGAATTTGTCCAGCGGCAGCATTCTAACCCAGCCCGGCGCAGTGTGGGCGAATGATGCCAGTGCCAATTCCTATTTCGACGCCGGTTCCAGCATCGCCTGCGCCTCGACGAACGCGTTTCAGATCAACAGCGGCACGGTCACGCTGCGCTCGCCGTCCGTCACCGCGCCGTCGCTGTGGATCAATGGTGGCGTGCTGAACCAGAACACGAACATCGCGACGCCGGTGATCAATGAGTCGGCGGGAACGTGGCAGCTCAATGTGCCGGTAAGTCTCGCGACTTACAATTTCACCAATGGCGAACTGCGCGGCGGGAATCTGACCGTGAATAATTTCAACTGGCTCGGCGGCGTGCTTTACGCCAGTGGCGCGAACACCAATCTCGTCACCGTGAGCAGTCAATTGAACATCGACAACGCGGCGGCCAAGACGTTGAGCTACCTCGCGGCACCGCCCGGACGCAACCTGATCAACAACGGCACGGCGACGTGGGGCGGTGCAGGCATCACCGGGCAGGGCGGCGCGACGATTCTAAATAATGGTTCGCTGAACCTGACGAACGATGTCGGCCTCGTCTGGGGCGGCTCCGGCAATGTTCCCGTGTTGCAAAACAACGGCACGTTCACAAAATCCGCCGGCACCGGCGTGGCGGCGTTCAGCAGCACGACGATAACGAATGCAAACAGCTTCAACGTGAACAGCGGTGGCATCAGCATCGGCGGCGATTTTGTGCAGACGGCGGGCAGCGCGTATCTCGGCACCAATTTCACCGTGAGTTCCAATGTGCGAATCCTCACCGGCCCGCTTTCGGGACGCGGCAGCATCGCCGGGGCTTACTACAATAATGGTTCGGCGAATCCCGGCAGTTCGCCCGGTTACATCAACGGCAACACTTTCACCAACACCGCCGCCGCGTTTTACAACGTGGAACTCGGCGGCGCGACCGGCGCGGGAACGAACTACGATCAGCTTCGTTTCACCGGCCCGGCGATTTTGGACGGCACGTTGAACGTCAGTCTCTACAATAATTTCGCGCTGATCGTTTCACCGTGCTGACCACTGCGGCGCGCACGGGAACGTTCGCTAACGTCATCCCGCCGCCGGGTGCGACGTTGAATACGATTTATAGTCCGACGAATGTGATTCTCGAAGTCGTCGGCCTGACCAATGCGCCGTTGCAAGTCCTCACCAATCCCGTGAGTCAGACGATTTGGACGCCTGATCCGGTGACGTTCTCCGTTTCTGTTTCCGGGGTGACGCCGATTTCGTTCCAATGGTTGTTCAACGGCACTAACATCGCTGGCGCAAACGCCACGTCCTACACGATGCCCGCCGTGAACACCACCAACGCCGGTCTCTACTCGGTGCTCGTGACCGATGGCAACGGCGGCACGACGAACGTCTCCGCCACGCTCACTGTGATTCCGTTCACCGGCACGATCTGGTGGACGAACACGCTCGGCGGCAACTGGTCCGTGCCCGCGAACTGGCTGCCGAACCGCATCCCGAACGGAACTAATAATGTCATTATCGTGAGCAATGGAACTTAGAGCCGGTCTGAAAAATCAAAATGAGCGAGTGTTCATGCGAGTCGGCGGAGCATGAGGCGGAGCATGGCGAGATAAATCCAGCCGGCGGCCGAAGCGGTGGTCTGTTCGTGATCGCGCACCAAACGGCGGCAGTGCA
>JANYCI010000069.1 GCA_025360325.1 Limisphaerales bacterium | reverse complement strand
CAAGGCTTTATCGCGCCCGGCAGGTTTTGCGCGAGCGGTTAAAAACCTGGTTGTGACAGCGGAATAAAATTTACGCCGCCACTTCGGTCGTGAACGCGGACATCTCTGTGCCGGCGGTTTCCCATTCCGCCGTCGCGGCGGAAAGCCGGTCGCGCGCTTTCATCAATTCCCGGTTGAGCTGCATCGCCCGGCCGCTCGCGATGTTTTCTGGTTTTTCCAGTTCCACCGCGAGATTTTTTTCCTTCACTTCGAGGCTGGCGATTTCCGCTTCCAGCGCGGTGATCCGTTTTTGAATCTCTTGTTTTTTCCGGGACTTTTCCTGCCGCTGCTCGGCTTCGATGCGCCGTTGTTCCTTACGATCCACTTTGGGCGCGGACGGTTTTTTGGCGACGGAATTTCCGTCGCTCGCAAAACTGGAACTCGTCAGCGCCGCGCGTGCGGACTGCGAGGTCTTGTCCAAATAATACTGATAACCACCGGAGAAAGACTGGAGCTTCCCGGCCTCGACGCGGATGACGTGCTTCGACAACGCGCGAATGAAATGCACATCATGGCTGATGAAAATGAGCGTGCCTTCGTATTGCTTCAACGCTTCGATCAGCGCGTCAACACTGGCTAAATCCAGATGTGTCGTCGGTTCGTCCATCAGCAACAAGTTCGGCGGATCGAGCAATAATTTCACGAGCGCGAGGCGGCTTTTTTCTCCGCCGCTCAAGACGCTCACCGGTTTGTAGATGTCGTCTCCGCGAAAAAGAAAGCTGCCGAGCAGATTGCGGATGGCCTGTTCCGTCACGCGCTGCGGCGTGTCACCAGCTTCCTGCCAGACGGTGTGCTGCGGATTCAACATGGCCGCGCGGTGCTGGGAAAAATAGCCGTGCTTCACGTTGTGACCCAGCTTGCGTTCGCCCGCGAGTGGCGACAACACTTCCGCCAGCAGCTTGAGCAAAGTAGATTTGCCCGCGCCGTTCGGGCCGACGAGAACGATGCATTGTCCGCGCTCGCATTCGAAATTTAGATTTTCGTAAATCAACTTATCGGTGTAACCAAACTTCACATTTTCCAGCGTGATGACGCGCTGGCCGCTACGCGGCGGCTGCGGAAATTTGAAGCCAACGGTCGGACCACCGCTTTCCGGCACGTCCACCATTTCTTCCTTGAGCCGCTCGATCTGTTTTAACTTGGACTGCGCCTGCGACGCCATCGAATTTTTCGCGCGGAAACGATCGGCAAAAACTTGCAATTGATCGATTTTCCGCTGCTGCGCTTTGGCCGTCGCAAGCATGTTTGTCTCATAGGCGGCGCGCTGTTCGAGATACGAATCGTAGTTCCCCGTGTAGCGCAAAATGCGCGCCGCCCGCAGTTCGGCAATGTGCGTGCAGAGCTGGTTCAAAAATTCGCGATCATGCGAGATCAACAAAATCGCGCCGGGGTAATGGCACAAATAATCCTGAAACCACAGCAGCGTTTCGAGGTCGAGATGGTTCGTCGGCTCGTCGAGCATCAGGATGTCTGGCTCCTGCGCGAGCAGGCGCGCGAGGTGCGCGCGCATTACCCAGCCGCCGGAAAGTTCGCGCGCCGGACGGTCGTAATCCGTCTGCTTGAAACCGAGACTGGAAAGAATTTGTTTGGCCTTCGCGACGAATTGGCCGTCATGATCGTGATCGTGCGGCACGGCGATTTCGAGAATCGTTTCGTTCGCCGCCGGTTCACTTTCCTGCGGCAGATAGCCGACGCGTGTGCCGCGAACAAACGTGACGTCGCCCGCATCCGCCTCCTCGTGACCGAGAATAATTTTGAGCAGGGTGGATTTGCCCGCACCGTTCGGCCCGGTGATGGCGACGCGCTCGCCCGCTTGCAACGTGAACGTCACGTCGTCAAACAGTTCGCGTCCGCCAAAAGATTTTGAAAGTCCAGAAATCGTCAACATGGCCGAACAGCATAGCAGAAACGTGGCTCGCCGCACAAGGCTGCTGGCGTTGGCTAACACGGCGCGCTCGAAAACGATGCCACTACCGGCATTTGAAATTGTTTGCCCCCCCCAAAAAAAGGAAAGCGCCCCGTGAGTCGCGGGGCGCTTTTTGTTAAATCTGGTGACTGCTCACCAGCGGCTACCTAGCTCTTTAATTTTTTTGGAAAATGCTCATGGACAAAATGAAATTCCGACCAGTCGGCCCTTGGTAGTTATTTTGCATGGTGCCAATCTTGGTAAAACCAGCCGGGGTCGCTGCGCTAGTCGGCAGGAACAGATACGCGCCGGTGATAAATCCTACGCCGTTGGTTCCGCTCAAGCCCACCGGACCAATCGGCCCGCGTGCACCTGTGACTCCCGTCAGACCACGCGCACCCGCAGGCCCCGTGGCGCCTGTGACCCCCGTCAGACCACGCAGACCTTGCACCCCCGTCAAGCCGGTCAGGCCACGCAGACCTTGTGCTCCCGTCAAACCCGTCAGACCGCGCACGCCTTGCAAGCCGGTCAAGCCACGCGGGCCAATGAGACCCGTTGCGCCGGTCAATCCGCGCGGTCCACCTGCTGGCCCCGTGGCACCAGTCGCACCATTCAACCCATTTGTGCCATTGATGCCGGCAATACCTTGGACACCTTGCGCCCCCGTTGCGCCGTCTAGTCCGTTCGTGCCATTCAAACCATTAAGCCCGTTCGTGCCATTGCTACCAGCGATACCTTGAATACCTTGCGCGCCAGTTGCGCCGTTTAGTCCATTAGTGCCATTAGCTCCGGTGGCACCGGTAGCACCAGTTAAACCAATCGGACCTTGTGAACCCGTTGCACCGGTAGCACCATCTAATCCATTAGTCCCGTTGACACCAGCGGAACCTTGCGAACCCGTCGCGCCCGTTGCACCGGTCAATCCTATCGCGCCTTGCGGGCCGGTTGCACCATCTAGTCCATTAGTGCCATTAGCTCCGGTGGCTCCAGTAGCACCAGTTAAACCAATCGAACCTGGTGCGCCCGTCGCACCAGCAGCACCGTCTAATCCATTAGTGCCGTTCGCGCCATTAAGACCATTCGTGCCATTCACACCAGCAATACCTTGTAATCCTTGTGACCCTGTCGCGCCATCTAGTCCATTAGTTCCATTGAAACCGTCAAGTCCGTTCGTGCCGTTCAATCCCGCTGGCCCTTGCAATCCTTGGATACCTTGTGCGCCAGTCAATCCGGGCAGCCCTTGCGCTCCCGTCGCGCCATCTAATCCATTCGTGCCGTCCACACCATTAAGACCATTCGTGCCACCAACTCCAGCGATACCTTGGATGCCTTGAATACCTTGGGCACCAGTTGCCCCATCAAGACCATTGGTGCCATTGATGCCAGCGACACCTTGAATACCTTGGGAGCCTTGTGCGCCCGTAGCTCCATCTAGTCCATTGGTGCCACTCACACCAGCTATGCCTTGGATACCCTGCGGGCCGGTTGCCCCGGTTGCCCCCGTTAAGCCGGTTGAACCTTGGGCACCAGTTGCCCCATTAAGACCATTGGTGCCATTGATGCCAGCGACACCTTGAATACCTTGGGCACCCGTAGCTCCATCAAATCCATTAGTTCCATTCAAACCATTAGTGCCATTTACACCAGCAGAACCTTGAGGGCCTTGCGATCCCGTGGCTCCGGCAGCTCCGGTTGGCCCAACCAATGACCCAATGTTCACCGTGCCTAACTGGCCGTTAGTATCTACCACCACCACATTCGAGCTAGTCAACGCAACGCCATTGATACCCGCGATGTAAGTAGCTGTGTGTTGATCAGTCGTGCCGATACGGATCACCCCGGAATCGTTCGTCGTGCCTAGATTGCCGATGGCGATGTTATTACTACCAGTGGTGATGAACATACCCGCGCCGTAACCTAGGCCGATGTTATAGTTGCCAGTGGTGTTGTAAAATAGAGAATAGTAGCCGATGGCGGTGTTATAGAAACCGGTGCTATTGGTGTAGAGAGTGGCATAGCCTAAAGCGGCATTGCCGACGCCGGTGAGATTATTAGAGAGCGCATAGTAGCCATAGCCAGCATTGTAAGCGCCGGTCATGGTGCCATTGCCGGCACCGGTGCCAAACGCATTCTCGGTTTGGGCTTGAGCCGGATAGGTCAGCACCAGCAACGCGGCGGCAATGGCCGCCACGGGCATTAAGTGCCGCCCATGAGTTGGCCGGTTGGCGGCGCGGTTATGATTCAACAGTTTCGTGAGCGGATAATGTGCTTCGTTCTTCATCTGGCCTATTATTTGTGTTTGAACGTTGTCCCTTGGCGACTTCCCAGCAGGAACCCGGTGATTCAGTTTTTTAATCGGCAGACGCGGGAATGACTTGATGATTTTTCTGGAGTGCAAAGGCGAGTTAGCCACGCCGCCATGCCCCGCCGGGCAAATGATGACCGCCAAAAATCCTCCGCGCTTGAAACAAAACACTCGCTTTCCGTCCGCATCCGCCAAAAAATAGCCGGGCATGACCGAATTTTTACGCCAGCTCTGGGGATTTGTCCGCCCGTATCGCGGGCGCTTTTTTCTCGGCCTGTTGTGCGGAATTTTTTACGGCCTTGTCAACGGAGTTTTGCTGGGCACGGTCAAAGTGGTTGTCCAATTGGTATTCAACGGCGAAACCAATTTGCACAAGAAGCTCGAAGAAGCGCCTCAATGGATTCACCCGCTCGCGCATCGGCTGGCAACGCTGGTGCCGGAATTCAAAGCGCCCGCCGCGAACGACACGTTTCACTGGTTGCTCATCATCGGTGCGATTCCCGCCATCATGGTCGCGCGAAACACCCTGCAATATTTGAGCATCTATCTGACGAACTGGTCAGCCATGCACGCCATCGCCGACATCCGCACCAAACTTTTTTCCCACCTGCAAAATTTATCGCTCGGTTTTTTCAACAAGGCCCGCACTGGCGATTTGATCGCGCGCATCACCAGCGACACGCAAGTGCTTTACGGCATCGTCGGCAATTCCTTTGCCTCCGCCGTCAAAGACCCGATCACCATTGTCTGTCTCCTAGTGTATCAACTGGCGACGAACACGACCTTGACGCTGATCTCCATCGTGGTGTTTCCCGTGTGCATCGTGCCGATCATTATTTTTGGCCGCAAGGTCCGCAAATCCGCGCGGGCCGTGCAAGAACACAACGCCGAACTCACGAACCTGATGCACGAATCCTTCACCGGCAACCGCGTCATCAAGGCGTATAATTTGGAGGAAACCGTCAGCGCGCAGTTTCGCGCCACGAACAACAAATTCGTCGGCCAGTTGATGCGCGTGGTGCGTGCTAATGAAATTCCCAGCCAGCTCATGGAAGTTTTTGGGGCCACCGGCATCGCCCTCGTCTTTTTTTACATCCAGCGCACCATGCCGTATCTGCCCAAGGCGCAACAGCCGACGATGGATGACTTTCTCATCTTCGTGATGACGATCGTGATGATTTACCCGCCGATAAAAGCGTTTACGCGGTTGCATAACCAGTTACATCAGGCCCGCGCCGCCAGCGAACGCGTGTTTGAACTGCTCGCCACGAAAAATTCCGTGCCCGAACCCGACGCGCCGAAAATGCTCCATGCGGATAAAGCGGACATCGTTTTTGAAAATCTTGATTTCAACTACGGCGATAAACCGGTGCTGCGAAACATCAACCTCACCGTCAAGGCGGGGCAATTGGTTGCGCTCGTCGGCGCGAGCGGTTCGGGAAAAACCACGCTCGCGAATTTATTGCTGCGCTTCTACGACCCCGCGCGCGGCGCGGTGAAAATCGGCGGCGTGGATGTGCGCGACGTCCGCACGTTTGATTTGCGAAACCAGATCGCCGTCGTCGCACAGGAAAATATTTTGTTCAACGACACCATCCGCCGGAACATTGAACTCGGACGCCTTGGAGCAAAAGAGGAAGACATCATCGCCGCTGCGAAACACGCGCACGCCCTCGAATTCATTGTGCAGAAACCAGAGGGTCTGGATTTCGTGATCGGCGAGAAGGGCACACAGCTTTCCGGTGGACAACGTCAGCGTATCGCCATCGCGCGCGCCGTGCTCAAAAACGCGCCGATTCTGGTTTTGGACGAAGCCACCAGCGCGCTCGACACCGAATCCGAACGCGCCGTGCAAACTGCGCTCGATGAATTGATGCAGGGCCGCACCACGTTCTGCATCGCGCACCGGCTCTCGACCATTCTGAACGCCGATGTCATTTTCGTTTTGGATCAGGGGAAAATTGTGGAGCAAGGCCGGCACGAAGAACTCGTCAAGCGCGGCGGCAAATACCAAAAACTTTACGAACTGCAATTCGCCTCGTGAGTGTTCACGCTGAAAAAATTCTCGCCCTCCAGTTCAAGTATCTTGGCGACGCCGTTTTCATGACCCCGGCGTTGCGGGCGCTGAAAGAATTCAATCCCGCAGGCGAGCTTCACGTTTTAGTCCCGGCGGAAATTGCGCCACTGCTAAAAAACCTTCCGTGGATAACAAAAATCTGGCCACTCCCACGCACACGCGGACAAGCACGGCTGCGCGAAACTTGGCCGATCATCCGCGCGTTGCGCCGCGAAAAATTTGACCGCGCCGTGGACTTCGGCGGCAATGATCGCGGCGCGATTTTAAGTTTTTTGTCCGGCGCAAAAATCCGGTTAGCTCCCGATCATCACCGGCTGCTCGCCAAAATTTGTTACACGCAAAAAATCGCGGATGGAAAACTGCCCGCGTCGTGGGTGCAGCGACATTTGCAATTACTCGGAGCTTGGAAAGTTCCGCCGCCAAGTTCCAGCCGGCTGGAAATCGCCCTTGATC
>JANYCI010000050.1 GCA_025360325.1 Limisphaerales bacterium | reverse complement strand
AAAACCGATGCGCCCAAATGGTGTTTTGCGATTTGTCCACGCCGTCAAAACTGCGCCGCCAGTTTTGCGCTTACGACGACCTGAAAACCAAGCTGGTGCAGCGCGGCATTCCCGCCGAAGAAATCGCCTTCATGCAGGATTTTGACAGCGATGTTGAAAAACTTACTTTGTTCAAGGAAGTGAAGTCTGGAAAAAAGCGGGTTCTCATGGGCAGCACGCAAAAAATGGGCGCGGGAACGAATGTGCAGGAACGCCTCGTCGCGCTGCATCATCTTGACGCACCGTGGCGACCCGCCGACGTGGAACAACGCGAAGGCCGGATTTTGCGGCAGGGCAATCGGAATAAAACAATTCAGATTTATCGCTACGTCACCGAGGGCAGTTTTGATGCTTATATGTGGCAGACGCTGGAAACAAAGGCGAAGTTCATCGCCCAAGTGATGAGCGGCGACATGACGATTCGCCGCCTTGAAGACTTGGACTCGGCCGCACTGACCTACGCCGAGGTGAAAGCCATCGCATCGGGCAATCCGCTCGTGATTGAAAAAGCCCAGGTGGACGCCGAGTTGATCCGTCTCACACGACTGCGTTCCGCCCACGCCGAGGAGCAATACCGCATCCGTTCCAATCTCCGCCGCTCACATGAAGACGCCGAGGCGTTCACCGGACGCCTCACAAACTTGCGCCAGGACATCGCCGCGCGACAGGACACTTCGGGCGACAAGTTTAGCATCGAACTCGACGGCCAGACTCTCGACAACCGGGGCATTGCCGGAGAATTGATTCTTCGTCGCGCCGAGAAGATCAAAAACCGATTTGGTGACGACGTGCGGGTAGGCCGATTTGCTGGCTTCGATTTGTTCCTGCGTCCGAGCTTCAACAACACCGTGGAAATGATTGTGCGCGGGAAGAACAGTTACGCCGCACGAGTGACGGACACCGCACAAGGCACGATTCGTTCGCTCGAAGCAAACGTCCAGAGCTTTGAGGAGCGCGCTTCCAAACTTGATTACGACATCACCGACGCCACCAAGCGGGCGAAAGAATTGGAAACCAAGGTTGGCGCGCACTTCGAGCGCGAGGAGCGTTACCAACAGTTGACCCGTCGCCAGAGTGAGATCGAGGAAAAGCTCGACCTCACCAAGAACCAAGCGCCCAGCCAAGTTGAAGCTGATTCGACCGAAGCAAACGAGCAGAAGAAAACCGAGAAGCAAACCAAAACCCATTCGCCCCGGCCCAAGCGCCGAGCGGCAGTCCGCGTATGAACTCGACTATCCACTCTCAAATCGGATTGCGCGTGCGCCAGCTTCGCCGCCAGCAGCGCCGTTCTCAGGACGAACTTTCCGTCTGGCTTCGCGCTTTTCATGCCCCGATCACGCGCGACATGATTGCGAATTGGGAAACCGGCCGGGCAGCAGTGCCGGCTGTTTTTATTCCAGTTCTGGCTTACGCGCTCCAGGTCGAGGTGGCGGATATTCTACCCCGCCTCACGGTAAGGGATTTGAAAGCCGGCCAAATCATGCCCACGGTCGGCAGACCCCGGCGTCGTCGGCAACAAACCTGCCCATCAGCCATCGCAGTCGTATGAATGTAACCGCGCAACAAACAGAGTTTCTCAGTTGGAAGGTCGTTCCCGCGCGCCTCGACGCAACCCAGGCGGCATGGTTTCTTGGCTTTGAACCGCAAGAAATTCCCATGTTGGTTGCGGCAGGATTGTTGAAACCGCTCGGCCATCCTGCCCGCAACAGCACG
Organism: Limisphaerales bacterium; assembly: GCA_025360325.1. Taxonomy (GTDB): domain Bacteria; phylum Verrucomicrobiota; class Verrucomicrobiia; order Limisphaerales; family UBA11358; genus UBA11358. The sequence continues at coordinate 28,363 of JANYCI010000050.1, read as the reverse complement.
AAGTTCTTTGCCACGGAAACGCTGGAACAATTCCGTCGTGACGAGAAATGGCTCGCGCGCGCCAGCGATGCCATTGCGAACTATTGGCGGGAAAGGAACGCCCGCAGGACAACCTGCGGGCGTGGTGCAAAAGAAAGCACGCGATTCAGCCGACCGTCTGTCCCAAACGGGCAGCCCGGTCGCGCTCCGACGAAAGCGGCGGCAACTGAATAATTTGGCCTTCCGCCGCCTGCCGTTCGTAACTCTCCAGCGACGGCAGCCTCACCTTGGCCTTCCTCGAATAAGAACGATGCACGGCCTTGCTGTTGTGTCCGAGTGCTTCTTGTGCAAACCGCTCCGGGTAGCCGCATGTCTTGGCGCGTTCCGCCCAAGCATACCGATAGGAATGAAGCGTGACGCCTTTGATGCCAAGCCCCTCACAACGCTGCTTGAACTCCGTGGCGCGGTCGCCAGAGCGAACCGTTTGCAGATACGGAAACAAATATCCCGTTGCGTTTAGGCGGCGCAAAATCGCCTCGATGTCCGGGCCGAAGTGAATCATCGCGAGACTGCCGGTTTTCATTCGGGCGTAGGCGATGGTTTGGTTGGGCCAGTCAATGTCGTCCGCCTTGAGATTCGCAATGTCAGTTTGAGAACCGCCGAGATGCCAGCACAGTTCGTAGAAGCTGCGTCGCTCCTGGTTCTTTTCCCGCTCGATGATGAGTTGATGCTCTTCGCTGGTAATGGCGCGCTTGTCCTTGAAGCGCACTTCCGGCCAGAGGCGCTTGGGAATGAGCGGCCACGGCAGCCAGTTCATTGAGATGCAGAAGTTGTGGAGCTTCCGCAGGTGGACATTTGTGCTGACCGTGCCCGCCTTGAGGCAGGCGAGTAGGTGCTCGGCTTGCGTTTCAAGAATTATGCGATTGCGAATCGAGTCCAGTGCGGTTTCTTTCGCTGCCCGCCGCCAGCGATCCTGGGTTGAACCGCTTTTGGTTTCGACGATGGCGTCGAGAGCTTGTTGCCATGTCCGGGTCGAGACGCCCGAATCCGTTCCGGCCAAATACGCCTTGGCGATTTGGAGATTCAGTTGCGGCTGACGGACGGATTCGTTGCGGGCGTTGAGCAGCGACGTGGCCTCGGCGCGATTCTTCGTGCCAAGGCTTTCCTGCTTTCGGGTTTGGGTGTCTTCGATGTAGAATGTGCCCCCAAGCTTGCGACGGTAGAGGATGAAACGGCGTTTCATAAGTTCAGACTTTCTGTCCGAAGCTATGAAACTGAACGTGGCTTTGGGTGTATCAGTTACACCAAACGGGCTGCGAATCCCGCCATCGCGAGTGATTGCCGAGTAATGCCGGAGTAGTTGTTGAGTCCTATCCCGGTATTGATTTCACTGGCACTTTCACTGGCACTTGCCTTCTCTGGTATCTGCAACTCGCTGCAATTACGCAGCTTGAAGTTGGAGGCGAGGGTCGGAATCGAACCGACGGATGAGGCTTTTGCAGAGCCCTGCCTTACCACTTGGCTACCCCGCCGTGAAAGGGACGATACGATAATTTTCTTTTTACGCCCGCGCAAGTTCAATCGCAAACCAAACCTCCAATCGCTTCACAGCCGCACTTTTGAAATGATCGTGGCGGGTCTTGCCCCTCTGAAATTTGGGTTCAGCCCACGCGCAGCCATACGGTTTTCAAATAAGCCGGTTCTTCGCGGCTGACCGGAAAATCCGGCGGCTGCGGAACGTAATGTTGTTTCAGGATTTTCCGTTTCGTTCCGCGCACGGCGGCGGCCACGCTTTCCAGAAATTTTTCGGGCGGCCACTCCGCTGCGTTCGTGGACGCGAGCAGAACGCCGCCGGGTTTCAGGACGGGCAGTGCAGCGGCCACGAGGTCGCCAAAATTTTTCTCCACGCGAAACACGCCGCTGGCCTTTGATTGTGAAAACGTCGGCGGATCAAGCACGATGACATCGAACGCGCGGCCTTTCTTCGCGAACCGCCGCAGCCAGTCGAACGTGTCGCCGAAAATAAAATCATGCGCCGACGGGTCAAGGTCGTTGAACGCAAAATTTCGTTTCCCCCATTCGAGATATTTTTTTGAGAGATCGAGGCTCGTTGTGTGTGCGCCTGCTTTCGCCGCACAGACGGAGAAGCCGCAGGTGTAGGCGAAACAGTTTAAGATTTCGGGAGGTGATGTGGGATGCGTGATGCGTGATGCGGACAAAGGAAAATCTGCCGCGACGTAATTCTCCCATAAGCGTCGCCGGTTATCGCGCTGATCCAGAAAGAGGCCGACGGAATAGCCTTCGTTAAAACTCATTTCGTAGCGGACGCCGTTCTCTAAAATCACAAACCGTTCCGGCGCGGATTCGCCGAGCACAAGCTGCGGCGAGGCTTCCGTCGTGCTGGAGCTGCGGACGTGGCGCGACAAGTTTTTGTGATACGCGCCGCCGCTGGAAAACTTTTTGGCCAACCGCGCGAGTTCAGCATTTTGTTGCTCGCTCAATGCTTGCTCCGATTGCGAGAGTAAATAATCGCCAAGCTTTTCGACATACCAACCGGGCCAGCCATCACTTGCGCCGTGAATCAAACGGAACGAATCCGTGGCTCCCGCCGCAATCACGGCGGTGCGTAAGGCGATTCGCGGTTCGTGATCAAAATCCACCGGCGCAAAAAATTTAACCGGCTGGTTCGTGGCGGGATGCGTGAAGGAAATTTCCGCAGCGTGCAAAAAAACGCGCGCTGAAGCCGTGCCGCCGTAAAGGGTGTCGCCCAGAATTGGAAACCCATTTTCGGCTGCGTGGACGCGGATTTGGTGCGTGCGGCCAGTCAGTGGCGACACGTCCACCATTTTCAATCCTGCGCTGTTCACCGCGAATTTGGCGTCGTTGACGGGCGTGAATTTTGTCTCCGCCATTTCGCCATCGGCTCGGCTCGCATATTTTTCACCGACGCGGAGCAGGGGAGTCTTGACCGTGAATTCTTTTTTCGGAACCGGACGATCCGTGAGCAGTAAATATTTTTTGCCGACGCGATGCTGCGTGAATTGTTCCGTCAACGACTTGTTAGCGCGCGGAGTTTTGCCGAAGACGAGGATGCCGCTGGTTTCCTTGTCGAGCCGGTGAATGATGGCGAGTGAAGACCAGCGCGGCTCACGATTTTTCAGCCAATCATAAATCCCTTCGCCCGCGTGTGGCGACGGCGCGTGCGTGTTCCAGCCAGCGGGTTTGTGGACGACCAGCAAATCCTCGTCTTCAAAAATAACGCACGGAACCATCGCAAAAAATGCGTTCCGCTCAAATGCGTTTCTCGTCCGCGTCAATCACGTCCACGAAGCAGATGAGGTCGTCGCGGTTGGCGACGCCAGCCTGTTCCTTGCGCAGCTTCAAACGCTCAACGGCTTTCGCATCGTTCGGATGTGGGCGGCTCAAGACATCTTTCCAGTGCGCGAGTTTTTCCGGCTCGGTTTTTTTTACGTTGCGGCGCACCCAGTCGCAGACTTCACCGTCGGTCGCGGAATTTTTAACGACCTGGATGAAATGCTCGTGCGTGAGGCCGGCGTATTTGAGCCACATTTCATCGAAGCCTTTGCCGAGATTTTCTTGGTAGTCGGTATGCAGTTTGTTCGCGAGGTGCAGGCGGATTTTGTCAACGTAGCGTGGCAGGTAGTGCCAGCCGTCCATCATTTCGCGCGGACTGCGGGGGTAAATCAATTCACTCATGAGCGCATCATCGGCAACGGCGCGGGAAATTTCAAATTGAAATTACCTCCGTCACTTTGGCAGAAACGGACGCACGCGTTCGGCGAGTAATTTGTAGCCAGCGGCGTTGAAGTGCAATTGGTCGCCGATGAACAGTTCCGGGCGCGGCATCCCGTCGGCCCCGATCACCATCATGCCCGCCTCGATGAATTTCACGCGCGGCGTATGGCGGGCATATTCTTCGACCGAGTCGTTCAAAGTTTTTTCCTTCTCGCGGTTCTTCCAGCGTGACGGTGTTGGGTTCCACGAAATAAAATAGATTTCCACATCCGGCAGCCGCGCGTGGACGGTTTCCACGAACGCCTTAAAATCGACGAACACGGCCTCCGGCGTTTTGCCGTTGGCGAGGTCGTTGCCGCCCGCGCGGAAAAAAATCGCGCGCGGCGCATACGGAAAAACAATGCGGTCGGCGAAGTGCGTAGAGTCCGCGATCTCCGAGCCGCCGAAGCCGTGATTGATGATCGGGTGGCCGGGAAAATCCGTCGCGAGCGTCGTCCACAAGCGGATTGTGGAGGAGCCGACGAACAGCAATGCGTTGGTGGGCGGTGGATTTGTGCGGTCAGCGGCCTCGAACGCGGTGATCTCCGGCTCCCATTTTCCAAAGTCGTGCGTCGTTTCCGCACTCATCGCCTGACGGAGCGGGGCGGCGATCAGGAGGTAGGTCAACGTCAGAAATGCAAAAGGTTTCATGTCGCCATTGTAATTTTCCAACGCCCGGCCGCAACCGATTTTGTAAATTTGAGCTGCGCCCTTCGCGAACACGGCTGCATCGGTGAACTTGTCAGAAAGAATTTTCTGTTTCATGCTGGCGGCATGAAGCAATTCGATTTCGATGTGGCGGTCATTGGCGGCGGCAGCGGCGGTTACGCAGCGGCGCGCACGGCGGCGGCGGCAGGTTTGAAAACCGTGGTCATTGAAGGCGGACGCGCAGTGGGCGGGCTGTGCATTTTGCGCGGCTGTATGCCCACGAAAGCGCTGCTCTATGCGGCGGAAGTGAAACATCTTGCGGAACACGCGGCAACGTGGGGCGTGCGCGCGGGAAAAATTTCTTTCGATTTTGCCAAAGTCATGGCGCGGAAAGATGAGCAGATAAAAGACTTCGCCGATTTTCGTGTGCAGCAATTGAACCGAGGCAAGTTCAAATTCATCCGCGCCAATGCAACATTTCTTGATAGCCATACAGTTGAATTGAGCAATGGAAAAAAACTCACCGCGAAATATTTCGTCATTGCCACCGGCTCGCGCGTTGCGCCGTCGCCGCTGCCACAATTCGATGAAGTTGGCTTCATCACCAGCGATGACGCGGTGGCGCTGAAGCAATTACCAAAGTCGCTTATCATCCTCGGCGGCGGCGCGATTGCGTGCGAGTTCGCGCAATTTTTTGCGCGCTTCGGAGTGAAGGTGACTTTGATTCAACGCGGCGAAAATATCCTGAAAGAATTTGATGCAGATGCCGGCGTCGAAGTTGCCAAAGTTTTTCGGCGCGAAGGGATGTCCGTGTTCACCGGCACAAAATTGGTCGATGCGAAACGGAAGGGGAAACTAAAATCCGTTTCCTTCGAGCAAAATGGAAAAATAATTTCTGTCGCTGCCGAGGAAATTTTGTTCGCACTCGGTCGGGTGCCGAACACGACCTCGCTCAAGTTGGAAAACGCGGGCGTAAAAACCGAGCAGGGGCGGGTTATCGCCAATAGCCAAGCCCAAACAAGCGCGCCGCACATTTTTGCGGCGGGTGATGTTTGCGGGCCGCACGAGATTGTCCACATCGCGATTCAGCAGGGCGAAACGGCGGCGCACAACATTTTGAAACCGCAGTTGTCGCGCAAAATGGATTATCGCCTGCTACTTTCCGTTGTGTTCACCGAGCCGCAAGTGGCGACCGTTGGTTTGACGGAAAAAGTTGCGACGGCGCGCGGAATAAAATTTCTCGCGGCGAGCTATCCCTTTAATGATCACGGCAAATCGCTACTCATGGAGGCGAAGGACGGCTTTGTGAAACTACTCGCCAATCCGAAAACCGGCGAAATCATCGGCGGCAGTTGCGTTGGGCCGAACGGCGGCGAACTCATCCACGAAATCGTCGCGGCGATGGCGAAACGCATGACTGTTCACGAACTCGCGGCTATGCCGCATTATCATCCGACGCTTGCGGAAATCTGGACTTACCCGGCGGAGGAACTGGCGGAGAAAATTCCTACTGCCCGCTGATTTTTTTCATGAGCGTCGGGTCGTTCGGAAATTTCGCCAAGCCAAGTTGCCACGTTGCAATCGCTTTGTCCGGCTGGCCGATTTTTTGGTATTCGTTGCCCAGCACGACATAAGGTTGCACAAAAGCGGGATTCGGCGTCATCGTCTCCTGCCGGTCAATCAAGCTCGACAACCGCTGGACGACATCGTTGTCCTGCTTCTCATCCGCCGGCCAGTAAAACATTGAAGAGGCCTTGACGAAATTCGCCTCCCAATTTTGCGGGTCAATTTTCAACGCGGCATTAAAACTCTGGTCGGCCTGCATCGCCAAGATGCCCATCTCATTGCGATCGCCACCCGCAGCGTAGAGCGCGCCCACCTTGTTGATCTGCGCCTCGCCCAGCGTGGTGGGAAGCTGCGGATCGTTCGGATTGTCCGCCGCGCGCTGTTTCAATTCCTCGATGGCCGCGTCAATCTGGCCTGATTTAAGGAGCTGCTGAAGCAACGCGTGCTTTTCACCGGCACTTTTTGCGGACAACAAGGCGTCAACCACCTTGTGAATGGGACTGGCGGAATCATCCGGTTTCAGTTCGCTGGCGACCGGAGCTGCGGTTAGAATTTTTGCCGGTGCCTCCGCATTCGCCGGAATTATTTTCAGCGCTTCCGGTTGTGGTGCGGCGATTTTTTCCGGCTGGGCTGGCGCTGATGTCTCGGCAGCAGACGATGCCGCAACCAGCGCGGGAACCGTCGTGGTTTTTTGATGCTTCAAATAAATGATGGTTCCTGCGGCGACAATGCCGGAGACGATCACCAGTGTGACAATAAATGATTTCATATTTTTATCTTATTATTTCAGAAATTTAGGACTGGCAATTTCCCGCTTCGCGCCGCCGCCGCGCCCGCGTCACGACGCGCGCCTGGAGGAACATCGGGATGATCCAAGCCAGTTGCACCAGCAATCCATGCCGTGAAATCGCATAGCCGATGCGGAAAAACAGGCTGTTGTAGATGAATTGTTTCGCTGCCTCCGTGTTGGCCTGCGCCGCGTGCGCGAAACCGCCGAGCGCGTAGTCGTGTGCCAGGATCAACCCGCCTTCACCCGCATTCCACGCCAGTCCGCAGCCGGCAAAAATTTGCCAGCCCGCGGCAAACGCGCCGAATGACCAGCCGCCGATGGCGATTGCGCCAATGGAGAAAATTCCCAATGCGATCGCGCCGAACGGCAAAATACCGATGGCGATGCCGCCGAAAGCAATCGGCGCAACCGCGATGCCGCCGGATGCGAAGATCACGCCGACCGCGTGGCTGCTGCCGATGGCGATCCACGCCTTCACCGGCCCGCGCAGCACGTCGAAACGATCACCGAGCCGGATGTGGACGAGCGGCAGACCGAACAAGCTGGCGCGCGTGCGAAATTCATACGCGGCGGGCGGAAATGTTCCACCGTGATTTTCCGTCAGAAGTTTTGCGAGATAACGGCGGCGATGTGGCAGCGACGCAAAGCCAAGCGCGTAGAGCGATAAAAAATAAACGACCAGCGCCTGACTGAACAGCATGGCGCAATAAGTCGAAATATCCTCGTTGCGCAGCAGCCAGTAAAGCGGCCCGGCGATGATTGCCGTAATCGCGAGCGTGACGATCAGCGCATTGCGGAAAAATCTTTTGATGTGAAAACGTTCCACGTCGGTTTCCGCTTCGTCCATGCTCATTTTGTAGCTCGCATAATTTCCACCAACGGCCAGCAACGGACTCAAGATCGCGCCGAACACGCCGACGGCTTTTGCGCCGCCTGCGCCTTTCACGGCGGCGGTAAGCGTCGCGGCCTTTGCGGAAAAAGTCATCGCGGGCAACGCAGCCAAAACTCCGAGCGTAAAAGTTTTTCCGGGATTCGTGCGCGACAACGCGCCTTCGATGAAGGCCAAGACTTGTTCGTGCAGAAGTTTTCTACCGCGCGACAAACGCTGCTTCACGTTGTCCTCGGTGAGTTCCAGTTTTTCCGCGACGGATGCGATAGTTTGATGTTCGCGGTAAAACAGCACGAGCGGCTCGCGGTAAATTTCAGGAATTTTTTCCAGGGAGCGCCAGAGGATTGCCTGTTCCTCGTTGCTGATGGTGTGGTCGTGCGGCAATGGTTCGGGCGAATGAGTTTCGGAAATTTCATTGAGCGCTTCGCCGTGATGACTTGGCTCGCGGCCCTGTTTGCGGAGCGAATCGTAAGTGAGGTTGCGCGCGATGCGGCACAGCCACGAGCGCAATTTTTCCGGCTCACGCAAATCGCGCAACTGCTGCCACGCGGCGACAAACGTTTCCTGCGCCAAATCTTCGCTCTGGCTCAAGCTGCCGGTGGCGCTGTAAGCCAGCGAACAGACGAGCGATTGGTAGCGCGCCACGATCTGCCCGAAAGCGTCGCGATCACCCGCGAGGCTTTCGCTGACCAGTTCGGCGTCGTTGCGGATGGTGGCGGACATGGCAGTTGTCATCATATTACCGCATAGGTCTGAAAACAAACCCCAGAGGTGACAGGCAAAAGGAAATTATTTTGAATCTGCCGCTAAAAATTTCCACGTCAGTTGGCGTTTCGTCGCCGCCGTGAGCTTGAACGGTTCGCCGATCCGCAGACCCTCGACCCAGAAAATTTCTCCAGTCGCCGTCGCGGCGATCACCAGATTTCGCCGTTGCGCCGCCGGAATTTTTGCGTTCACAAAAAGATCCTGCAACTTCACCGCCGACCTCATGCCGATGGGTTGAAAACGGTCGCCGGGACGCCAGTGGCGCAAAATAATTTCCCCGCCGATTCTGTCCGCGTCAAAAAATTCCTCGCCAATTTTTGCCGGAGGCAGGCGGAATTTTTTTCGTGACGAAATGTGCCAGTGAATTTTTTTGCCGTTAAATTTCGCGCTGCCCTTCCGGCCTTGGAGCGTCAAGCTGGTTTCTGTGGCGTTAAATTTCGCCAATGTTTCCCGGCGCAATTTAATTTCACCGCCGTCGTCACGCGCCACGGAAATTGCCGGGCTCACGCTCACCCATTTGCCGGGCGCACGGCGAAGCTGTTCGATCAAATCAAAATCCATCAGCACACCTGCCGCCGCGAGTTCGCGTTGCAAAACCCGGCGTTGGATGGCGACGGGCAGCTTTTCGATTTTCGATTTTCGATTTTCGATTTTCGATTTTGCGGCTCGGCCTACAAACTCGGCCTCCGCACCGACGATTTCCATAACGCGCAAAATGTTTTTTTCCAAACCCGGCTGATAATTTTTTCGCAGCAACGGCAGCAGTTCGTGGCGGATGCGGTTGCGGAGAAAATCTGTGGAAAAATTTGAAGCGTCATCGCGGAAAATAATTTTCTGCTCACGCCCAAAGTCCAGCAGCTCATTTTTCGTGCAACCCAGCAGCGGGCGGATGAGTGAAATTGTTTTCTCGGCGGGCGAGGCGGATTTCCATTTCATTCCCGCCAAACCTTCGCCGCCCGCGCCGCGCAGCACGCGCAGGAAAAAAAGTTCCACCTGATCGTCGGCGTGGTGGGCGAGGGCGAGGGTGGAGATTTTTTGTTCGCAGGCGACGCGCGCAAGAAATTCGTGGCGCAGTTTCCGCGCGGCCATCTCGATGGAATTTTTGGATTCGGCGGCGAGTAGCTTCACGTCTGCGCCGCCGCTGAAAAAATTCAGCCGCATTTTTTTCGCCGTCTGGCGGACGAGTTTTTCATCCGCATCGCTGGCGCGTCCGCGCAGGTGGTGGTTGAAATGCGCCACGGAGATCTGCCACCGATTTTTTTGGGCGAGTGAATTCAGCAGGTGCAGCAACACCATTGAATCCGCGCCACCAGAGACGGCGACGAGGATTTTATTTTCGCGTGAAAGCAGGCGGCGATTCTGGATTTCGCCGGCGACGCGCTGGAGGAGTTCACTCACGCGAAGAATTACGGTGCGAGTTTCAGACGGTAAAATTTTTGCGGGGACTCGGCGGTGTTGGCGTCTGAAAAATTCAGGCTCGAATTAGTCGCGGCCATCGGCGGACCAAAATCCAGCCACTCGGCTGACAGCAAATTAGTTTTGCACTGGAGTTGATAATTGTAGCCGGCGGTGACGGCGAAGGTGAAATGGAACGCGGCAACATTGACGGCGGAAAAAATTTCCACGGACGGGGCGATGATTTTTGGCGTGGCCGCAAAGAGCAGCGGCGGCTGAATGGGTTTCACGGACACATCGTCGAGGCCGAGATAAAACGGGTCGTCGCGAAAGCCGAGTTGCAGCAACGAGCCGCTATTATTGGCGGTGACGGTGAATTTCAGATTCATCCAGTTGGTGAACGGGAGGTTTATGCGGTCGTAAATGGTGACGCCTTCCCACGCCACGGAAAATTCATTGGGCGATGAGCCTTTGGCGTTGCTGGGATTGGCGAGCCAGAGTGAGAGTTGATATGTCTGTCCCGCCGCTGTCGGCAAGGGTTGCGAGAGTTGGCCGGGCGAAGTGATCTGGCCGAGCAGCGCGCTGCGAAGACCGCCGTGGACGTAGCCGGGGCGATTGGTGACGAGCGTGGAGCTGGCGGCAATCGTCCAGCCGCGAAAGTCGCCGGTCTCAAACCCGCCGTTGGTGACGAGGTTTTGGCCGACGCGCACGGTGAACGGAAGGGTCTGCACCAACTGGTTGAACTGGTTGAGCACAAATACGGAGGTGTTGAACGTGCCTTCGGGCAACAGGTTCACATTGGAGTTCAAGGTGACGGTGAAATTCGCTGCGCCAAAATCGGCGTCCACCGCGCCAGCATTGGTCGGGGAAATATCAATCCAGTTGACGAGCCGGATGGCTCGCCAGCGGTTGGCCAGCAAACTGCGATTGATGACGGTGAAATCCTGCGTGAAAAAATCGAACGGTCCGCCCACCGCGCCGTTGGCGGTGAAGCCTGACGCGGGCGTAACGGCCAGCGCCGGGAACATAGTAAAAGTGAACGGCACGGTTTGCGCTGAATGGGCGGTGAGATTGGTGAATTTAAGATTTGCCGTGAACGTGCCGGGCGGAAGATTCGTCGTGTAAAAAGTATAGGCTAGGGTGAGCTGCGTGGTGCTGTGGGGCGCGAGCGAGCCATTGAATGGCCTGACTTTGAGCCAATTCACGGCGTTGGAATTTTGCAGCGCCCAGTTCACGGAAAAATTTGCGCGGTTCGTCAGCGTGATCGTCGCGGACAACGGACTGATCACGCCGGCCTTGGCTCCGCTGGCAGCGAAGCCGGAGTCAGAGGTGAAGGTCAGCGTGTCGGAAACGCCGACGAGCGCATCAATAAATTTTTGTCCGGTCGGACTGCCCCAGCCGGTGCAGAGGTCGTAGCCGTTGGTCGCAAAATAAGCGGACGGACTGTCGGTTGAAGTGTTGTCGCCGACGGTGACATCGTGAAAAGTGATGGCGTAATTTGTCCCGTTGCCGATGGCATAAACGGTGGGGTTGATGAAGCCGATGGATGGTTTTCCCAGTAACGCCGCTTCCTGATTCATCAGCGCGGCAAAGCCTGCCCACAGAGGCGAGGAGCAGCTCGTGCCAGCGACGCTACCCGCATGGCCATTGTCGGAGTAGAAATAAATATTGTCTGCCACCATCGCCACATCGGGAATATTTCGTTGCGTGCTTGAGCCTTGATTTTTCGCCATGCTGGTGCTGGCCTGCCAACTGGGGATGGGATAATAAGTGCTCACGCCGCCGGCGGAGCCGGTCGTGCCGTCATGCCACGACCAGACGGATTCCGCAGTCCACACTCCATTGCCGCTGGTGTGCAGCGCAGTGCCGCCAACTTGCGTGGTGTAGGGTGAACTTGAAGGCGCGTTATGCACATTGGGATTATCTACTCCGTTGCTTGAGAAGGCGGGGAGCGTGAACGCATCGTTGTCGCCGGAGGCATTAAAAAATGATTGTCCCTGCGCCGCCATCTGCCGGAATAGATTATCCGTCGTGAAGCTCGGCCCGCCGCTCCAACCCCACGAGCAACTGAATTGCTTCACCGTGTTGTTCGCCGCCATCGCGCTCAAAATATCGTTTTCAAAACCGGATGGCCCGGCGGTAAAACAAATTATTTTCGTCAAACCCGGTGCCATCGCCATCGCCATCTCGATGTCCAAGGCGACTTCACCGTTGCCTGTGCTGGGCGTGCCGTCGTAACCGTCTAGCAAGATTGTTTCCACCGGAATGTTTGGCAGACCCGCCGCCGTCTGATAGGCAGTGACGTCGCTCGCGTAAAAATTATCGAATTGCAACAGCCCCACGATCTGCCCCGCGCCGGTCAGCGTCGTGCCGGGCACATAAGCTTTGCGGAAATCGTTGCCGAGAAAATCGCCGCCCGGGCCGGAGCCGGACTTGGGAGCGGCGCGGATGGAATTATTTTTCGGCAGCACCAGTTTCGGTTGCGGCCGTTTGAAATTGCTCAAGCCGCTCACATCTGCCAGCGGCAGTGCTGCGTCCACGACCGGTTCCGTGTCCGGCGCAAAAAAATTCCGCGCCTCGCTCGGAAGCTTGAACTCGTGGAGTTTCAACTGAAAGGCGCGCTGGACATTCGCCACTGGACCGCTGACATCCAGCACCAGCCGGTTGCTGTATTCACCGGTGATTTTCAAACCGTTCACGGCGGCGAATTTTTTCAGCGTCGCGTAATCTTTTTCCGTCGGGCCGAATCGCGCGGTGAATTCTGTCGGCGTGAGATAGTGGCGAAATTCCGGGCTGCGCGGATCAGTGACGGCCTGCAAAAAAACTTCCAACCCTGCCGCGTCGCGCAACGGCACGCCCAGCGCGAGCCGCAGTTCGTTCGTGGCCGGCAGCTCGCCAGTCGCCGCGAGCAGCTTCGCCTGCGGTGGGACGTGACCGGAAAGAGTTTTCAATTCCGCGCCGGATAGAGTCGCCGCTCCGGCCAGCAAAATAATGCCGAAGTTGAGCGCTTTGAAGATCGGATTGTTAATTCGCATTCAATGGATTCCGCGCCGCCACTGCTCGGTCACGGAAGGCCTAAACTAACGTGATTTGAATAATAGTCAATTTGCACCGCCACTGCCGCTACCCGCCCGCTGCCGTTGCCGTTTCGCTTTTCGCTTTCCGCGTTCGGCTTTCCATCTTAATTTTATTTCGTGTCCGTCCAATTCACCATCCTCGGCAGCGGTTCTGCTGGCAACTGCGCCTACATCGAAAGCGGCGAGACGCGCATCTTGGTGGATGCCGGCTTTTCGCCGCTGCAAATCCGCAAGCGCCTCGCCACCATTGGCAAGACGCCGGAAACACTTTCCGCCATCCTCGTCACGCACGAACACTCGGATCACATCGCGGGCATTCTCGGCCTCGCGGATAAATTTCACATCCCCGTCTTTTGCAATCGCGGCACGCAGGACGGAACCATCTGGGCGTTCAAAGCCAAGTGGGACTCGAAAAAGAAGCCGGCCTTCGTTGGCACAGATGGCACGGAGCATCTCAAAGCGAAAATTGATTGGCGGCTGTTCGAGACCGGCGCAAGTTTTGAGATCGGCGACGTGGGCATCGAGACCTTTTCCATTCCGCACGATGCACAAGACCCGGTCGGCTATCTCCTCCGCACGCCAGCGGGCAACATTGGTTTCGCCACCGACCTCGGCCACGTTACCAAGCTCGTGCTCGAACGCATCCGCGTCGCGAACGTCCTCGTGCTCGAATCCAATCACGATGTAAAAATGTTGCAAGATTGTCCGCGCCGCTCGTGGGCATTGAAGCAACGCATCCTCGGACGCCACGGCCATATCTCCAACGTCACCGCCGCCGACACCATCGCGCAAATCATGTCCGCCGGGTTGAAGCAACTGTATCTCGCGCACTTGAGCCGCGAGTGCAACAAGCCTGAACTCGCGGAACACATCATGGCGGAGCAACTCCATCACCTCGGCGCAAAACACGTCGCGCTGCAAGTCGCCGCGCAGGATGTGCCGTGTGGGACTTTGGAACTTTGATTTTCCAACTCGAATGTTTTTATGAAAATCCGTCTCTTCATCAAACCCCAATGCGGTTGGTGCCACAAAGCGCAACGTTGGCTCGTCGCGCGCGGCCTTAAATATGAAACGCTTGACGTAATCGCCGACGGCGCGGCGTTCGCGGAAATGGTCAAACTCTCCGGCCAATCGCTCGCGCCGGTGATCGAGGTGGATGGGAAAATTCTTGCGGATTTCGGCCCGGATGAATTGGCAATTTTTTGGGAAAAGAATTTCCCCGGCGTCGGCGAACGCGAATAGAATTATTTCAATTCAAAGTCGTGCTGCGCGCTGAATTTGCCGGCCGTGATGAAGAGGCGGTAAGTCACATTGGTTTCCGGCAGTTCCGAATGGGTGCCGCTGATGGCCGGATGCAAGCCGGGGATATTCTGCCCGTAAAAAAAAGTTTTCACCGGCACAGAATTGGATGCCGAGACGAGGTGCCACAGCGGCAGCGTGTGCTGATTCGTCGTCCACGCCGCGAGCGGCACGACCTTGAGTTCCGTGAACCGCAGCTCGCGGTTCACGCCGAATTGCAACGACGGCAAAATTCCATTGCGCGTCATCCCCGGTCTCATCGGACGCAAATTGCGGCTGGTGTGAAAAATTTTGAACGTCTTCGGCGCAAACCAATCAGTGAAATAAATGGCGTAAACCGTCGCGAGCACCGCGACGAACAGCAGTAGGAAAATATTTTTTCGGGGCATAAAATTTGTAACGCGGTCTTGTCTCGCCACGTCAATACACCTGCACAGACGCCAAGACAATGTGAATGGTTATGAAAACTCGCAACGAAAAAGAAAATAATTTCACGAAGGTTGGAAAAACAAATCCGGCGTTGAGTGCGTTCACCCTAATCGAACTACTAGTGGTCATCGCCATCATCGCTATTCTGGCGGCGATGCTCGTGCCCGCCTTGAGCCGCGCGAAAGGCGCAGGCCAGCGCATCGCCTGTTTGAATAACCTGAAACAAATCGGCCTCGCGCAAAAAATTTATTCCAGCGATTACCGCGACCAGTTCCCGCATCGCGGCGATAAAAATCGCTGGCCGCAGCAAATGTATGAAAGCTACGGTCGCGCCGTGAAAATTTTACTCTGTCCCAATGAGGCTGGCCCGTCGCCAAAAACCATAGAGACGGACACGGTCAACTTTCCCGCCGACGCCGCGCCGCGCAGCTATCTCATAAACGGCTTCAACGATTTTTATGCGGCTAAACTGGGCGTCCCTCCGGGCAACTGGTTCGCCCTCGCCCTCGCGATGGCTGCCAGCCCCAGCAGCATCCGCGACACCGAGATCAGCCATCCGTCCGACACGATTTCATTTGGCGAAAAAAAATCGAATGCGCCCGATTACTTCATGGACATTTTTGAAAATGGCGGGAATGACACCACCGGCATCGCCCAACAAACCCGCCACGATAGCCGGGGCGATGACACTTCCACCGGCGGCTCGAATTACACGCTGGCCGATGGCAGCGCCCGTTACGTCAAATTTCCGCTCGCCTTCAGCCCGCTGAACCTCTGGTGCGTCAGCGATGCCGACCGTTTGGCGAACGCCTTTATCTACTGAAGGTTGTTCTGAAATAATATTCACCACCGCGCCCGTCGGTTCGCGTTGGGAATTATTTTCAAACCCACGTTCCGCGCCGGTAATCTTCCCTGCGCCAGCGTAAAAATGGCGAGCAATGTATCGGCGTCGCCTTGTTTCGCAGCGGCCAATACACGCTAAAATCGCGTTCGAGTTTTTCCAAATCGCGGATGCCTTGCTGCGCCCGTCGTTTCGCCTCGCCAGTTGTTTTGGCCGTAACCGCCTGTTGCCACAGCATGAACTTGCAAGACTGCACGGCCATGCGCGCCGCCAGATCGAGTTCGCGTAATAAAGTTTTTCCGGAAACTGATTCTGGTTTTGCGCTGGCTAAAACGTTTCGTTGCGCCTCAATTTCTTTCAGGGTCGCGCGAATTTTTTTGGTCGGAATTTTCGCGAACCATTTCAATCCGTGACGGCAAAATAATTCTAAAGCTTTTGGCTTGGGCGCGGCGATGACCGTGCCGAGCGGCGTTTCGTTCAACGTCTTCACGCCGAGTTTTTTATGCGCGTAGCCGAGCTGCAATCCCGCTTGCGCTATTTTATTCGCCGCATCTTCAAACACATCGCGGTTCAAAACGGACGCGAGAATTTTTTCATCCAGGGCACTTGAATTCCATGCCAGCCCGGATCCGGCGGCGAACAGCGGCCAGCTTACCGCGAGCGGTTGTGGATGCCCGCCATCGCCCCAATCGGTATTGAGATAACCCAGCGCGCCCAATTTTTTTCCGGCGATCGCGGCGGCGCGGAGATTGGCGAAAGCATTGTCATGCTTGCCGATTATCGTTTGCCACGTCGAAGTTCCGGGGCAAACATAAAACGGAATTTTCGCCCGCGCAAACTGCGCCGCCTCTTTTGCAAACGGATGATCCGCTTCGTAACCCCAGTTCAGCGCGATGATTTTTTTCGGCAATTCACGGATGAGCGCAGGCTGTTTCAAAATGATGTCGCCCCAAAACATCATCGTCTGGCCGCGTGCGGAAACTTCGCGGTGAAGTTTTTTTATGAAGTCGAGATAGACGCGGCTCTTGCCTTTGGTGGTGCAGATTTTTTGGCTCTGACCTTTGCCTAAATCCCACGTTTCGTCGCCGCCGATGTTGAAAAAATTGCTGGAAAAATTCGGCAGCAACTCGTCGTAAAGCCCGCGCACAAAGGGCAACGTGCCGGGATGATTCGGTGCGAGCGTGGTCGGGCGGCGAAGAAAATCTTTCGTCTCGGCCTCGTAAGGCGCAGAGAGTTCCCCGAGTTTTTTCAGGCGCGCGTCTTCCAGAAAATAGCGCAGATGGCCGAAGGAATTTTGATTCGGCACGAGATCAATACCGAGTTCGCGACAGCGCGCGTCGAGGATTTTAATTTCCTGCGCGGTGAGTGCGCCCCAGCTTTGCCAGACGGATTTGTATTTTTTGTAAGCGAACGTGTGCTCGGTGTAAAGTTGCAGCTCGTTGATTTTGAAATCGGAAAGTTTTTCCGCAAGGTCGAGCAACGTTTCCAGTTTCGGCACACGACCGCGCGAGATGTCGAGCATCACGCCGCGCCGCGCAAAGTCCGGCCAATCGCGGATTTTCAGACAGGGCAGGGCGCGTCCGTGTTCGCGGAGCAATTGTCGCAACGTCGCCGTCGCCGCGCGCAAACCGGCGGTTTCGCGAAAGAAAATTTTTACGCCACTTTTGGAAATCGTTAGCGCGTAACCTTCGGGATGATTCGGTGCCGAGTCGGTGCGGACGACTTTGATGGCTCCGAGCGGTTTTAATTTTGGCAGCGTGAAAGTGCCGCCCAATAGTTTCAGCGAGCGCGGGCAGGGGAGCAGGTTCATGGCGGCGTGTCTTGACATCGGGTTTTAGTTAGCCACAGATTGCGTCTGAATAAAATACGAAATTCTGCCAGTAATCCAAATTACAGGTAGCGACCTAATTTGAAAATCCCGGAGCGCGGCTGTGCGCGGAGCGCCAGCCGCAGCCACCTCCACACGGCTGCGGCTGGTCTGCGACACAGCCGCGCTCCGGCCAAATCGGGACGCGGCAATTCCCCATTCGCGCTTGCCTAAAAACTGCTGCGGCTTACGCTTGGTGCAAACGCATGGCCAATGGGAACGCACAGAATAAATCTTCCGGCTCCGCGGCCAAACTTGGCTTCGAGGTCACCGCCTAGCCAACTAAAATGAGCATTACAGCCGTCCTATCAAACCAACTCTCGAAGAATGTTTGAAACAACTCGGTTTGATTTAGCCGCCGTGAGCAGCCTCATTCCATCCACTCCTGCCCCCGGCAGCGAATTTCTGTTTTACCAGACGGAAGACGGGCGCACGCGGCTGCAAGTTCGGCTGGAGGATGAAACCGTTTGGCTCACGCAGAAGCTGCTGTCCGAGTTGTTTCAGAAAGACGTTCGCACGATCAATGAGCACATCCAAAACATCTTTGAGGAAGGCGAACTGGCAGCAGATTCAGTTATCCGGAAATTCCGGATAACTGCCGCCGATGGCAAGAGCTACGACACGCAGCACTACAATCTGGATGTCATCATCTCGGTCGGCTACCGGGTGAAATCGCAGCGCGGCACGCAATTTCGCATCTGGGCCACGCAGCGGTTGCGCGAATACATCGTGAAGGGTTTTGCGATGGATGACGAGCGGCTCAAGCGCAAGGGCGGCGGGCAATACTTCGAGGAATTGCTGGCGCGCATCCGCGACATCCGGTCGTCGGAAAAAGAATTTTGGCGCAAGGTGCTGGAGATTTACGCGACGAGCATAGATTACAATCCGAGTGTGACGGTCTCGCAACAGTTTTTCGCCACGGTGCAGAACAAGATGCACTGGGCGGCGCACGGCCAGACGGCGGCGGAAGTAATTCACGCGCGCGTCAGCGCCGCGAAACCGCAGGCAGGCATGACGAACTGGGTGGGCGCGAAACCGAGCAAGGCGGAGGCGGTCATCGCGAAAAATTATCTGTCGCCAGAGGAACTCAATGCGCTGAACCGCATCGTGACGGCGTATCTGGAACTGGCGGAGGTGCAGGCGTTGAATCGTCAGCCGATGTATATGCGGGACTGGCTGGCGAAGCTGGATGATTTTCTGCGCTTGGGCGGGCGGGACATTCTCAAGCACGCAGGAAAAATTTCGCATGAGCAGGCGGCGCAGAAGGCGGAGTTGGAATTTGAAAAGTTTCATCGCGCACAACTCGCCGAGCCGTCGCCGGTGGAAAAAGATTTTGATGCGGCGGTGAAGGCATTGAAAAAACTGCCTGCGCCGAGCGGGAAGAAAAAATCGCCGCGAGCGAACCAAAGCGATTGAAATATTTTCTGAAATCTGCGTAACTGGGGTGTAACTAGAGTTCAACTACAACCAAAAAATATTATGGCCAAAGGAAATAACAGTCACAAAAAAGAAACAAAGAAGAAAAAGAAAGAGCAGCCCAAAGCGGCTCCGGCAACGTCCCGGCGCGGGTCGTGATGGGACGCTCAATTTCTTTTTAGCTGCCGCTCTGAAATGAGCGGGTGCTTGATGCTTCGGCATACGCCGAAGCATCATTTTCTTGCGTTCGTTTCTACTGCTTATCAAACACATTGCGATCATCGGCGGTGGCCCGGCGGGCTTGCGCGCGGCGGAAGTCGCGACGGCGGGCGGCGCGGCGGTGACGCTGTTCGATGCCAAGCCATCGGTGGGACGGAAATTTCTCGTGGCCGGTCGCGGCGGCTTGAATCTCACCCACGCCGAACCGCGTGAAATGTTTTCCACGCGCTATCATGGCGCCGAACAACCGCCCGATTTATGGCCGTCGCTGCTCGCGGAATTTGATGCCGAGGCGTTGCGCCAATGGGCGGCGGATCTCGGTGTGGAAACTTTTGCGGCGACGAGTGGCCGCGTTTATCCGCGTGAACTCAAGGCCGCGCCGTTGTTGCGCCGTTGGGTGCAACGGCTGCGGGCAGTCGGAGTAAAATTTGCGTTGCGTCACCATTTGACAGGACTGCGGGCGGGAACGCGGTGGCAAATTGATTTTCAAGTCGAAGGGGAAATTCGCACCGTCGAAGCCGATGCGGTGATTCTCGCGCTCGGCGGCGGCTCGTGGCCGGAGACGGGTTCCGATGGCGCGTGGACTTCTGTTCTCGAAAAACTGGACGTAGCCGTGGCTCCGCTGATGGCGTCCAATTGTGGTTGGGAAATTTTTTGGCCGCCAACCTTGCTGGCGCAAGCGGAAGGTAAGCCGTTGAAAAACATCACGGCGCGCGCGGGCGAAACCACGGTGACGGGCGAACTGCTCGTGACCAAATACGGACTAGAAGGCGGTGCGATTTATCAACTCGGCCCGGTGTTGCGCGCGATGGCGGAGCCGGAAATTTTTATTGATTTCAAACCCGCCCACAGCGTTGAGCAACTCGTGAGAAAACTTGGCAACTGTCCGCGCAACTTTCTTGCCGAAGCGCGTTCCCGGTGGAAATTGAGCGATGCGGTGTTTGCCATTTTAGAAAATCATGCGCCATTTACTTCTGCCGAATCGCTCGCGACGATGGTGAAAAATTGTGCGCTGAAACTAACGCGTCCGCGTCCGCTGGCTGAGGCGATTTCTTCTGCCGGCGGCGTGCGTTGGAGTGAACTGGATGCCGCGCTGATGGTGCGACGGCTACCGGGAATTTTTGTGGCTGGTGAAATGATTGACTGGGACGCGCCGACCGGTGGCTACCTGATGCAAGGTTGTTTTGCAACGGGCACACGTGCCGCGCACAGTGCGCTGGCGTGGCAGCGGCTAAAGGAATTGGCTTAACGATCGCCCTTACCCCGGCCCTCTCCCTCCGCCTTCGCTGCGCTGCGGCGCGACAGGCCGGGGAGAGGGAGAACCGCTCCCAGCGTTTTGGCGAAATAATGGCTGACTTTTGCTCGACGGTCATTTGAATTACCAAAAACAAAAAACGGCTGTTCTCTCTCCACGGGGGAGAGGGTTAGGGTGAAGGCGAGCGTCAAACAAACTTCGCACTGACCTTGAGCGGCAAGCCTGCGAGAAATTGTTCCGCCGTCAAACGCTTGCCGCCTTCGCGCTGCAATTCCAAAATCCGCAGCGCATTTTCTCCGCAGCCGACAATGATACCGGTTTTATCGGCAGATAAAATTTCGCCCGCCGCCCCGGATTTTTCTGCGACTTCAGCCTTCCAGATTTTCAGCAACTGCGCTTTGGGTTCGGCTGGCAAAAAAGTGAACGCGCCCGGCCAGGGTGTGAAGGCGCGGAGTCGGTTCCAAATTTTTTGCGCGGGCAGATTCCAATCAATGTGCGCGTCTTCCTTTTTTATTTTCGCGGCGTAAGTGGAACCTTCCGTCGGCTGCGGTTGCGGTAAAATTTTCCCCGCGATAAAATCGGGAATCGTTTCCGCCAACAGTTCCGCGCCGAGTTGCGCAAGGCGGTCGTGGAGAATTTGCGAATCATCCATCGGCAAAATCGGCGTGCGGCGCGTCGAAAGAATCGGCCCGGTATCGAGACCCGCGTCCATCTGCATGATCGTCACGCCGGTTTCGTCTTCGCCATCGGCGATGGCCCATTGGATTGGCGCAGCCCCGCGATACTTCGGCAGCAGCGACGTGTGAACATTCAGACAACCAAAGCGTGGCAGATCCAAAAGTGCTTGTGGCAGAATTTGTCCGTAAGCCACGACGACCAGCAAATCGGGTTTGAGTTCGCGTAGTTGGGAAATAAAATTTTCATCGCGCGCCTTCAACGGTTGCAGCACCGAGAGATTTAATTTTTCCGCCAGAATTTTTACCGGCGAGGGCGTGAGCTTGAGGTCGCGGCCTTTGGGTTTATCCGGCTGGGTGACGACGGCGAGAACGGAAATTTTTTTATCGCTGCGAATCTTTTCCAAACTGGCGCACGACAACTCGGCCGTGCCCATGAAAATAATCCGCAGCGGCGCGTTCACTGCTTGGCGGCGTGCCGCAAAATGTCGGCCAGCACCTTGGCGGGAGACTGATCGGCATTGATGTTGTGGACGAGCTTGCGGCCATAAAATTTCAGCACCGGCTTCGTCTCGTTTTCATAGACGTGCAAGCGGTCGCGGATGACGGAAAGGTTCGCGTCGTCGAGGCGATTTTCCTTGATGGCGCGGCGCTGCATCCGGGCGACGAGGCTCTCCTCGTCTTTGGTTCGCATATAAAAGACTGCGGTGACGTCGAGCGTGTTGCGGAGGATTTTCGCCTGCGCCACATTGCGCGGAATGCCATCCAGCACCAAGGTGTCGGTCTTGGGATGGAAGCGCCCGATCTCCGTGTTGTTCTCAATGAAATGTTTCCAGAGCTGGATGGTGGGCTTGTCCGGCACTAACTGGCCGCGCCCAGAATAGTCAATGAACGTGCGGGCGAGCGGGCTGTCGGCACGAAGGTTGCGGAACACGTCCCCGCACGCGCAGTGGAAAAAATGCGGGATCGCGCCGAGGATTTTTCCCTGCGTGCCTTTGCCCACGCCGGGCGCGCCAAAGAGGAGGATGCTGCGGTATTTCATTCAGTTCGAGGATTTAATTTTATTTCCAGTATATCGGCGAACGGCACCGTGACTTGACCGTTAGCACTATCAAAAATTGCCTCCGTCGTGCCGACCTGCGCGATGCGCTCCACGGCAAAATGCGCGGTGCTGCTTTTCACTTCCATCCAATACTTGAGAGCGTCACCCTTTGGCTCGGCGCTCGCGAAGCCCGCGAACTTCGTTTCAATGAAACGTTTGTTGAAGGTGAATTTTCCGCGCGCATAAATCTGCGCTTCAATTTTTTTCTCCTCCTGCTTCCACGAAGCCTCGGCGATCTGGATCTCCGGGTTGGTCGCCGCCGCCTGCGCCGCCGCGCCTTGCGTTCCCGCTGGCGCGGGCATATCTACGTGCTCCTCCTGTGCCGGCGCCACCAGCATCGGCAGACTCAAAAAAATCACCGGCCCGATGATTGGCAGCACGGCGGACACGCCCATCACCTGCGCGGCGGGCCGTGCCTTCACGATGGAAATTTCATACGCCGCATAGAGGTTGGCGAGGAACAGGATGAAAAAAATAAATTTTCCCACGGACGATTTCAGCAGGCCGCCGAGGATGGACGAATTTTCCGGGCGTTCCAAGCGTGTCACCGAAATGATTTTTATTTCCGGCTTCGGCGCGCGTTGGGAAACCTCTGGCTCGATGAACGGCTCGGCTAGCTCGGCCATAGTTTGCTTCTTGATGTTTTGCAGGGGATTTTGCGACAGTTGTTTCAACGACTCTTGGGAAAAGCCGCCCCATTGCAAGTTTGTGAAAGTTTCACCGACGCGGAGCTGCACACCCTTGTCGTCAAACTTAAGCAACTCGCCTTGGACCATCGAACCATCCATCAGGGACAAAGAGACTTCCGCCGCCGCCGCTAGCCCGGCCAGCTCAAGCCACAGGCCAAGGATGAAAATAATTTTTCGCACGCGAGTTTTCTAACAAACGCCGCGCACCGGCGAAAGCAAAAACGGAAAATCAAACGGGTGCCGCCCCGAGGCTGCGCCGTGGTGAACTAGAACGCTTGCGTGCCAGCCAGCGGCGCGCGCGGAGCGAAGCGCCCTACCTCGCGCCAACCGCGATCCACGCCAGCGACGCCCTACCGAATTCAAATTTGGGCGGCAACTGCCCATTCAAAATATTTCAGCAGGATTTGCCGCCAACCATTCGCCCAATCCCAGCAACGGTTTGGATAATGTTTTTTGCACCTTGGAAATGTCCAGCGACGTATCCAGTGCGCGCGGCGGGCCGGGGAAATCTTTCGCAGAGCCGGCTTCGATTTTTATTTTGATCTCCGGCCAGCGCGGGATGAGCAACTGACCGATCTGCCAGCGCGACAATTTTTGTGCACCTGCGACGTGATAGATTCCCGCGCATTTTTTCTCCGTCAAATCCCACACCGCCCGCGCCGTTTCGATGGCGGGAATGGGATTGCGAAATTCATCCGTGAAGAGCGTCATGCCCGGCCCGGACGCCGCCAGCGCGCGGCGCAATTGCTCGTTGAACGCGCGGTTGCCGGATGGCGAGATGCCGCCGTTGATGCTCGTGCGGATGACCAGATGGCGCGGATTTTTCAAAACCACATTTTCTGCCGCCAACTTCGTTTCGCCGTAAATGTGCAATGGATTCGCGGTGTCCGTCTCGGTGTAATTTCCTTTGCGCCCGTCAAAAACTAAATCGGTGGAGAAGAACGCGAACTGAATTTCCGCCGCCAGTTCCGCGAGAAATTTCGTGGCCTCCACGTTCGCGCGCTGCGCGAGCGCGGGATTTTTTTGCGCCTCGCCCACCGTGCTGATGGCGGCGCAATGGATGATGATCTCGGGACGCTCTGTTTTGAACGCCTGTTCCACGGCCCCGTGATCCAAGAGATCAAAGTCCGCGCGGCGCAGGGCGCGGACGTGGTATTGCGGGGCGAAGAGCGGCGCGGTCTGGACGAGATAATTTCCGATCAAGCCGTTCGCACCGGTGATCCAGACAGTTTTCATGGCGGGGAGTTTTCCGTAAAAACATTTTTCGCCAAGCAAAATAAAAAAAAACGGCGGCTCCGGTCACTGAATACGAATCCATTCCGCGCCCAAATCGCCGGGAACACCGAAACGAGAGGCGGTGACACAAATCCATGTCACCGTTTGGCCAGCAGCAATGGAAGTCAAAGGCGTGGCGGAAATATCCCCGGCATAAACCGTGCACGTTAAAACCGGACCCGAAGTCGTATATCTCAAAATCTGACCCAGCGTGGCAAAGCCATAAGAAGAATTTCCCGGCAAGGTGATGCCTGCGAATCCAATCACATTAGTTGAACGGTTGAAAATTAATTCTGAATAACCAGAGTCATTGAATACGATGCTGCCGGTCGTGTTGGCCGTCGTGATGGTGATTTGCTCTTTGGGAGGCAGTGGCATTGCCGGGCTGGTTCCGTTGCGAATGGCGTTAATGATCAAATCTCCCATTAAAATGTGTCCGCCCTGATTGGGATGCACTCCGTCCGCTATATTTTTGTAGATTGGAATCGCGGACAGATCGCACACGATGACATTATTGGTTGCCTGATTTAACTGCCATTCCTTCACCGTCCGGGTGAACTGCCGGAACTTTGAATAGGTGAAACCGTTGTTATTTGAATAAACTAGGTTGGGTGGCCAGGTTGATACGCCATAGTTAGTATAACCTTCCCGAGTGCACCAGTCGGGAACCGTGACAAGGACGATCATTTTTGTTCCACCGGTTTTACATTTGTTGATCAAAGTGCCTTGCGCCGAAATTAGCGCATAGTCTGGCGTGACCGCCGAGTTAGTCAGGGCAAAGCGCAAATCATTGATGCTGGCTTGAATGACAACGATGTCATTAGTTAGCTCAAAGCTGTTAAGGTTGGTTGAATAATAATATGCGGGATAACCAGAATCATAACTCTTGATTGCCATGACTCCGGATTGGCCGACCGACCTTGATGCCGTGTCCAGGTAGTTCGTCACCAGCCGGCGATACCCAATGCCATCGCCGGTAAAAACGCCATCAGTTATTGAGTCACCAATAAATCGGATGTTCAGATTATTGTTGGTCAAAACGACCGGAGGAATATTTGCTGAATTGGTTATTACCGTGGTGGGAACCCGGTTTGTGTTCACAAAGTTCGTGCGCCCACTGCTGTAACTCGCGCCGGCGTTGGTAAAAATGACCAGGATGTTTGAGGCCGCGATGAACTGTGCGATGTTCGCCGCCGTCTGATAACCGGGCAAGTTGGCGGTCATTACACTGGCGGCCGCATTGGTGGCGTCACTCTTTAACGCATAACTAGGGGGGACACTTTGCAGCGCGGTGGCAATCAACGCGGCTTGCCCGCCGGTCACGCTGCCCGCTGTGAGCGAATTGCTGGCGTTGGCAGAATAGATGGCATACGGAGTGGGTGTGATTGGCTGGCGCGGCGTCAATGTAGTAAAGGCCACTCCCCCGGAATTTGTTCTCACGCCTACCTCCAGCCATCGAAACTCGCCGCCGCCGGGAAATTGATTCCCAAAATCTAGAGTAACAGTGAACAGTCCATTGGTGATGACGACGGCGGAATTTGTCAACCATTCTCCTTGCTGAACCCCGTTGGCAAGCTGGTTAAAAATTCCAAACTTCACATCGTAGCTTCCACTGGCCGGGCCGTTGCCATCATTTAACCTGCCTTGATAGGTGAATGCCGTGCCTTGGGCCTGCGCTGTTGCGATCTGCACCTGAAAGATGACCAGCGCCAACAACGTGATGATTGATTGGATGTTTTTTTTCAAAGGAAATAAATTATTGGTTTTTACCTTAAACTGATTGGCTGGAAACTTCTCACGACCCGCAAATGGCGTCAAATTAAGAACGGCGGCAGGAAAATTTTTCCTGCCGCCGTTCGCGTCAAAACAATTTTACTTCACACTCGCGAGATAGCCGAAGCGTTTCTTGAATTCTTCCGGCGTCACTTTGATGACGGCGGCGAGTTTCGCCAACTGCTTGGCGTCCTCGAAATCTTCGCGTTCGAGGCGGATCATGTAGGCGCAGGCGCACTCGTAGGCTTCGCCGTCCACGTTGACTTTTCGGTTCTGCATCCGGCCCGTTTTCGGATCGAGCATATTGTCGAACGGCAGGGGATTCATCTTGCCGTCAATGAAGCTGATGATGGCACCGAATTTTTCGGCGTCGGGCGAGCGGAGAAATTTGACCGCCGCGTAACCGAGGTCACGCGTGTATTCGGCGTCGAACGGAATCGGATCCGCGCAGCGCAGTTCGTAGCCAAGGTCTTTGTCAATGAAGGTCATCTTGATGCCGAGCTTTTCCAGGCGCACGGTCAACAGCTCTTTCATCAGGCGGCCAAATTCGATTTCGCCCAAACGCAAATGGCCGTGGTCATCACGAACCACTTTGCCGAAGCGTTCGAGTTGTCCTTCTGGCAGCGCGGCGATGAGACCTTTTTCGCCGAGCGATTCGATCAAACCTTCGGCGAGAACGACGAGGCCGTATTGGGAACCTTCGGCTTTGCGCTTGATGATGGAGCCGATGATGATGTCGCACACTTCATCCACGGTGACGGTGCGTCCGCGAAATTCCTCGGAGATGACCGAGAGCGTCGCGGCGCTCGCCTTGGCGATGCCGAGCGCGAGATGTCCCGCCGCACGTCCCATGCTGATGATGAGATACCAGCGCGACGTGGTGCGCGCATCTTCGATCAAGTTGCGGACAATCTGCACGCCGTAGTGCCGCGCGGTTTCGTAACCGAACGTCGGCGCGGTGCCGGGCAACGGGAGGTCGTTATCAATGGTTTTCGGAACGTGCGCAACTTTGATTTTGCCTTTGCTGTATTTCGCGACGTAGCTGGCGGAGAACGCGGTGTCATCGCCGCCGATGCTGACGAGCGCGGTGATGCCGAGCTTGTCAAACACGGAGAAAATATTGTTCATCTGCTCCTGCGACTTGGTCGGGTTCGTGCGCGCCGTGCCGAGGATGGAACCGCCCTTGAGGTGAATGTCCTTCACGTCGCGGATGGACAGCGGCTTGATCTGCGTGGTGTCGCCCGCCGCGATGTGCTTGAAGCCGTCGCGAAAGCCGATGACTTCGTAGCCTTGGTTGATGCCTTCGATGGTGGCCGCCGCGATGACGCCGTTCAATCCGGGTGCCGGGCCGCCGCCGACCAAAATTCCAAGTCTGCCTTTGTTGCTCATGTGATTTTATGTGTAAAAGATTTTCCGCAAAGACGGCGTATCGTGCCTGCCCCGCGAAAAAATTTCAATTCCATTCTTGCCGCAATCGGACACAATTCGCCCGCACCAAATGAAACGCGCCGTTTTTCTCGACCGCGATGGGACGCTCATCGTGGAAAAAAATTATCTGCACAAGCCGGAAGACGTGGAAATTTTCCCCGGCACGGGCGCGGCGTTGAAAAAACTTTGCGCCGCAGGCTTCCAGCTCATCATGGTCACAAACCAGTCCGGCATCGGTCGCGGCTATTACACGCTGGCCGACGCGGAGCGCGTGAACGAACACGTTTGCAATCTGTTGGCAGCAGAAGGCGCGCTTTTTGAAAAATGTTACATCGCGCCCGAAGCACCCGATCAACCGAGCCGCGTCCGCAAGCCGTCGCCGCAATTTTTATTGGATGCGCGGGATGAATTTAATTTGAACCTCGCCGAAAGCTTTATGGTCGGCGACAAGTTGATTGATCTGGAGTGTGGCTGGAACGCGGGCGTGAAAAAAAGTTTTTTAGTCCGCACCGGCTACGGCAAGGAAGTGGAACGCGACGATGCGGAAAACATTTCCCGCGCCGTGGTCGTGGATGGTTTGACGGAAATGGCGGAGTGGATTCTAAAATCGTTGAGGGGTTGAAAGGTTGAAGCGTTGAAGCGAACTCGGTTCGCGCACGATCCCTTCAACTCTTCAACCCCTCGACTTCTCAACCAAAAAAATTATGTGTGGCATCATTGGTTACGTCGGAAAAAAATCAGCTTCGCCCATCTTGCTTGAAGGGTTGCGGCGATTGGAGTATCGCGGTTACGACAGCGCAGGCGTGGCGGTTTTGGATCGCGCGAATCTCGTTGTCCGAAAAAAACTCGGCAAGATTGACGAAGGCATTGCGCGGCTACTCAAGGTGCAACCGGTGAACGGAAACCTCGGCATCGCGCACACGCGCTGGGCCACGCACGGCGTTCCGGCGGATAAGAATTCGCATCCGCATCTGGATGCTTCGGGAAAAATTGCCGTCGTCCACAACGGCGTGATTGAAAATTACGACAAGTTGAAACAGCGGCTGCTGCTCGCGGGACACAAGTTCAAGTCAGACACGGACACGGAAGTCTTGGCGCATTTGATTGGGGATTGCTACGAACGGTTGAAGGTAGGGCGCGTCGCTCCGCGCGCGCCGGGCCGTGGCAAGGCAGACGACGGCGCGTGCGGAGC
>JANYCI010000026.1 GCA_025360325.1 Limisphaerales bacterium | reverse complement strand
GAGAAAAGTTTGGTAGCCGACTTTGTTCGTGATAGCGACATACATCATGAACCAATGATCGCCACTGCGAAAAATGCTGGGGCAATCCACGAACTCATTCGTATCTGCGCCTTTGATGACCACGCCGTATTTGAACGGCGTCTTCACCGCGTCATAAATCTGCGACATCGTGTTCGTGTCCACGCGCCGCGTTTCGGGAAGGGCGGGAATAATTTCGCGGTTCGCCGCGCTCGCGGAAAAAATCGCAGCGGCCAATGTGAGCGTAAATAAAATATGTTTCAACATGGCTCGGTGGAAACCTTGAGCAACCGGGCTTCTGGGTTCGTGCCGGAGGCACAACTGGAAATTAGCCAGCCACGCAGTGGCTGGTAAGGCAACACATGATTCCGTCCCGGCGGGACGGTGGATTTCCTTCGTCCCTTCAGGACGGGAAATTTTTTCAACCACCCAACCAGACACTCCGTGTCTGGCTAATTTCCAAAGTCGCTCCGCGACCGGAGTGGTTTCTAAAAAGCATTTCAGCATACGCGGATTTTTTCGTGGTGGCCGGTGCGCGCCGAGGTGCAGGCGGCTTCGATGATTTCCATTGAGGCCAGTCCCAATTCGCCCGGCGAACCGTTGGCAGCAGTGCCGAGCAACGTGTCAATGAAGTTCAGCGCGGGCGCCTGCGCGGGATAAATTTCATTCTCGGCGAGCGGCGGAAATTCCGTCTGCGCATTTTCAAAATTCGTCAGCGCCATCGTGCCGCGCCACAACTCGAGTTGTAAAATTGCTTTCCGACCGAAGATGCGAACCTCGTAATTTTTTTCTGAACGCGGCGTGGCGGCGGTGCTGGCGAGCGAGACGAGCGCGCCATTTTCCAAGGTGATGGTCAGCGCGTTGTAAATGTCGTTCGGCGAGCCGTCGCGGTCGAAGCGTGCAAAAACTTCTGCCGGACGCAAGCCGGTGAGAAAGGTCAGATACGCCGCCGCGTGCGACACTTGGCAATAAATTTGCCCGCCGCCGGCAATGGCCGGGTCGTTGTAAGAACCGCGCCCTGGCTCGACATAAACTTTGTCCAAGCCATGCGTCGGCGAGGTGTTGATGCCGCGCAACAAGCAGTCAATCGGGTTGGTCATCAGCACGGAAATCATTTTGATCTCGCCCAGCGCGCCAGATTGGATCAGCCGCCGCGCCTCGATTCCGTGCCGCGTGAAATGCCACGGGCAACTGATGACGAGTTGCAAATTTTTTTGCGCCGCGAGGCTGACCAATTCCCGCGCCTCGGCGGCGGTGAACGTCATCGGCTTTTCGAGCAAGACGTGGAGGCCGCGTTCGAGCGCGGCTTTGGCTTGCGCAAAGTGGACGTTGGGCGTGGACGCCACGATGACGGCATCCAGCGGTTGCACGGCGAGCAGGTTTTCAACACTGGCTCCGGCGTAGTGCGCGCCAAAATCGCGCGCGATTTTTTTCGCCAGTTCCAAGTCGAGCGTCTGCACGGCGACGAGTTCCGCGCCGAGGTGAGATTTCACCGCTGGAATGTGGGCGAAGGTCGCCCACCAGCCCGCGCCAATCACGCCAATGCGAATTGTTTTTTTCACACGCACTTTTTCAAACCACCCGCGCCACTTCCACGTTCAATAATTTTCCGAGCTTGTCAATTTTCTCCGCGATGTGGCCGATGCCAACCGCGCAATGATGCGCCGGGCCGTGCGCGTTCCAGTCATTCACAAATTTCCGCGCGCCAATGCTGAAACGGTAACGGCTGTTGGTATTTCCAATTTCCAGAATCGGCCCGGCCACGGATTCGCCCTCGGCCACGAGCAGTTTCAATTTGCCATCCTTCGTTTCCACGACGGAAAGCAACGTCACCGCGCCGTGCTTCACGGACATTTCCACGGACAAGCCGCGCCCCACTTTGCCGTGAAAAACTTTCAGCGGACGCACTTTGGTTTTCCCTTCTGCAATCGCGATGTGACCCGGCCCGTCGTGCCCCATCAACACCACGTCGTCCGCAAAATCCAGCGCGTAGTATTCCGTGAATGAGCCGCCGACGCCGAACGTGTCCATGATTTTCATCGCCTGCGCGTTCTTCACTTCATACTCGCCAGCGACGGGAATGCCGCGCGCGGTGAGCAATGAATTTCCGAGAATGATGGAGCTGATAGCGTCCTCATTTTCTGCGTTGCCGGTGCCGCTGTAAAAATATGCGAGCGAACCAAGGTTGTGTTCCTTCACCAACCGGTCGAGCGCGACGGAAGTTTTCGCCGCGCGTTCCAGTTCTGCTTGCGAACAATCCGGCTGCACAGCGAAAACTTTTTTGAACTTGGCGACGCGTTCCTTGATTTGATTCGCCGAAACGTCGCGACGCAGCGCGGCGAGTTCGTCCACTTCCACAATCTCTAGGTGGCCACCGAACGTGGCGCATTGCAGCGTCGTGTCGGCATAAATATCCAGCATCCCGCCGTAATAATGTCCCATCAAACCGAGGCGATTGTGAAACATCGTGTGCGCGACGCGCGCGGCTTCGATCCACGCGTCCACTTCGTTCCAGCAAACCGGATCGTCGTGGAGCATCCCGGTGACTTGATGAAAATCAATGCGGGCGCGGCTGAAAACATTAGCGATTTCCGGCACGGGACACGCGGCGCAGAACGCGAGCCAGTCGCCGGTCATCGCGGTGCGGTCGCCCAGCGCGTTGAATTTTTCGTAATCAATCGCGGCGGCGGGCGCGAGGTTCAGGATGATGACGGGAACTTTTGCGCGTTGCACCACGGGCAAAACCGTGGACGAAAGCGCGTAGGTCGTGACGTGGAGGAAAATTACATCCACATCGGCTTCACGAAATTTATGTCCGGCCTCCAGTGCCTTCACCGGATTATCAATCAGGCCGAGATTCACGACCTCGACGCCGGGGCGCGCGAGTTTTTTTTCCACCGCGCGGACATAGTTTTCCAGGCGCGGCTTGAGGCCTTTGAATTGCGGCCAGTAAGTGTCGAGACCGATGCCGAAGAGGCCGACGCGAAGATTACGTTTCATGTGGATAAAGTTAAAAGTTCAAACCGCGAACCAAGCGAAATACACGAACGAATTCATTTTTCATTTCGCGTAGTTTGCTTATTTCGCGGTTAAATTATTTGTTCAGCCGGAGATCAAAATCGTGTTCGCATACTGCGTGGTGTCGCCGGTGCGAATGAGGCCGATGGCGTGCGGGATGCGTTTCTTGAACTCGCTGTGCGGCTCGAACTTTATCGGGACACCTTTCAGCGCGGCGGCAAATTGTTGGCGCGTGGCCAGCGAATTGTGTTTCAAAAATTCCTTCGCCTGAAATGCCTGGGTGAAATTGTGGTTCGCCCGCACGGCGGTGATGAGTTGTAGCACCGTCGGCAAATCATCCACGACGCTGATGTCTACCGTTTCAATCTGCGGCCAAAATGGAAACCCCCGGTCGGCGATGACGAGGGCGTTCGTGTGGCGCACACGCGCGAGCAGCGCGAGCAGTTGCGGATTGAGAATGCCAGAGTTGATCATGCGCGAATTTAGCGCGCCAGGTGGGTTCAGCCAAGAAACAAAATCGCGGCAGGCCAACGGAGATGAACCGTCGTTGGGAATAAAATATCCAAAATCAAAGAGTGCGTTGCGGATGCAGATTCAACTTGCGCGGGGCGGGGGGATTGTTACTTTTGCATCACGACAATTTCTCCGCCGAACTGTGGCGGATTTTTTATTTCAACCCATAATTTTTTACCGCGTGAAAATTTTTTCCGGCACCGCCAATCAACCGCTCGCCCGCGCCATCTGCAAATCCATCGGCATGGATTTGGGCCAGATCAACATCACGCCGTTTCCCGATGGCGAGACGTTTGTGAAGATCGAGGAAAATGTGCGCGGAGAAGATATTTTCATCATCCAGCCCACGTCGCCTCCTACGAATCACAATTTGATGGAATTGTTCATCATCATTGATGCGTTGCGGCGGGCGAGTGCCCAGCGGATCACGGCGGTGCTGCCGTTTTACGGTTACGCGCGGCAAGATCGCAAAGACCAACCGCGCGTGCCGATCACCGCGAAGTTGGTGGCAAATTTGCTCGTAGCTTCCGGCGTGAATCGGATTCTCGCGGTGGATTTGCACGCGCAGCAGATTCAAGGTTTCTTCGATATTCCGGTAGATCATTTGTATGCCGCGCCAGTGATGTATGATTATTTGAAGAAAAAAGATTTGTCGAATCTTGTCGTGGTCAGCCCGGATGCGGGCGGCATCAAGATGGCGCACGCCTACGCGCAGACGTTGACGGCGGAACTCGCGATTGTGGCCAAGCGCCGCAAGAGCGCAACGGAAGTGGAGAGCATGGCCGTCATCGGCGAAATTGAGGGAAAAAATGTTTTGCTCGTGGATGATTTGACGGAGACGGCGGGGACGCTCACCTCGGCGGCGGCGATTTTGAAAAGTAAAGGTGCGAAACGAATCATGGCCTGCGTGTCGCACGCGGTCTTGAATGACACGGGCATCGAAAGATTACGTAATTCTGCCATTGACGAACTGATTACAACTGATACAGTCCAACGCCCTGCGATTGACGGCGTAAAGATAACGACGTTGTCCGTGGCGGGGTTGTTGGGCGAAGCCATTAAGCGGATTCATAGTAATTCGTCGGTGAACTCCCTGTTTGAATTCAAAGGTGGACGCACGAGTTGAGCGTCGCCAAAAGAAAAATAATTTAAGAACATGAAATCTGTCGCATTGAAAGCCCATCCGCGTTCCCAAGTGCAACGCGCCGAAGTCACCAAACTCCGCCGCGCTGGTCGTGTGCCCGCGACGATCTACGGTCGCATCGCCAAACCGCAAAACTTGGAAATCGTCCTCGACGATATCAACAACCTCTTGAACCACTCGGCCTCGGAAAATCTGCTGGTGGATTTACACGTTGAAACTGACGCGCGCAGCAAGCGCCTCGCGCTGGTGCAGGACATCCAGCATCATCCGCTCACGGGTCGTGTCGTGCATATTGATTTTCACGAAGTCGCCGAAGACGAAAAAGTCACGGTGTCCGTTCCCGTTGAAACGACGGGCGAACCGGCTGGCGTCAAGAATGGCGGCGGCTCACTCGAACACGTTTTGCACAAGGTCAAAGTGCGTTGCTTCCCGAAAGATTTGCCGGATCAGATCATGATTGATGTGACCGCGCTGGAAATCGGCAAGTCCATTCACATCGGCGAAGTGGAAGCTCCGAACGGCGTGGAAATTTTGGGCGATAAGCATTTGACGCTGGTTTCTGTGGCTGCACCGCGCGCCGAGGAAGTGGTGGCTCCGGTTGCCGGAGCTGCTGGCGCTGCCGATGTCGAAATGACGAAAGAGAAAAAGGACGATGGCACCGCCGCCACTCCTGCCGCCAAGGGCGACAAAAAAGCCGAAGCTGGCAAGCCGGATGCGAAAGCTGGCGCCCCCGCTGCGAAGGCCGACGCCAAGAAGAAGTAATTTTAGCGGTGCGAGCCGCTGCCGCGTATGGAGCCAATGCACGTTGTCGTGGGGTTGGGCAATCCCGGATCAGATTACGCGAAGACGCGACACAACGCTGGCTTTCTCCTCGTTGAGAAACTGGCGGAACAGTGGAAGACGAACTGGGCCAGTGAGAAAAAATTCTTGGCCCGAATCGCCAAGGCCGAACGCAGCGGCAAAAAAGTTTTGCTGTGCGAGCCGCAGACGTTCATGAATTTGAGCGGCGAATCCGTCAGTGCGCTGGCGAGTTTTTATCAGGTTCCGTTGGTAAATATTTTAGTGGCGGTGGACGATGCGGATTTGCCGTTCGGCGAAATTCGGTTGCGGCCCGGCGGGGGCAGCGGCGGACATCACGGGTTAGATTCCGTGGCGCAGCATCTCGGATCGAAAGAATACGCGCGATTACGGATTGGTATCGGACGAAAAAATGATGCGCGGGAGATTGCCGGTTATGTGCTCGGAAAATTTGATCCGTCGGAAAATAATTTACTGCAAAAAGTTTTAGACCGAGCGGCGAATCAGATTGAATGTTGGCTCGGTCACGGTTTGCAGAAGGCAATGAATCAATTTAACGGGGCGGTCAGCCCCAACAACGAAGAAACATGAAACGATACGAAGGTCTGTTCATCTTGAACCTGGCGGGACGCGAAGAAGGCATCAAAGACGCCCTCGACAAGGTCTCCAATGAAATTGCCACCGCTGGCGGCAAAGTTGAAACCGTGCAGAAAATGGAGAAGAAATCCTTTGCCCGCATCGCGGACAAACGGTTCGCCTCCGGTTTTTATGCGAACGTGATTTTCAGCAGTGCGCCCGAAGTCATCGCGGCCCTGCACAAAAAATTTGCGCTGAACGAGGAAGTGTTCCGCGTGCTCTTCACCGAGTCGCCGGAGCCGAAACCCGCGAAGTAATTTCGTCATGGCCAGCTTCAACAAAGTCATCCTGATGGGCAACCTGACGCGCGATCCTGAATTGCGCTATACGCCTAAAGGGACGGCCATTGCCAAAATCGGCCTCGCGGTCAATCGCGTTTGGACGAATGAAGCGGGCGAGAAGAAAGAAGAAGTGACCTTTGTGGACGTGGATGTTTTTGGCCGCACGGCGGAAAATGTCGGCCAGTATATGCGTAAAGGTCGCCCGATTATGGTCGAGGGCCGTTTGAAGCTGGATCAATGGGACGACAAGCAAACTGGCCAGAAAAAAAGTAAGCTGGGAGTCGTGGCTGAAACCGTGCAATTTCTTGGTAGTGCTCCGGGTGCGGGCGAAGGTGGTGGCGGCAGTTCCGCTCCGGCAGCTCCACGGGCAGCGCGTCCGGCTCCGGCTGCGAGTGCGCCTGCCGCTGAACCACTTGAAGGGGATGGCCCGCCGGAGAGCGACGACGTTCCGTTTTGATTTTTCTAACCGCAGTAATTTCTAAATAATTTTCGTATGGCAAAAACTGAAGTCATTTTAACTCACAACATCGTTGGCCTCGGCGGGGAATCCGACCAGGTCAAAGTCGCCGCCGGCTACGCGCGGAATTTTTTGTTTCCGCAACGCCTCGCCATTCCGGTGAGCGGCGCAAACAAGCGTCACCTCGAATCGCTCAAGCAGAAGCGCGCCGAACGTGAATCGCATGAATACAATGCGATGACCGAGCTATCCAAGTCGGTCTCCAAACTCGTGTGCGTCATCAAGGTGAAGACGGGCGAGGATGGAAAAATGTTCGGCACGGTCACGTCCGGCATGATTGCCGATGAGCTGAAGAACCAGTTCGAGATCACGCTCGACAAGCGGAAAATCAATCTGGTGGCGGCTATCCGCACTTTGGGCGAACAGGAAGTAGCGTTGAATTTGCATCACGACGTGAAAGGCACGTTGAAAGTGCGCGTGGAAAGCACCACGCCAGTGGTCGCGCCGGTGGCGGCGGCAATGGATGCCAAGCCCCACACCGAAAAACGTGGTCGCCCCAATCGTTCCGAGCAGAAAGTCATCAAGGATGAAGTCGGCGAAGCCAAACGCGCGGCGAAGAAAGCCAAGGCGAAAGCGGAATAATTTTGGGATGCAAAGAACAAACCCACGGCTTAACCGCCGTGGGTTTTTTATTGGTGGCATTTCAAATCACCGGTTGCCGTTTCAAAAATCTTCCGGCGAATTTTTTAGTTTTCGCACGAGGTCTTCGTTGATTTCAAAGCCGTTGTCGGACATGAATTTTACCAGACACGCCGGGCAGCAGCCGTGGGTGAAGGTGGCTTCGGAATGTTTTTCGATGTAGTGTTCGACCCGGTTCCAGTGGTTATCATCGTCGCGGATTTTTTTGCAGCCAGCGCAGATCGGCAGCAGGCCGCGCAAGGTTTTGATCTCCATCAACGCGGTTTGCAACTGTTGAATTAAATCCTCCCGGTCGCGTTCGATGCGGTGGTTGTGCAGGGCGATCTCGATGTTGGCCTTCAGCGCAAATTCATCAAACGGTTTTAGAATGAAGCCAAATGGCGCGGTCTCGCGGGCGCGGCGGAACACGGCGTCATCCGCCGACCTTCGCCACCGGATCGTAAATGGCCACGCCCACGCACGAAACCAGCGCATACGTCACGAGCTGCGCCGACACGTCGTTACTCACCAGCATATCGCCCATGCCCACGACGAGCTGACTTGGGATCGCGGCGCGGTTGGCCGCCGACCGCGAGGAGGATGAAGGGTTGTGCGCCATCGGGTGCGTCAAACGGCAAAAAAATGTGAATGGTCATAAATCCATTGGCCTCCCCGGTGTGGGCGGTGGAAAAAATAATAATCCGGCCCGGCAACGGTCAAACCGTTGCGGGCGGACATGAAGCTGGAAACCGCCCCGCTGTCAGCGGAGTCGTTT
Organism: Limisphaerales bacterium; assembly: GCA_025360325.1. GTDB lineage: Bacteria > Verrucomicrobiota > Verrucomicrobiia > Limisphaerales > UBA11358 > UBA11358. Next base: position 16,272 of record JANYCI010000026.1, on the reverse strand, counting down.
TCCCCTTCAGTATTGTTTTTGGTTTCCACGCCGAACTGCACTGCCATTTACCTATTTCGGGTGCCGGCCAAGGAACTTGAATTTTTTTACGCCCGGGGAGTTCGCGGCGGGCGTGGAATAAATCCGAACGCCGGAGTAGCGAGACTGTCTGTAGCGTAGCGCAGGTTGGCAACCTGCGGTATCGCCGACTGGCAGTCGGCAGGGCAACGACACGCAGCGAGATGTTATCAAATCCTTATGCCCATTGGTGAATCACGCCCAGCGGATTGCCAATCCGCACACAGCAGACTGCCAGTCTGCGCTACGCAACCACGCGCGCCGCGTTTGGCGGAGTGCGCCCTTGGGTGCTGCGCCGTGGCCGAGGACGGACACACTCCGGGAGGCGCGCCCTGCCATCGTAGTTTTTATGCATGGTTTTGAAATTTAACTCTGGAATTTTGGATAAAAAAAATGGCGGACGGCTTTGAGCCGTCCGCCACGATTGAATCGTTTATTAAATTACTGCTTCGCTGCTTTGGCCGCGTCTTCCGGCTTGATGACTTCGATCTTCGCGCCCTTTTTCATTTCTTCGGCGCTGGGCACCTTGATGATGTCGCTCGTGAGCGGGGCGGCGGGCGCGGGCGGTGCCGGTGGGGCTTGGATGGAAATCAATTCCACTTCAAAAGTGAGCATGGAATTGGGCGGGATGCCGGGACGACCGCTTTCGCCGTAAGCGAGATCGGACGGAATAAATAGTTTCCATTTGGAGCCGACGGGCATTTTTTTCAACGCTTCCGTCCAGCCGGGAATCACGCCGCCAACCGGGAATGAAGCGGGCTGGCCGCGTTTGTAGGAACTGTCGAATTCGGTGCCGTCCAGCAGGGTGCCAGCGTAATTCACCGTCACGGTGTCGCTGGCAGTGGGCATCGGGCCAGCGCCGGTGGTGATGATGGAGTATTGCAGGCCATCGGGCAGGGTGATGACGCCGGATTTGGTTTTGTTGCTCGCGAGAAACGCTTCGCCTTCAGCCTTATTTTTCACGCCTTGTTCCGCTTGCTTGGCCTGTTGCTTGGCTTGCATCGTTTTCCCGTAAGTCTGCAACGTTTGTTGCGCTTCTTCCTTGGTCAGCAGCGTGGTGCCGCCGGTCTGGATGGTTTTGGCGGCCTTGGCAAATTGGTCGGGATCAATTTCCACGCCCTTGGCTTTCCAGTCAGTGCCATACATGAAGCCGAGGGCGTAACTCACGCGGGCGAGTTCAGTGGGAAATGCGTTGGTGTCTGCGGCCTGGGCCAGCGGCAGCAGCGCGCCGATGAGGGCAGAGGTAAAAAAGATTTTTTTCATAAGGTATAAATTAGCGCGAAATCATTTCGCATTTTAAGGACAAAGGCAACCGCTTTTCGTTCAAATTTTCAAAGCCGCCGGTGCAATTTCGTTTCCCCGGTGAACGCTTTGGATTATAATGGGTCGAACTGTGAAAATTATCATGCGCGAAATTAGAAGCCCCCTATTGGTTTTTGTTTTCATTGTGGCCGTCATCGTCGGCTGGTCTGGCTGCAAGACGGAGCCTGTGCCGATGCCGCCATTGAAGGTCGGGAAAATCCAGCCCGGGCCGGGCGCGGCGCGCATCGCGTATTTCACGGCGTGGTGGTTGGAAAATTATCATTACTCGCAACGCCCGTTGGACACCGTGATGTCGCAGAAATTTTTTGATGAATACATTGATATGCTCGACGGTCGGCACGAGCATTTTTTGCAGGGCGACCTAGCGGAGTTTGCCGGCTATCGCACGAACCTTGACCGGCTCACGCTAGGCAGTAACAAACAGTCCGACCTCACGCCAGCCTATGCCATCTACGCGCGTTTCTCCGAGCGTTTCCAGCAACACGTCGCCTATGTGAATGAACTGCTGGCGCACGAAAAATTTAAGTTTGCAGCGGATGAAAAATACCTCTACGACCGCCGCCACGAGCCGTTTCCAAAAAATCTGGACGAGGCGAAAAACCTATGGCGGCAGCGGCTGCGTTATGAGTATCTCACGGAGAAATTAAATCGCGAAATCGCGGAAACGAATGGCGTGTTCACCGTCAAGCTGGCCGCGACCGCGCCGACCAACATCACGGAAACGCTCGCGCGGCATTACCGCTGGGCTTCGCGTCAGACGACGAACTGGGATGCCGACAACGTCCTGCAAGTTTATCTTAATGCGCTGGCACACGCCTACGATCCGCACTCCGATTATTTTAGCGCGCCCAAGGCCCAAGATTTTTCCATGCAGATGAACCTTTCGCTTTTCGGCATCGGCGCGAAGCTGCAAGACGATGAAGGCTTCTGCACGATCAAGGAACTCATTCCCGGCGGCCCGGCCACCACCAGCAAAAAATTGAAAGTGGAAGACCGGATCATGGCCGTCGCCCAAGCGGGCAAACCATCAGTGAACGTGGTGGACATGGAATTGGAAAAAGTGGTGCAAATGATTCGCGGCCCGAAAAACACCGAGGTGCGCCTGACCATCAGCCCCGGCGAGAACCGCACGTTGCGCCGCGAAGTGGTGCTCGTCCGCGATGAAATCAAACTCGAAAACGCAGAAGCCAAGGCCAAGATCATCGAGCAGACGGATGGCCGACGTATTGGCATCATTGATCTGCCGTCGTTTTATGCGCCGGTGGATTTAGGCGGAAGTCAGGCGACGCCCAAATACACTTCCGTGGATGTCGCCAAGCTATTGAACAAATTGAAAGAGGAAAAAGTTTCCGGCGTCATCCTCGACTTGCGTGGCAACCCCGGCGGTTCGCTGGAGGAAGCGGTGAAGTTCACCGGCCTCTTCATCAAGAGCGGCCCGGTGGTGCTCGCGCGCGATCCCGATGGCCGGACGATGGTGGATGGCGACCCCGACGCATCGCAACCTTATGACGGCCCGCTCATCGTGATGGTGAACCGCTTCAGCGCCTCCGCTTCAGAAATCGCGGCGGCGGCATTGCAAGATTACGGACGCGCCATCATCGTCGGTGATTCTTCCACGCACGGCAAAGGCACGGTGCAAAATTTGAACAAGCTGGATCGCATCATTTCCGCGATGGGCGGCGGCGTGACGAACGACCCTGGCACACTCAAGGTGACCATCCGAAAATTTTACCGCATCAACGGCGGCTCCACGCAGTTCAAAGGCGTGGTGCCGGACATCATTTTGCCGGACACTTGGAACTACTCAACCATCGTTGGCGAAAGCGCGCTCGATAACGCGCTGCCGTGGGACACGATTGATCCGGTGCGGCACGAAGACTACAAGCTGACGCAGCCGTTCATCGCTCCATTGCGCGCCAGTTCGGACACCCGGGTGGCGACGAACCAAGATTTTAATTATGTCCGCGAAGACATTGATCAGTTCCAAAAACAACAACTGGAAAAAGCCGCGACGCTAAACGAGCGTGAGGCCATCAAAGAACGCGAACGCGTTGTGCTGCAAAATAAATCCCGCGAAAAAGAGCGGCTGGCGCGCGCGCCGTTGGGCGGAAAATTTTACGACTTGAGCGTGGCCGATGCGGAGAAGGACGGCTTACCTGCGCAGCTCACGAGTAACACCAACACTGTCACTGCCACCGGCAAGCCCGCGCCGCTCAAGCCCAAACCGGGTGACGATGGAATGTTGGAAGAGACCCAGAAGATTTTGAACGATTACATTTCACTGCTCGCCAAAAATCGTGTCGCCGCCGTGCAATAATAAATTATGAAAATCTTCGCCGCGCTTTTCTTGATGGTGTCGCTCGCCGCGCACGCACAAGTCGGCGCGTTTAACATTTCAAAGGAGCGGGCGCGGCGCGCGAACGAGGCCAACAATGCCGAGCAGCAGCGCATCGCAAACGCCGCCGCCGATCCGTCGCATCCCAACAATGCCGCCGCGCCCGCCGCGCCCGGCGATCCGGTGCGCGAGGCGACCCTAAAAAACATCGCCGATCTTCAGGCCGATTTCACCGCGTTCAGCAGTTCCACCAACACGCCGGTGGATGCGACGCAGAAGGCGGCGCTGCTCAATGACCTTTCCGCCGCCGCGCTGGGAAAGAAGCCAGTCTCGGCCTCGGTGCGAAAACTTGCTGGCGATCTCATTGCCGCCACCGGGGGTGTGAAAAATCCGGCGACGCAAAAGCTCGCGCGGAATGTCCACGCACTGTTCAATGCCAGCCACCTTACCGCAGCGCAGCAAACGTTGTTGCTCGATGAAACTAAAAAAATTCTCACCGCTGCCGGAGCCGCTGCCGCTGCTGACAATGTCATCGAGGACCTCAAGGGCATCGCCGAGGAAACGAAGTAATTTCCCTAAAATCCTCTAGCCTCGGCACGGCAATTTTTCTTTCCGACAGGGTTTTTTATCGGTCGTGTTGAGAACTTATTCGGCAAATCAGAAATCCATTGACGCCACAAAACAAACGCTGGTAAGGTGGCCACGTCCCCGGGGTTTGTGATCTGGTATGCGTCGTTGGAGGTGGCTTCACACGCTGTCTGTGCTTGTTTGGGCGGGCGGTTTTTTTGGTGAGGCTTCTCGGACGTTGACGCCAGCGAACTCCTTCAAAAATAAAAAACCAAACTGACCTATGAACAAATCTGAACTCATCATGAAATCTCGGAGCCTGAAACCAGCCAAGGCCGCCACCGCTACGTTGAAGTTTGCTCCGGGTGAACATATCCGGGTGGCTCCGCTACACCCCGCCAAACCGAACAAGTCCATTGATGAAATTTCTCGTTCCCGGCGCGCGGCCGATGAAGATGATAACGATTTGTTCAGCGGCACGCCGCACGCCGCACCGGCCAACGCGCACCTGACGTATAACAACGGGCCGCTGATTCCCAACTGCCAGATCTACACGATTTTTTGGGGCAAGCAATGGGGCGCCACACCGGTTTCGACGGCGTTGATAAACAAGTTGAACGCTTTTTTCAAAGCGATTCTCGTTAGCCCGCTGATGGATCAAATGCACGAATACAGCGTGCCCGGTCAGACCATCGGCCACGGCAAGTTCATCGGCACCAAGAAAATTACCGCCAATGCGCCGGTCGGCAGCATCACGGATTCCGCGATTCAAACGCAGCTCAAGGCGTGGATCAGAGCTGGGATTGTTCCCAAGCCTAATAAGAACACGCTTTACTTCATTTATCTCGAACCGGGTATTGTCTCCATCATGGGCGGATCCAAGAGTTGCCAGAGTTATTGTGGTTATCATAACCACATTGTTAAAACCTATTACGCGGTCATGCCGTATCCGACTTGCAGCGGTTGCCTTGGCGGTCTCAGCGTGACGGACGCGTTGACGGCGACGAGTTCGCATGAATTGTGTGAAGCGATCACCGATCCGATTCCCGGCAGCGGCTGGTATGACAATGTGAACGGCGAGATCGGCGACATCTGTGCGTGGACCTTCAAGACCGTGGCGGGCTACAAGGTGCAGCTTGAATGGTCGAACGCGGCGAACAGTTGTATCTGAAAAGCGCGTTGCAGAAATTTTTTGCAAAAATTATTTCTGCGAAAATTGAACCGTTGATTGTGGCCTCTGGCCTTGCAGTCCGCCCCGCTTCCGGGCTGCAAGGCAAATTTTTTTATGGATAAAAATTCGCGACAAAAAATCGCAGCTTGCCCGGCGGCAGGCGGCGCGGTAACGTCGCCCAAGTTTTTTGAGCCGCATGAGCCATTCCAATAATTCCGAGCCGCTGGTGTTCGTCGTGGATGACGAGCCGATGTTGCTTGAGTTGGCCGAGGCAATCCTCAAACCGATGGGTTGCGCCGTGCGGACGTTTCGTGACCCGGAGCTGGCGCTCAAGGAATTTCCCGCCGCCCGCCCCGCGCTCATCATCACGGATTACGCGATGGGTCGCATGAGCGGCATGGATCTCATCCGCGAATGTCGCCGTGCGAATCCCGCGCAGAAAATCATTTTATTGAGCGGCACGGTGGACGAACAGGTGTTCGCCGATGCGCCGGTGAAGCCCGATCGCTTCATTTCCAAGCCGTATCAAATCAAGGATTTTTCCGATTGCATCAAAAGCCTGCTCGCGGAGTGATTGTTTTTGCGAGTTGAAAAACGGTTTCCATGTTTCTATTGCCATGAAAAAAAAACTACTCGTCGTCGCCGGAATTCTTTTTCTTTTGCTGGTCATCGCGGTGGTGCTGGCTGGGGTTTTTCTGGACCGCATCGTCAAGGCGGGCGTTGAAACCGTTGCGCCCACCATTACACAGACCACGGTGACGTTGGAGGGTGTGAGCCTTTCACTGCTGTCCGGTTCGGTCAGTCTCAAAGGCCTTGTCGTCGGCAACCCCAAAGGTTATACAGACGCGCCAGCCATCCGGCTCGGCAAAGCCGCCGTCAGTGTCCAGCCATCTTCAATTCTTGGGGACAAAGTCATCGTCCATTCCATTGAGGTGCGCGCACCGGAAATCTCCTTTGAAGGAAATCCGCTCGGCGAGAACAACCTCCAAAAAATTCTCGACAACGTGAACGCCCAGGCCGCCGCCGCCGCGTCCACGACCAACACCGCCGCCGCGAAGGGCGCGGGAAAAAAACTGCAGGTGGATAAATTTTTGATCACCGGTGCCAAAGTCCACGCGCTCATCCACACGCCGCTGTTGAATCAGGAAGTTTCCCTCACGCTGCCGGAAATCCAACTCACGAATCTGGGGTCGGGGCCGCAGGGCATCACGCCCGCTGAACTGGCGCAGAAAATCCTGACGCAAGTGACGACGACCACGTTCAAATCGCTGGGCGATTCCATCAGTGGTCTGGGCAAAGGGCTTTTGAATGAGGTTAAAAAAAATCCGGCGGATGCGGTAAAAAAAATTACGAAGGGTCTCGACGGGTTGTTTAAAAAATAATTTTGTTTTTTTTGGCGGCGGCGGGGTGTGCGATTTTCATTGCCAGCATGGGGCTTTGGTTTTAGTGTCGCCTCAACCAATTATTCTTATGTATTTCGGCGTTGATTATTACCCGGAACAATGGGTCTTCCCGCATGGCGGCACTGCCGAAAATCCTGAAGCCCAATGGGAGGAGGACGCGCAACTCATGCAGGCGGCGGGCATCAACGTGGCGCGCATCGGGGAATTCACTTGGGGCCTCTGTGAGCCGCAAGCTGGTAATTATGATTTCGGTTGGCTTCAGCGCGTGATGACCATTCTCGGTGAGCACGGCATCAAAGTCATTCTGGGCACGCCCACAGCCGCCCCGCCCGCGTGGCTGGCGCAACAGCATCCAGAAATTCTTCCCATTGATGAGCGCGGACTCGCGAAGCACGCCGGCACGCGCCGCGCCGTCTGTTTGAACAGCGAGGTCTATTGGAATTATTCCAAGCGGCTCGTGGAAAACATGGCGCGCACGCTGGGTGATCATCCGCACCTCATCGCGTGGCAGATCGATAACAGCCTCGGCGGAAATTTCACCGAGGCGTCGTTCAACGATGACGCGCGGCGCGACTGGCATCTCTGGCTCGAAGCGAAATACGAGACGATTCAAAAACTCAATGAACGCATGGGCCTGCGCCACTGGGGGCAGATTGTTTCCGCGTGGAATCAGGTGCCCATGCCGATGGTCGCGCCCACCCAGCACAACCCCGCGTTGGTGCTGGACTGGAACCGTTTTTGCAGCGACACCATCGTGCAGTTCGTGCGGATGCAAGCGGAGATTCTCCGTGAAATTACGCCCGCCCGACCCGTCACTACGAATCTCCGCGCGTTGCGCCATCGCTTCGATCATTTTGATCTCGCCGAGGTGATTGACTTTGTTTCCATCGAAAACACCGCCGCCATCAAAGCCAAGCCATCGGAAATTGCCTGCGATATTGATATGCTGCGGTCGCTGAAAAAATCCGACATCCGCCAACCTGATGGCGATGACAGCGGCTTCTGGGTGATTGAGCAAAAAGCTGGCAACGCCAACTGGCAAGAGGTCAATTCCCTCGTTCGCCCCGGCGTGCTGCGGATGTTCACCTATCAATCGATTTCACGTGGTGCGGACGCCGTGCTGTTTTTCCGCTGGCGACAACCGCGCATCGGCTCCGAAAAATTTCACGGTGCGGTGCTGCCGCATCACCTCGCTGGCAGCCGCCGCGTTTATGAAGAAATCAAACACATCGGCGAAGAACTGAAATTGCTCGCGCCCGCGTTGCAAGGCACCAAGGTCGTCGCCGAGACGTGTATTCTTTACTCGCACGAAAATGACTGGGTGCTGCAACAGCCCAATCAGCCAAACAAATTTTTCAACCTCCGCGAACATATCCAGCTCATTTACGAGGCGTTGCACAGCCGGAACATTCTCGTGGACTTCGCGCGTCCATCCGAAGATTTGTCGAAATACAAAATTGTTTTCGCGCCCTCGCTGCATTTGCTGTCTGCGAACGATTGCGACCGTATGAAATTATTCGTGCAAAATGGCGGCACGCTCATCAGCACTTTCAACACGGCGCTCGTGGATGAAAACAACATCGCCGCCACCACGGGTTTTCCGCACGACCTCACCGACCTCTTTGGACTTGAAGTCCAGGAGTTCGATGTGCTGCCGCCGAGCGAGGAAAATCATCTCACGTTCAAAGGCTCGTTTCCGACCGGCCACCTGCATCCGGCGAAAATCTGGTGCGACCTCATTGAGCCGATGGGTTGTCAGGTCATGGCGACGTATTCCAAAGATTTTTACGCGGGCAAACCGGCGATGACCGTGAACACGTTCGGCCTCGGCAAGGCGGTGTATATCGGCACGCAGAGCCATTCGCATTTCTATCTCGACCTCGTGACGTGGCTGCGGCAGACAGCTGGTTTGCAACCGCTGTTGAAAGTGCCGGAGCACATCGAAGTTTCGTGCCGTGAAAAAGAAGGCTCGCGGATTTACTTTTTGTTGAACCACCAGAACTCGCAAATCCGCATCCAGTTTTACAAGCCGATGCACGATTTTCTCACCGGCCAGAACATCGTAGGCAACTACGATTTGCCGCCGCACGGCGTGCTGGTGATTGATGAGCATCCCGACGTGAAGGCGTGAACAAATCGCGGCTGGCAAAAAAAAATCCGCTTGGTATCGTTGCTCCGGTTGGGCGCTTGGCGCAGTGGTAGCGCTGCTCCTTTACACGGAGAAGGTCACAGGTTCGAATCCTGTAGTGCCCACCATTTTCAGCTTCAAATCACGGAAGCCTCCCGGAGAAATTTATCCAAAAAATTTGGTGCGCACGAAAGGACTTGAACCTTCACGCCTTACGGCACCAGATCCTAAGTCTGGCGTGTCTGCCATTCCACCACGCGCGCATCCGTTTATTTACAGGCAATTAGAACAACTTGGCGACTTCTGATTTGACGATGTGCCACTTTGAGGGCATGCAAGCCCATGCAACGCCCTTTAATAGCCAACCGGAGGCCAAGCGCGAAAAATCGTTTGTTTCCAAGCCAACTCATGCCGCCGAACCTTACCAAAAGGTTCTGGATGGACGCAAGCGGCCAGTGCGTGGATTATGGATTCGCGGCTCCCGCTACTACGCCCGTATCGCCGTGGCAGACTTCAACACCGGTCGCAAAGTAGTTCGCCGCGTGCCGCTGGCGGGCGCGGATTCAGTGGCACAAATGCGCCGGCTGCTCACGGATCGGGAGGACAACGCCATGCCGGTGCTGAAACGAACGCCCAAGTTCAGCGAATACGCCGATCAGTATCTCGATTATTTCAGGACGGTGAAGGACGCCAAGCGGCCCAAGACGTTGCAAACCGAGTCTGGCCATTTGACCGCGCTGCCGCGATGATCGCACCGCCGATGATGGACATTTTGCCCTGGTCAACATCGCCGCGCCGGACAGCAAAGCCGCCGTAGATGACGGATGAGATGCCGAGGACGAAGCCAAACATCATGATCACGGCCAGACTGTTGCTGATGCCGGTCTTGAGGTCGGTGGAACTGAACGTCGTGCTTTGGGCAAAGGCGGACAAGGTGTTGAGCGCGAGCAAGGCCGCGATGAAGAGCCGCGAGCGCGAGCGGAATGTGGGAGCGAATTGTTTTTTCATGGTGCTGTCAGTTTTCAGTTTTTATTTTTTGCTGGCGGCACACACCGCCATTCACGCGAACAGTTTTAGCAGCGCCCGAACCCCGCTTTGTGCCAAGATTGCACGAAATAAAAAATGTTTTTTGGCAGGCTGGAGACATGAATCAGCCAATCATGGAAACGGAAAAACGGAATGTCTGCGCCAGCTCACCCAATTCCTGCATGCAGAAATTCGTGGGCAGCGGCACATTATCCCGCGCGTCGTGTCGGTGTTGCAGCGCGGTGAACTGGGCTTGAGCAAGGCGGGGCGGCCACGCGGCAGCTTTTTATTTCTCGGTCCGACGGGAGTGGGTAAAACCGAACTTACGAATGTTTTCACCGCCAAACTTTTCGGGCCGGAAAAACTAATCCGTTTTGATATGTCCGAATTTCAAACGCAGGAATCGCTCGGCCTGCTGCTGGGTTCGCGTCCGGGCGAGAACGGATTTTTTGGCGCAGCTTGCGATCGCACGCAAAATGGAACGCTGCTGTTTGACGAAGTGGAAAAGGCGCATCCGCGTATCATGGATGGGACGGCACGCACGACACGAAGCAGGCGGCGCTCAACGGCCTCGACTTGGAAATGGGCACGGAGAAAAAATACGACGACTTTTTTCTGGCGAAGCCGTATCGCGACGGCTTGCAGGCCGGAGAATTTCCAATGGCCGGCCTCGATGAAAAAGTCCGGCGCAACTTGCGCGTGATGCTCGCCACGCACGTCTTCGACGCCGGGCGCAAGACTGGTTCGCTCAACACCGCCGCACATCAAACCGTCGCGCGGCAGGTGGCCGAGGAGGGGATTGTCCTTTTGAAAAATGAAAACCATCTGCTGCCGCTCGACGCGACGAAGCTGAAAACCATTGCGGTCATTGGCGAAAACGCCACGCGCCTGCACGCACATGGCGGCGACAGCTCCGGCATCAAGGCGTTCTATGAAGTGAATCCACTCGACGGCATCGTGAAGCGCGCGGGCGGCAAGGTGAACGTGATTTACTCCGAAGGCTATCGAAAGGATGGCGGCGCAGATTTGGCAGAGCGCGCCGTCGTCGCCGCGAAATCGGCGGACGCGGTGATTTACATCGGTGGCTTGAATCACGACAAAGGACTCGACTGCGAAGGCGCGGATCGCAAGGACATGAAGCTACCCTACGGTCAGGACGAGTTGATTCAAAAAATCGTCGCGGCCAATCCGAAAACCGTCGTCGTCCTCGAAGGCACGATGGTGGAGATGGACGCGTGGCTGGACAAAGTTCCCGCGCTGTTGCAGGCGTGGTATCCCGGCATGGAAGGCGGCAATGCTTTGGCAAAAGTTCTTTTTGGTGACGTGAATCCGTCCGGCAAATTGCCCGCGACGTTCCCGAAAAAATTGGCCGACTCGCCTGCGCACGCGCTGGGCAATTATCCCGGCACGAACGGCACGGTGACTTACGCGGAAGGTTTGCTTGTCGGCTATCGCTGGTTTGACACGAAAAATATCGAGCCGCAATTCCCGTTCGGCTTCGGCTTGAGCTACACGACGTTCAAGTATTCCAATCTGAAACTGATTCCCGGCACAAACGAAATCGTGACCGCGCAGTTCGAGATCGAGAACGGCGGTATGGTCGCCGGCGCGGAAGTCGCGCAGCTTTACGTCCATCAAAAGAATCCCGCGCTCATGCGCCCGGAAAAAGAATTGAAAGGTTTCAAAAAAGTTTTCCTCCAACCGGGCGAGAAGCAGATGGTTTCCATCCCGCTGAAAAAATCCGCGTTCGAGTATTATGACGACGGCAAGAAATCATGGGTCGCGGACGATGACACGTTTGAGATTTTGATCGGCAGTTCGTCGCGCGACCTCCGGCTGCGCGACAGTTTTCATCCGGCGGCGAAAAAGCCGTCGCACGCGAAAGTGTTCAACCTGTTCCCGCCGTATTACGCGTGGAACAACAAGTTCACCCGCGAAGAAATCGGCTGGCATCCCGGCACGGAAGACGCGCCTCAATGGACGGCGAATTTTAATTTTGCGACGAACGGACTCTACGGCTATCCGGCGAGCATTCGCGGTTGGCATTACGGCTGGAATCCGACGGACGACAATTTGTTCCCGAAAAAATTATCCGACACGACGAGCATCTCGTGCGCGTTTTCCTACAACTGCGGCGGCGATGATCTCCACGGCGATTTCGCCTACGATTTGTTTTTGCGGCACGATGACAAGAAGGCCGCGCCGCAACTGGAGGTGATGGTGTGGGCGGGAAACAATTCCACGCCCATCGGCGAAATCATTTCAACGAACATCATCAAGTTGGAAGACGTTTCGTTTGACCTGTGGGCCGGCACGAATGCCCCGGCTGGCTACTACGTTTATTCGTTCATGCCGCACGAAAGAACCGCCAATGGATCGGGCAAAGCGGCAACTCACTCTGACCTTTGCGTTTCATTTTCATGCTTCACAATCTAGCCCGTCCTCGTCGTTCCTCGGTGCCGGCCTCGGCCTCGCCTGCCGCCGGCGCAGAACAAAATTCGTTTGCCATCGAAGGCGCTGGCAATATTAGCTCATTCCTGTAACTGTCATCGTGAGAACTGACGACAAGCCTTCCGCGCGGGTTTGGACTATTTTTATGCTGCTGAAATTCCCGACCTTCCCACTCGGTGCCATGTTGTTTGTGTCTGCGCTGGCCGTTCACGCTGCCACCTCGGACGATATACAGATTTATTCCGACCGGCTTAACAACGTGATTGAATCGAATTGAAACTATGAATCAAATTAAATTGACCTCATTGACGTTGCGCTGCTCATTTGCAAAGACGTGGGGAAAAGGCATTTTTACGGTCGCTTCACTCCTATGGCTTTTCTGGTGTTCATCACCCGTCTGTTTCGCGCAGAGTAGTCCGCTGCCCACGACATTCAAATGGACCTCGACGGCTCCGCTCGCTACGCCACAGAACGGGTCGCTCGCCATGAAGGACTTCACTTGCGTCCACTACAACGGCAAATACATCGTTTACTTTACGACCGTTGACAGCGCAGGGAGTTGGGGCGGGGGCATGATGACCTTTACCAATTGGTCCGACATGGCCACTGCCACACAGTATCAGATGCCGATAGGGACCGTTGCGCCTACGCTGTTCTATTTCGCCCCGAAGAATATCTGGGTTCTAACATTCCAGTGGGGTGCCCAATATCTGACCTCGACCAATCCCGCCAACCCGAATGGCTGGTCGGCGCCACAGACTCTCTACTCGGGAAACTCTCTCGACACTACGGTAATCTGCGACAGCACGAACGCCTATTTGTTTTACGCGTTTGACGACGGCACCATCCACCGGGCGTCCATGCCTATTGGCAACTTCCCGGGAACCTTCACCAACTCGTCGATCATCATGACCGACACTGCGGCCAACCTGTTCGAGGCCGTGCAGGTCTACACGATACAGGGGACGACCCCCCAATACCTCATGATCGTCGAGGCGTCGGGTGCTGCGGGAAGATACTTCCGATCCTTTACCGCGACCAGTCTCGGGGGTTCGTGGACTCCGCTGGCAGCGACCGAGAGCAATCCCTTCGCCGGCAAGAACAACGTCACGTTCACCAACGGCAACGTTTGGACGGCCGACATCAGCCACGGTGATATCGTTCGCAACAACCCCGACCAGACGCAAACGATTGACCCAGGCAATTTGCAATTTCTTTATCAGGGGTGGACAAACACTCACGACCCGTCAATTACCAATTACACGCAGATCCCCTGGCGGCCGGGGCTGCTTACATCGATTCAACCGTCGGACGACATGCTGATCTATTCGGACCGGTTCAACAACGGTTGGGGCGACGGCTGGTCTTGGTTATCACCGCGTTATCCCACGAACAATCCCGTCTATGCCGGCACCAACTCGATGGCATTGGTTCCCAGCGCCACGTTTACGGTATGGTTGCTGAAGCCTTACACCACCGTGGACGCGACCCTCTACACGAATCTGACTTTTTGGATCAATGGCGGCGCGACCGGTGGACAAAATATTTCGGTCTATGGCGAGTTGAACGGCTCAAGTTCGGGACTTCCTACAGTTTCCGTGACGGCGCCGACGAACTCATGGAAGCAAGTCATCATTTCTCTCGCTTCGCTCGGCGTCAACAAGACCAACCTGACCGGTATTGGATTTGGCAACGGCATTCATTCTTCATTGATGATATGCGATTGATCGCCGCACCCAAGCCGGCGACGGTTCATGTCAGCGTTAATGCGAACCAGACTGTTCGAACCGTCAGCGGCAGGATCTTTGCGGTTAATACGGGTGCCGGGGATACGGATCTGAACACGCCCGCGACGAAGGCGATTTTGAATGACATCGGCAGCACCTGTCTGCGTTGGCCGGGCGGCTCCTATGGAGACATTTACCACTATGCCAATGAACCAAGCGGAGGTTCTCATTCCACCGATTTCATCGCCCTCGCCACAAACATTCATTCCCAAGCTTTCATCATTGTGAACTATGGCAGCAGCACGCCCGAGGAAGCCGCCTACGCCGTGCGGATGTTCAATGTCACCAATCACAGCAATTTCAAATACTGGGAGGTCGGAAACGAAATCAATGGCACTTGGGAAACGGACAACAACACCAACGCGCCCTTCAAGGCGAACGATCCCTGGACCTACGCGATGCGTTTCACGAATTATTATGCGCAGATGAAAGCCGTTGATCCGACGATCAAGGTCGGCGCGGTCATCGAGCCCTCCGAGGACGGCTACGCAACTTACACGAACCATCCCGTGGTCAATCCGCGCACCGGCATCACCCACAACGGTTGGTCGGCGGTGCTGCTGGCTTACCTGCGCAGCAACAATTGCACGCCGGATTTTGTGATCGAACACAGTTATGGCCCGGCGGCGGGCGACACGCAGGATTTGCTTTATCCCAAAGTATGGGCGTCCGACGCGACCGCCCTGCGCCAGATGTTGAACGACTATCTCGGCAGCGCGGCCACGAACGTAACCCTGGAAGTGACCGAGAACGGCACGGGCGGTGATCGTCAGAACGTGAGCCTGCCCGGCGGATTGCTTTACGCCGACAGCATTGGACAAATTTTGCAGACGGAATTCAATTCACGCGTCTGGTGGGATCTGCGAAACGGTCACGGCTCCGTTGACAACCCCGAC
The DNA here is from genome assembly GCA_025360325.1 of Limisphaerales bacterium. GTDB lineage: Bacteria > Verrucomicrobiota > Verrucomicrobiia > Limisphaerales > UBA11358 > UBA11358. Next base: position 1,128 of record JANYCI010000026.1, on the reverse strand, counting down.
CCGGCGTTTTACGGCTGGCGCACGAACGCCAACGGCAGCGTTCTGGGAGATGGCGGAATTATCTATGGCCTCGGCGGCGCGGGCAACCTCTACCCGACTTATTATTGCGCGAAGCTGATGCCAAAGTTTGCGACGGATGGCGACACGGTGGTGCGCGCCACGAGCGATTATCCGCTGTTGGCCACGTATGCCGTCAAGCGAACCAACGGGACGCTGACGCTGCTGGTGATCAACAAAAGTGCATCGTCCAGTCTCACGGCCAATTTCAATCTGTCGGGCTACGTTCCTTATGGCAATGCCGCCCTTTACAGTTACGGCATTCCGCAGGACGAAGCGGCGCGAACCGGGGTGGGTTCGCCGGATATTGCGCAAAGCAATTTCATTGGGGCCGCCGCCAGCTTCTCGGCCACGTTCGCTCCGTTTTCCGCCACGGTGCTGGCGATGATTCCTACCAACCAGTTGCCGTTCACGCCCACCAGCTTGGTGGCGACTGCGTCCAACGCCGTAGTGGCATTGAGTTGGAATGGATCGGCCGGCGCGGACAGCTACATCGTCAAACGCAGCCCCACCAGCGGCAGCGGTTACGTAACCCTTGCGAGCGGCGTGACGGCGACAAGTTACTTGGACACCGGACTCGTCAACGGCACGACCTACTATTACGTCGTCGCCGCGACGAACGCGAACGGCGTCAGCTCCAACTCTATTGAAGTCAGCGCCACGCCAGGGGAAATATTCGGCTGGTGGAAATTTGACGCCACCAGCGGCACGACTGCCGCCGACTCCGGCTACGGCGGCAATCCCGGCACGTTGCAGAGCGGCGCGACGTGGGGTGTCGGCGCGATCAGCAACGCCGTGCATCTGGACGGCACGGCCAATGGCTACGCGAGCCTTCCGTCGGGATTGGTCAGCGCGTTGAACGATTTCACCATTTCGACCTGGGTGAAGGTGGACGCCAACGCGACGTGGGCGCGCGTGTTCGACTTTGGTTCCGGCACGGGCAGTTATATGTTCCTCGCGCCTGCGAGCGGCGGCGCTTCCGTGCGTTACGCCATCACCAGCGGCAGCGGCGAGCAGCAGTTGAACCGCGCCGGCAATCTTTCGACGGGCGTGTGGCATCACCTTGCGGTC
>JANYCI010000006.1 GCA_025360325.1 Limisphaerales bacterium | reverse complement strand
AAGAACCGGCGCTTGGTGATCGCCGTGATGTGCGTGCCGATACCACCGGACTTCTTGGATTTACCCGAGCGCCAAATAATGCTGCCCTTCATCGGGCGCTTTCCGGTCAATTCACAAATGCGTGCCATAAATAATTTCTTTTGTTAAAAAGGTCGCACAGACTAGCAAGGAACTGATTGAAGGCAAGGGTTAATTTGTCGCCAACCACAACGGGTTAAATTTGGAGTCATGCCATCTGGTGAAAATTATTTTTTCATCGCCGGTCGCGTCCACAGCCAGACGAGTCCACCCAAACCCAGTGTCAACAATCCCGATACCGCCCACGTCGCGGCGTTGGGCGATTGCGGCGCGAGCGTGAGCGCGACGGCACCGGTGGCCGGGCCGAGAAAAATTCCCGCGCCAATGAAGGCTTCGTGCAGCCCGCCGTGTTCGCTGCTCGCCTCGCCCACATCCATCGAATAGAACAGCGACGAGTAATACATCAGTCCCGTGGACAGCCCGAAGAATATTTGCGCGATGACCACCAGCCAGAGTTGTTGAGCCAGCAAAATGATCGCGAGACTCGCGATCAGCATGACAAACGCGCCGAGTAGCCAGCGAAAACGGTAGTGCCAGCCGCGCCATTGCCACAGCAGCGCGAACGCCACGAGGCGGCCGAACAACCACACCGAGCAGAACAATCCCACGCTCGTGGGCGAGAGCGCGAGCTTTTGCGCGACGCCTGGCATGACGGCGAACAAGGTGTTGATTGCGACGTAAGCAAACGGATTCGCGAGCCAGGCCATTTTCAAAAATGTCTGCGGGCTGATGGTTTGACGCAGCGCAGCACTTTCCGGCGGGTGATGATTTTCCCGCGGCGGTTCGGGCGTGGCGGCGAGGACGGCATCGTGTTTTGTTTCCAACCAGAGCAGCAGGAGAAATTGTGCGAAGAAAATTCCCGCCGGCAGCCAGAACACCGCGCCCGCGCCCAGCAGATCGTAAAGTTTTCCGCCGGTGAAATACGCGATCGCGGCGGATGCAGCCCAGGTGCAGTTGTAGATTCCGACCATTTCCTGCACGCCGCTTTGCGTTTCGCGTTCGCTGACCAGCGCTTCGAGCGCGGGCCACGTCAGCAGCAGCACCACGTTGTAAACGGCCACCAACACCAGGACCGCGACAATATTATTCACCAGCAGCGCACTCGCCACCATCACCGCGCACAAGGCGAGAAAGCCAATTTTCAAACTCAACACGAGGCCAAATTTTGCGGCGAATTTGCCACACTGCCACGCGGCGAAAATGTAGATGAAGCCGGACATCGCCGTGACCCAGAGGTTGCCGCGATTGCCAAAGCCGAAATGGTCGCGCAGAAAAAAGAACAGGTAGTTGAAATAATACGACGTCGCCACGGTATTCAAACCTGTGAGCGTGAAATAACCTGCCTTGAGCTGACGATGTGTCATGCGATTTGCGATTTACGATTGCCGATTTGGAAAAAATTATCCGGCAATTTCCTCGATGGCTTTGTGGCAATACCATTTCACCGCGTCGGTCATTGGCGGCGAAAGTTTTTCCAAATCTTCCAGGCTGCACCAGCGGATGTCGTGATGTTCTTCGGTAGCGAGCTTAACCGTTCCGCTCTTGGGCCGCGCCCAATAAATCATACCGATATGCTCGTGCGTATCGCTAATGCGATGGATGTCGAGAAAGCGCGGCGCAATGAGCGCACGCGTGCCGGGTGAAGTCGTGGGCGGACGTTCGCCAATCAATTCCACATCAAGTCCGCTTTCCTCTTTGGCTTCGCGCACCGCTGCAATCTCCGGGTCTTCGTCCAGTTCGATGTGTCCGCCGATCGGCAGCCACTTGCCGAGCTTGCGATGGTGGATGACTAGAATTTTCGCGTCGTGAACGATGAAGATCGCGACGGTGAAATCAATTTTTTCGTGTATATGAGCCATATTATTTTTGTCGGAAAAATTCTATCCACCAAGGCACCAAGACACGAAGAAAGAATTTTTCAACCTTGGTGACTTGGTGGTTAATAAAAAAGCCCCGACTTTCGCCGGGGCTTGATTTCTTGAAACAAAATTATTTCATCCGGTCGAAATTCTTCTGGAGAATCTGCCAGTCTTTCATCCCAACGGTTTTGCTCTGGAACGATTTCACGATCTCATTTTCCTTCGTATTTTTGGTCGGCTTGTTGACCTTGTAGAAGATGCCGAACTTGCCGGGGAAATCTTCGCCCGCCATTTTGTAAGCGGCAAGTTCGTCGGTGACATCGTGGTCTTTCGGCACTTCGTTGAAGACGCCGCCTTTGCGCGGGTTGCTGGCGTCGAACGCGTGTTCGTAAAATTCCACGCACTCGCTTAAACATTCGATGAAGCTAAAACCGTCGTGATCCATCGCGGCTTCCATCATCTGCAACACATGATTCGGATTCGTGTGCGTGGTGCGCGCGACAAAAGTTGCGCCCGCAGAAATCGCCTGCTTCATCGGGTTGATCGGATAATCCACCGCGCCCCATTGATCGGTTTTGCTTTTGAAGCCGAGCGGTGACGTGGGCGAGGTCTGTTTCTTGGTGAGGCCGTAAACCCAGTTGTCCATCACGCAGTAGGTCAGTTTGACGTTTTTGCGCGCGGTGTGGTTGAAATGGTTGCCGCCGATGGAAAACGCGTCGCCGTCGCCGCCGAAAACGAAGACATGCAAGTCAGGACGCGAGAGAGAAACGCCGGAGGCAAACGGCAGCGCGCGGCCGTGAATAAAGTGTGCGCCGTGCGCCTGCACGAAATACGGGAAGCGGCTGGAGCAGCCGATGCCCGCGATGGTGGTGATTTTTTCGTGCCAGATTTTGCGCTTTTCAATCAGCTTGAAATAGAGCGCGAGCACGGAGAAGTCGCCGCAGCCGGGACACCAGGTCGGATGGTCGGCGGCGATTTCTTTTTTGGTGAGACCTTTGCGTTCGCCGGCGGGCGGCGTGGTGGTGCTGATGGCGGGTTGGACAATTAAAGTTTCGCTCATAATTTTTTTGGCGGTTAAATTTTTTAATCAGGCTTTTTTGCTGGCGAGCGTGCGGGCTTTGTCGAGGATTTCCTTCACCTTCCACGGCAGGCCGTCGGATTTGGTGATGCTGCGGATGCGCGGGTCGGCAAAGCGCGTGCGGAGAATCGAGGCAAACTGGCCGTAGCCATACAAGCCTTCGTCGTTGAGTTCCACGACAAAAATGTGGTGGAAGCCTTTGAAAATTTCTTCGAGTCCATTCGGCAACGGATTGATGTGGCGGATGGACAGGCAGGAAACGCCTTCGCCCACGGCACGCGCGCGGTCAACGGCTTCGTGGATCGCGCCTTCGCTCGAACCCCAACTGACGAGGAGAATCTGGCCTTCGCTGGGGCCATACGTTTTGAGCTGCGGCAATTCCGCCGCGAGGCGACGCAGCTTGTTGCGACGCTTGTCCGTCATCAACTGATGCAGTTTCGGCGAACCGGTCGGATGGCCAAGCTCATCATGTTCGAGGCCGGTGGCGATGGGATATTTGCCGCTCAAAATTTTTGTGCCGGGCGCGACGTGCTGCGGGATGCCATTGTTGGCGGTCAAGTCGTAAGGCTTGTGATCTGCGCGGTCGCTGAAGTCGGGTGAAATGTCCTGGCAAATTTTTTCTAGGTTTGGTTCCTTGAACGCCTCGATGCGCGTGGCGATACCTTGATCCGTGAGAATGAAAACGGGCGTGCTGTATTTGCGCGCAATGTTCACGGCCTCAATCGCGGTGTAGAAACAATCTTCCACGCCGGTCGGTGCGATGACGACGCGCGGTGAATCACCGTGGCCGCCAAAGCAGCAGATGTTCAAATCAGATTGCTCCACGTTCGTCGGCATCCCCGTCGAAGGCCCGCCGCGCTGCACATCTACAATCACGAGCGGCATTTCGGCCATGACCGCCCAGCCAATCGCCTCGGTCTTGAGCGAAATTCCGGGACCGCTCGAACCCGTGACCGCGACGCGTCCGCCGTAGCTCGCGCCAATCGCCATCGAGACAGCGGCGATTTCGTCTTCCGTCTGGATGAATGAGCCGCCGTATTTTGGCAGTTCGCGTCGGAGCAATTCCATGATGTCGGACCACGGCGTGATCGGATAGCCCGCGCCGAAACGCACGCCCGCCGCGATGAGACCGAACGCCAGCGCCTCATTGCCGTTCATCACGACCTGATGGCGATCTTTCTTTTCCGAATCAAAAAATTGATACGTCTTCAGCAAATTTTCGAGCGAGTGGCTGTAACCGGCGTTGAAGCAGTTCAAGGCATTCGTCACGATGGACTGGTCTTTGCCGCCGAAACGTTCTTCGATCAGCTTCGTCAATTTCGGAATGTTCAGGTCAAAAATTTTCGCGAGCAAACCCATCGCGTAAATATTTTTACCCTTGTCGCGACCCGTGCCGCCGATGGCTTCGACGGTGAGCGAAGAAATGTTCACACCAACGTGACGATAGCTTTCCTGCCACTCCGGTTTCGGCGTCACATGATCCGCATCGTAAAGCACGATGCCGCCGAGCTTCACCGATTTAATATGGTCTTCGTAGCTGTGCTGATAAAAGCAGAGCAACATATCTGCCTCGTCACCCGCGCTCAAAACTTCGCCGCTGCCGATACGGACTTGGAAAATGGAAGGCCCGCCGGAAATCGTGGAAGGAATCGTCATGAACGTCATGACTTCCTGCTCGCTGCGCCCCGCGAGGCGCGCGAGGAATCCGCCGATGGCTTGGATGCCGTCCTGCGAATTACCGGCGATGCGGATGATTGCCTCGTTGATTTTCGTGACTTTGGCCGCGCCACCTGACGACGGCACATCTGCGATTGCATTACTCATAAAAAATGAACCTGAAACTAAAAGAATTTCCTCGGCTAGGTGGATTGACGACTGAAGACATTCCAGCGCGACACCGTTGCTCTAACACGTTAGCAGCAACGCGCAGTGTGTCAATTTCTAATGATTGCTATATCTTGTTGAAAGTCAATAGAATATAGGTTTTCAATAAAGCGGTGACGGAGGTGGAAAAATCGTGATTAGAATAAGTGATTTTGACTCCTGCTTGAATCAGCGTGCTTGCGTCGCGCTGCAACGCTCGTTAGCGTTCGCCCATGGACGCACAGGAACAATTCGACGACGCGATGTTTGATTTCAGCCAAGGAAAATTTGAAGGCGCGATTACCAAATTAAAAAACGTGCTCGCCGTCGCGCCGGAAAATTTTGACGCGCAACTGGCGCTCGGCATGGCGCACTACCGGCTCGGTGATTTTGCCACCGCCATCGCCGAAGGTCACAAGGCGGAAAAATTGCGTCCGCGCGAACAGCTCGTTCACACCAACCTCTCGTTGTTCTACATGAAATCCGGCGACAAGGTCACGGCGGAAAAACACGGCTTGCAGGCGAAGATCGAAGGCTGGCGCGAGGACGGAAAAAATGCCGGTGAAAAAACAGTGGCCGTCGATGCCGAACTGCAAATCTCCAAACCCACGCCGCAACCGATGAAGTTTCCCAGTCAGCCGTGGAAGAAGAAAAAAACGGAGGGCTAATTGATTTGGGTCTGTGTCCCGCAGGGCCATTTTGAAAATAACCCGGCGTTTTAACGCCGGGCTTGGCCGCAATACGAATCAGTCCCGACGGGACGGCTGAAGCTATCCAACCGTCCCGTTGGGACTCGACATTTTTCCAGTCGAACCCCGCATTGAAATGCCGGGCTATTCTCGGCTGTCGCGCGGCGACAAATTTTTTCACGAACCAATTTAGAATTATTCTAAATCTTGACCCATCCCTTGCGCTGTGTAAATTATCCGCCGCATGAAAGCGCGCAGCCACCAGCAAAACGACCAGCACCTGACGGAACAGTTGGGTGCCACCGGCCTGCGCCTCACGCCGCAGCGCCAGCAGGTTTATGACGTGCTGCAAGACAAGTGCGATCATCCCACGGCGGAGGAAGTTTTCATGCGCGCCAAAAAAGCGATGCCCGATATTTCCCACGCGACGGTCTATAACTGCCTTGACGCGCTCGTGAAAAGCGGCCTTGCGCGACAGGTGACTTTGGATCGTGGCGCAACGCGCTATTGTCCGAACATGATCGAGCATGGCCATTTTAATTGCGATGCCTGCGGCACGGTTTTTGATGTGGATTTGCCGGCGGAAGCCATGAAGCTGCCCAAAGGTTTCAAGGCCAACCATTTTGATATCGCCATCCACGGCGTCTGCGCGGACTGCGCGAAGAAAAAATAAATTTTACGAACGATGAGCACTGCCACCGA
>JANYCI010000282.1 GCA_025360325.1 Limisphaerales bacterium | reverse complement strand
CACGCTGCTCGAAAATCGCGGCCTCAAAGTCGCGCTGCAAAAGTTCGACCCTTATCTCAACGTTGATCCCGGCACGATGTCGCCGTATCAGCACGGCGAAGTTTATGTGCTCGACGACGGCGCAGAAACGGATTTGGACTTGGGCCATTACGAGCGTTTCACCAGCACCAAGCTCTCGCGGATGAATAATCTCACGAGCGGCCAAGTGTATCAAAAAGTTTTGAATAATGAACGCGAAGGCGTTTATCTCGGCAAGACCGTGCAAGTGATTCCGCACGTCACCGACGAAATCAAGCGTCGCATCCATCTGCTCGCCGAGACGAGCAAGGCCGATGTCATCATCACTGAAATCGGCGGCACGACTGGCGACATTGAAGGACTACCGTTCCTCGAAGCTATCCGTGAATTCGCGCTCGAAGCCGGCATCGGCAACACCTGTTTCATCCACGTCACCTACGTTCCTTTCATCAAGGCGGCGGGGGAATTGAAAACTAAGCCCACGCAACAGAGCGTCGCCAAGTTGCGCGAAATCGGCATTGTGCCGGGCATCATCGTCGCCCGTTGCGAGAAGCCGCTCGACAAGGAATTGCGCCAGAAAATTTCCATGTTCTGCAACGTCCCGCTCGAAGCCGTCATCGAGGCGAAGGACGTTGACCACAGCATTTACGAAATGCCGCTCATGCTGCAACGCGAACGCATGGATGATCTTGTCTGCCGCCTGCTGCATCTGACCACGCCCTCGCCGGACATGAAGCCCTGGCAGGAAATCATCCGCAAACTCATCGCGCCGCAACACCGCGTGCGCGTCGGCGTCGTCGGCAAATACATCGGTTTGCAGGATGCTTACAAATCGGTTTATGAATCACTCATCCACGGCGGCATCGGCAATGACTGCGGCGTGGAAATCGTGCAGATTGACGCCGAGGAGATTGAAAAATTTGGCGCGGATAAAATGTTGAATGGCATCGGCGGCATCTGCGTGCCCGGCGGTTTTGGCGAGCGCGGCATCGAAGGAAAAATTCTCGCCGCGAAATACGCGCGCGAAAATAAAATCCCTTACCTCGGCCTCTGCCTTGGAATGCAAATCGCCACGATTGAATTTGCCCGCAACGTTTTGAAGTTGGAAAAGGCGCACTCCACCGAGTTCGACGAAAATTCGCCGCATCCCGTAATCGCGCTGCTCGACGCGCAACGGAAGGTCACCAAGAAAGGCGGCACCATGCGCCTCGGCGCGCAGCCGTGCCAGTTGGTCGTCGGCTCCATGGCCGGAAAACTTTACGGCTCGTTCGTCATCCACGAACGCCATCGTCACCGCTACGAATTCAACAACGCCTACCGCGAAAAATTCGAGAAAGCCGGCTTCGTTTTCAGCGGCACGTCGCCGGACAACAAGCTGGTCGAAGTCATCGAACTGCCGAAGCATCCGTTCTTCATTGCGAGCCAGTTTCATCCTGAATTCCAAAGCAAGCCGCACCAACCGCATCCGCTCTTCAAAGGCTTCATCGCCGCCGCGCACCAACACATCCACCACAAGCCGCTTTAGCGGAAAGGATGAAGGCAGAATGATGAATGATGAAACGTCGGATTATTCTGCGGCCATCCAGTTTCTCTACGGCCTGCAGATGTTCGGCGCGAACTTCGGGCTGGAGACGACCCGCAAACTCGCCGCGCTCGCGGGCAATCCGCAGACCCAGCTCCGTTTCATCCATGTCGCCGGAACGAACGGCAAAGGCTCGACGTGTGCGATGCTGGAAAGCATTTATCGCGCGGCTGGACTGCGCGTCGGACTGTTCACCTCGCCGCATCTCGTTTCGTTTCGCGAACGGATTCAGGTCAATCGGCAGTTGATTTCAGAAACGAATGTCGCGCGACTGGCCGCTGAATTACGGGCGTCGCTCAAGGAATTTTCTCCCGAACAACATCCGACGATGTTTGAAGTCGTGACGGTAATGGCGCTGAAATTTTTTGCCGAACAAAAATGCGACCTAGTGATTTGGGAAACGGGTCTCGGCGGAAGATTGGATGCGACGAACATCGTCACGCCGCTGGCAAGCGTCATCACGAACATCGCGTTCGATCATCAGCAATGGCTCGGCGACACGCTGGAAAAAATCGCGGCGGAAAAAGCGGGCATCATCAAACCGGGGATCCCGATTGTGACCGCGACTGAAGAGCCATCCGCGCTGGCGGTCATCGAAAAAATTGCGCGGGAGAAAAATGCGCCGCTGACAACCGTAGCGGCAGATGGCAATCCGCCGCCAACTAAATTTGCGGCGCTCTACCGAGACGCCGCTACGCTGACGCTTCTGGGCGAACATCAAAAACAAAATGCCGCGCTCGCACTGGCGACGGTGGAGGTTTTGCAAAAACAGATTCCGGTCGCGAATGAAAAAACTCGCGCGGGCCTGGCGCAAGTCAGATGGCCGGGACGGTTGCAACTCATTGAGCGCGGCGGGCAGACCTTTCTCCTCGATGGCGCACACAATGTTGCGGGCGTGGAATCATTGCACGCGGCACTGCTCGATTGGAGTTCACGCTTTAGTTTGTCCGGGGACGCACTCCAGCGTGACGCTCCGCTCACATTCATTGTCGGTTTTCTCGGCGACAAGGATTGGCAACCCATGTGTGAAATCCTCGCGCCGCTCGCGTCAAAAATTTTTACCGTGCCCGTCGCCAGCGAGCGCACGGCGGACACGCATGAATTGGCTAAAACTTTTCGCGCGGCAAATCCGGCGGCGGCAGTCATCGCGTGCCAAAATTTTTCAGAAGCGTTGAACTCCTGTAAAGACGAGGCTTTCGTGGTGATCACGGGCTCGTTGTATCTGATCGGCGAGGCGCTGGAACTGCTTGGCCAGTCACCGGTGGGCGTGGGTGAACGCGGGCTGAATGAGTGGACAGGAAAGCGATAAGCCGGCGGCAAGTCGCTGCCAAGCGAGGCTTATAGCTTACATCGCGCGTTGACGCTGATGCTGCGAATCCGGTAGAGTAAGGATAAGTTATGGCCTACGCAGACACGCTCCCTAAACAACGCCCGTTCGGCGCAACGACCCGTCCTGACTCTTGGTGGCTTCAGCCGCTCGTGGTGTTCCTCGGATTTTCCGCCTTCATCATCTACTCGACGTGGGCGGCGTTTCAAGGCGTCGGCGACATGAAGACTGGCGTTCCGAGTTATTGGTATGGCGGCCATGGCGCCAATTATCTTTCTCCGTTTTACTCACCTGAATTCTGGGGCGTTTCGCCGCACGCGATTGGCAAACTGCCTTCTTGGTGGCCAGCTTGGGCTCCGTTCTCGCCGGCGTTTTTGATCTTGTGGATTCCCGGCGGATTTCGTTTCACCTGTTATTATTATCGCGGTGCTTACTACAAAGCCTTCTGGGCCGACCCGATCAACTGCGCCGTGGGCGAGCCGCGTAAAAAATTTCGCGGCGAACATTCTTTCCCGCTCATCATGCAGAACATCCACCGCTACTTTTTTTATCTGGCCGTGCTGTTCATCGTGCTGCTCGCGCATGACGCGTGGAAGGGGATGTGGTTCACCAATGCGCTGACGGGCAAACAACAATTTGGCATCGGCGTCGGCACGGTGGTGATGATTTTGAATCCGATTTTCCTTGGTCTCTACACGTTTGGCTGTCACTCCTTGCGGCATCTCATCGGCGGATTTTTAGATTCCAAAACCAAAGCGCCGTCGTGCGCGAAGGCTTACAATTGCGTGAGTTGCCTCAACACCAAACACATGATGTGGGCATGGGTCAGTCTGTTCTGGGTCGGTTTCACGGATGTTTACATCCGCTTATGCGCGACGGGTCACATCAACGATTTTGTCTTCTTCAAGTTCTAATCTCCGAACCGAATTTTTATTGTGGCTACCAATTACGAAACTCACGAATACGACGTGCTGGTCATCGGCGCGGGCGGCGCGGG
>JANYCI010000281.1 GCA_025360325.1 Limisphaerales bacterium | reverse complement strand
TATTTGCGCGTGTAACTCGCGTCGGCATCCGGGGCGCGGCCTTCGCGGGCGGCTTGGGCGTCGGGACGTTTGCGGCTGGACGCCACCAGCGTCGCGTCCACCAGCGTGACGCGCTTGACGATGAAGCCCCGCGCTTCGAGCTGGGTGTTGAGCAGGCCCAGCAGTTCCTCGTGCAGACGGCACGCGATGAGCCGCTGCCGAAACCGGCAAATCGTCGTTTCGTCCGGCACGGCTTCGTGCGTATCGAGTTGCACAAACTTTTGAAAGCTCAACCGATCCTTAAGCTGTGCTTCGGCCTGGGGATCGCTCAAGCCATAGAGGTGCTGCAAAATCATGATGCGCAGCAACACGCCGACGCGGCACGCCGGACGACCACCGACATTGTAAGTAGCCGCGACTTGTGCTTCGGCGGCAGTGAAATCCACTTCGCGAGTGATGGTTTCCAAGACTCGGTTGGTGCTGCCGCGTTGCTGCACGGCCAAATCAAAAAAGGTCGGTTGGTTCTCGCGTTCGGGTTGCATGGCTTTCTGATTCATTCACCCACGCATCCGTTCAATTACTTTTGCAGAGATTTCCAATGGGATTGGCAGAACTGGCAGGAAGGCTGCCGTTACGCCAACGCCGACTTGAAGAAATTATTTCTCGCCCTGCGCGCGCGGTTGGACGCGGACGGATTGGACACAAAAGTTATCGGCCCGGAATCCGGCTCCATTCCCGACATGTATTCGCGGGATCAGCCGGCGACTGCGCGCTGGCACGCGGATTATGGCGATTATTTGCCGTTCGTTTGCAACGACCCAAAACTGGCCGCCTGTTTTCCTCACATCTTGACGTATCACAGTTATTAGTCGGATGAAATTCCCGGCCAACTGGTGCCCGATCGGGAGGCGCTGGGCCGCGCGCTGGCGGAACATCCGGGCTGGCGGATTTGGCAAAGCGAATATTGCATCATGGAACCCAAGCGCGACCTGGGTATGGATGCCGCGCTGCGCGTGGCGCGCGTAATTCACTGCGATTTGGTTTTTGCCCAGGCATCGGCTTGGCAGTGGTGGATGGCAGCCGCGGAAGCCGATTACAAGGACGCCTTGATTTATACGGATTATCGCCAGCCCGGCGATTCGCAGACAATTTATCCGTCGAAAATACTTTGGGTGCTGGGCAATTACAGCCGGTTCATTCGACCGGGCATGGTGCGGGTGGAAGTGAGCGGTTCGCAGAATATTCACGGCCTGCTGGCCTCGGCTTACTTCGACCAAAAATCCGGTGGCGTGGTCGCGGTGCTCATAAACTGTGCAACCAATGCGCAAAACATTTATCTGAAATTCAGTCCCCACTCCGCCGCTCCAAAACAATTCACGCCCTGGCTGACTTCCACAATTAAAGATTTATGCGCCGGAGAGAAATTTAACGCGAACAACAATATTTTAATCCCGCCGCAAAGCGTTCTGACGCTGGTCGGAAATTGAGCCTTAATAATTTGCGCCATTTCGCGCTTCGACTTAATCCACCATTTGCTTTTCAATTTCCTCCAATGTCTTGCCTTTGGTCTCCGGCAGTTTGGCAAAAATGAAAACAAAGCCCGCCAGACAGATCGCCGCGTAAAGCCAGAATGTGCCCGCCGCGCCGAGCCGCGCATTGAGCATCGGAAACGTGTAAGTCAGGAGGAAGCAAGCAATCCATAACGCGCCGACGGCCACGGACATGGCCGCGCCGCGAATGCGATTAGGAAATATTTCCGAAATGACCACCCAGGTCACCGGTGCCAGGGACATCGCGTAGCAACCGATGGCTGCCAGCACCAGCAGCAACACCGGCAAGCCTTTGACCCCATGCGCGTAGCAGAAACCCAGCGCCGTATAAATCACCGCCAATGCGGCCGCGCCGAATAGCAGCAGCGGCCGGCGCCCCGCGCGGTCCACCGTGCCCAACGCAACAAACGTGAACAGCAGGTTCACCGAACCAGTCCACGCGATATTGCTCAACACGCTGGAAATATCGTAGCCGGCCTGGCGGAAAATTTCCTCGGCATAATTAAAAATGACGTTGATGCCGCACCATTGCTGAAACACCGCCAGCACCACGCCCAGCGCCAGGACTTTCAGCAGCTTGCGGTCGAGCAAATCGGTGAAACGGACGCGTCGGATTTCTTCGGCGGCGAGTGTTGATTGAATTTCCGCCAGTGCCGCCGCGCTGTAATTTTCGCCGCCGATTTTGGCTAGGATTTTTTTTGCGGATTCCGGTTTGCCATTTTTCGCGAGCCAGCGCGGGCTTTCGGGCACGGCAAACATGCCGATGAAAAATAAAATGGATGGCGCGGCGGTCAGGCCAAACATCCAGCGCCAGCCCTGCTGGCCGAACCACGAGTTGCGGATGAATTCGTCGCTCGCGCCTGCCGGCAGATTTTTCACCAGCGACCAGTTGATGACCTGCGCCAACAAAATGCCGATGACGATGGTGAGCTGGTTGATGGAGACGAGCTTCCCGCGCATTTGCGCCGGCGCGATTTCGGAAATATACATCGGCGACAAACTCGACGCCAAACCAATGGCCACGCCGCCGAATATCCGCCACGCAATGAACACGGCGAAATTTTCCGCCAACGCATTACCCAGCGAGGTCACGGCGAAAATCAGCGCGGCCAGCACCAGCAATTTTTTGCGCCCGAGTTTGTCGCTCAACGCGCCGGCCAGCAGCGCTCCGGCCAGACAGCCGAGCAGCGCGCAACTGTTGGCCCAGCCGATTTGCGCGTCGCTGGTTAGTTGAAAATATCTTTGAAAAAACGGCTTTGCGCCGCCGACCACCACCCAGTCCCAGCCGAAGAGCAAGCCGCCGAGGGCGGCGACGGATGAGATGAGCCAAACGTAGCCAAGGTTTATTTCGGCGCGGAGCGCGGAGGTTTCGGAGGAATTGGCGGCAAGCATATAAGTGGTTAATTTTCTTTTGGATTTTTTTCCGGCGAAGCAACCGTCTTGGCCGGCCCGGAGCTTTGCGAATGAAAGGCATTCACCGTGCCTTCGTATTTTTTTTGCGCCACGAGCCAGCAACTATTGCCGGCAAAAACTCGCTGATGTTCCAAATCCAAACCGTCGTGGCCCGCAACAGTATATTTGGCGAAATAAGAATCCGTCTGCGCCGAAAGGTCGCGCACGATTCCCTGGAGCGCAGGGTCATCGTGGCGATTGACGGTTTCGCGCGGATCTTCCTGCAAATCGTAAAGCTCGTCGGGAAACCGAACGTCTGCGTAAGAATAGCGGTTGATCAACTTGTAGCGGCCGGTTCTCGCCATCCGCGCGTTGCCGTATTCGCTAAAAATGGTTTGCCGCCATGATTGAATTTTTTCGCCGCGCAACTGTTTCAGATAGCTGGTGCCCGGCGAATTGAGCTGTGCCGCCAATGACGCTTCCGGCATCGCGCCGGCGATTTCCAGCAGCGTCGCCCACAAATCGCAATGGTTGACGAAGTCGTCGCAGGTGGCGTTTTGCCGAATACCGCCCGCCGGCCAGCTCAACGTGCAGGCAATGCCGACGGATTCCTCGTAAAAATTTTGCGGAATCGTCGCTTCGCCTTTTTCCCAGATGCCGTGATGACCGCAATTAAGACCGTGGTCGCTCGTGTAAACCACCAGCGTGTCATCCATCATGCCCGAGGATTGCAATTCCGCCAGCACTTCGCCGACTTGCTGATCCAGACACGAAACCGCCCCATAATATTCCATTAATTTGCGGCGTTCCTGATCGGGCGAATCGGTTAAAGGATGCAGCGATTGGATATGGCACGCAGCAAATTTTTCTTTGGGAATGTCGCGGAACGTGGCGGAAGCATAGCGTTGCACCAAATCCTCCGGCGCTTGATTGTGCGGAGAGTGGGTGTCGGTGTAGCTGATGAAAAGAAAAAATGGATTTCCGTCCGCGCCTTCTTTTTGCCGGTGATCCCGGATGAAATCAACCGCCCGGCGCGTGAGAAACGGCGATTGCTGGCCGTTCTCAACCACGTGCTGTCCCTGATCGGAAAAATGCTGCTCGCCGAGATGCGGATATTGATTGCGCCAATAACTGAACCAGCGGTCAAAGCCCGGCTTGGGTTCACGCTCGCTGCCGCAATGCCATTTGCCGATCAATCCCGTTCGGTAGCTGGCGGCCTTGAGTAATTCGGAAATCAAGGTTTGCCCGGCCAGATAATTGTTGAGGGTGGAATCCTGCGTGCCCAAATAATCGTGAATGCCGTGCTGGGACGGCATCCGCCCGGTAAAAAACGAAGCGCGCGCCGGCGAGCAAACCGGACAGGTGGTGAACGCCCGCATCATCCGCGTGCCCTGTGCCGCCAACCGGTCAAGGTTGGGCGTCCATAATTCGGAATTGCCATAAGCGCGTTGCGCCCAGCGGGCATGATCATCGGTGAGAAAAACCACGATGTTTGGCCGGCGGGGACGCGGCGCGTTTTGCGCCATCGCCGGGCCAATCAGCGAACCGGCGGCCAGCCCGGCACCGATGGTGCCAGACTTTTTCAAAAATTCGCGGCGAGGAATTGCATTCATTTTGTTTCCTATTTTGTTCAATTTTTTCGACGGTTACGGCCCGATCACGAGCGCGCCAATCTGTTCAGGACTTATTTCTACTTTCGGGGCAAAGTGCGGCGACACCATGTAATCGAGCAAACCGGCCCGCATCTGGCGCGACACCGGATCGTCGGCACCACGGGTCAAATCAAAACCGCAAACCATCAATTTGCCTGCGCCCACCCGACCCTCGATAATCAGCGCCAGCGGATGCGCGGTGGTCCAGTCATCAATCACGCGCACGATGGGCTTCAAATTATGCGGCAGCAAATCCAGCCGCAACGCGCCCGCGCGCTGAATCAAATACCACCATTGCCAGTTGCTGAAATAGTCGGTTGGAAATTTCGCCAGCGCGGGATTTTCCGGGTCACAAAGAATTCCCAGCGTCGTCGGCGCCTGGCGTCCGGTCCACACCGTGTTCCAGAAAATGCTGGAAAATCCGAGTTTCACCGGATCGGAATCGTAGTTGCGAACGCCGTGGCCGGGAACAGTCAACAACACTTTGCCGCCGTCACGCAATCGCTGCCACACGCCATTGTTCCATTCATTCGTCACCAACACGTCAGCCGGTGGCGCCGGAACAGTTGCCGGATAAATCCACACGTCCCAGTCGTTGACGAAAGGCGTGCCGGCGAGACGGACGGCCAGTTGGTATTTCGCCGGAGTTTTGGCACCGTGCAAATTCACGTTGATGGCCCCGAGCGAAATGCCATTTCCAATGGCAATGTCCTGCGCGGGAAATTCTCCGCGCGCAAAAACGGCACCGTCCTGCGCTGTCAATTTCCACTGCGCCTTCACCGCCTTGAGCGGCTCTGAACCGAAATGTGCCACTTCCAACTGCGCCGTCAACGTTTCATCCGTGGTGAACACGCGTTTGGCCAACCGCGCCAGCGGCACGGTGGCATTGCAGAACCGGCGGTATTCGGCGGCGGTGACGTAGCCTTTGCTTTCCCAAAATGGATTCAGCACGCCCACCAGCGCCGTGCCTTGGCCGGGAAAATCGTGCAGGTCGAGCAATTCAAATCCGCCCATCCCCGGCGTGCGCAAAGCCGACTCAATGTCTTCCTTGTAACACAACGTTTGCAGTTTGCCGGAGGCGAGCAGAAATGGATGCGCCAGGCTAGCCATGCCCGACTCATTCAGGGAAGCGCGAAAAATTTCAAAGTTCTTCGGTTTCAAATAACCGGTGTATTCCGAAATTTCCGCGAAGTCCGGATACACGCACCACTCGCCGATTTCATGGCTGACGACTGGAACAGACCGACGCGCAATGTAATCGCGGTAATCGTTTGTCGTCGCCGGCGGTTGCGCGTTGATGCGCGATGACAGCCCGGCGCCCCATGCTTGGATGCGCGGTTCGGGCGTGACATCGAACTGGTTCTCCGGCAATTCCGGCCAACCCGAAGCGCTGGTCCACAACCGGCGCGAATCCAATGCCCGATAATGAGCAATGAATTTTGACAGGTAGGCACCATGATTTTTCCCGCCCGGCTCGTTGCCGTATGGCATCAAAATAAAACTGGGGTGATTGCCGAAATTTTCAATGATCCGATCCGTTTCGCGGTAAACCCATCGGTCCACCGGCTTTTCATCGCCCAGCGTGGTGGATTGGTTTGCCCAGCAGGTTTCCACCTGCAAATACATTCCCAATTCATCCGCCGCTGCAAACGCGGCTTCCGGCGGGCAGTAAGAATGTAACCGGAGCAAATTCAATCCGTGCGATTGGGCGATGCGGATGACGCGCTTCCAGGCAGCCACATCTGTCGGCGGATGACCGGTCTTGGGAAAAATGCAACACTCCAGCGTGCCGCGAATAAATGTCTTGCGGCCGTTGATGGTGAATTGCGTGCCGTCAGTCGAGATTTGCCGCAGGCCAAAGGTCGTTTGTTTTTCGCCGCCGTTGTCAACGGCGGCAGTCAACCGGTAAAGATTGGGTCGAAATTCGTCCCAGCATCGCGCGTCCGCGCCGAGGCTCAACCCGGTTTCAAAACTTCCGCCGTTGGTGTCCCAGGAAATCGCCAGATTTTTTTGCGCCACGATTTTATGGTGATTCGAAAAATTGCCGGGCTGGATTTGCAAGGTCAATTCGCCGCCGCCCGCCTGGCCGGAATCATTTTTGAGCGTGCCTTTCACGGTGACCGACTTGTTGGTCACGTTTGGATAGACTTGCAAATCATCCAGCCACACCAGCGGCGTGGCGCGCAATTCAATTCTGCCGACGATGCCGTTCCAATTGCCCTGGGTGTGGTCGCTGATGGCGTGGGAATTTTCGCCAATGTCAACAATGCGGCGGTTGTCCACGCGGATGGCCAGAGTATGTTTGCCGGGCGCGAGGCGGCCAAAATCGTATTCGTGCGGCGCCGAAAGTGAATCGCGGGAGCCGATAAAATTTCCGTCCAGCCACACCCGCGTTTCCCAATGCGGACGTTCGAGCGAGAGCACGACGCGCTGGCCGCCCCACGATTTTGGGATTTCGATGTCGCGTTGAAACCACGCCGCGCCCGCGTAATATTTTTCCGGTTGCAGCCAGAAAGGAATTTTTACATTTCCCGGCTCGCGATATTTTTCATATATTGGCGCGGTGAACCACGAGTGATCAACAATTCCACCAGTCCAAACCGTATTCGTTGTGATGTCATCGCCGATGCCCTGCGCCGGCAACGAACCGGGCAGTTCGATTTTATCCGGTAACGCGCGGTCGAACCATCGCCCGGAAATTCCCGCGTCAGCGCGGTCCAATTCAAAACGCCATTGACCCGCCAGATTTAGCGAAGCCGATTGGGCCGGACTGCTGAACGCGAGCAGCACTGTCATTAACATCATCAGTGGTTTCACAATTTTGTATTTAGCGAGTTGCGCCGGTTTGTTTGGTCAAAAGGTCAGCCGCCAGCGCGCCGAACAAACAGCCGATGAGCGTGCAACTGTTCGCCCAACCGATCTGCGCCCCGCTCGTCAACTCCAAATAGCGTTGAAAAAATGGCTTTGCGCCGCCGACCACGACCCAGTCCCAACCGAACAGCAGGCCGCCCATCGCGGCGAACATGGAGATGAGCCAGACGTAGCCGAGGTTCAGGTCGGCCTTAAAATTCGAAGATTGAACGGTTGTTGCCGTTATCATTTAATCAAGAGGTTGTCGAAGTATGGTGTGCTTAACTTTTTCTTTTCGCCACCGGCCATCAAGCCGGCCATGCCGTGCGAATAAAGCGCATTGGTCGCGGTTATAACTGTCTTATCATCCACCAATCCGCTGATGACCGAACCTTCAAATCGCAATTTCAAATTATGCCATTCGTCGGGCTTGATGTTTGGAAGTTGAATCGAACCGAGTTCCAGTTCTCCGCCCGCGCCGTCGTCTTTTTGCGCGAGGATGAGCGCTTGCTGCTCAGCATCGCCGACCAGTTTCTTTTTATCCTTCTTACCGCGGACGACGACGAGGCGGCATTGGCCATCGTCGCCGAGTTTCATAAAATAACCTTTCGGAATGCAGCCGAAGCCGGGGCCCGCAGCGTTGACGCGCCCCATGACGCCCGCAGCATCGCCGGGATTTAAGTAAACATCGGCGCTGACTTCGTAATTCGTCCATTGGTCGTCGCCGAGAATGGTGTAAGGCTGCCATTCCGGCGCCCAGGAAATCGGCGGCACGGGCACGACCTGGCGCAAACATTTTCCTTTTGTGTCCGGGCGTTGGGCGATCTCAAAAACGTCGGCGATGTCGGCCGTGTAATGCGGAAGATAGCCGGTTGCTTTGGGCGAGGTATATTCCTCAAAGGTTTCGGAGTAGGGGAATGGAAACGGCTTGTCGGCGGGAATATTTGCAAACGAACCTTTCTGCTGCCCGGTCGTAGTAGAAAGCGAATAGATTGAGTTAGTGTCGAGCGTGATGGTAAAAGACCCATTGACCGATTTTATTGCGGCTTGTTGAATGAATTGTTCTTTCTCATTGCTGCGCCAGACGCAAAGTTTTTTACCAGACAAACCGCCGCTGGTTTGGAAATGAAGTTGCTGGCGGGCCGTCGCGCCTTTTGTTTCAATGATGATGCTGTAATCTTCGCCGGGCGATTTCATGGTGACAAAAGTGCCGCCGTTCGTAAGTTCACCGCAACCGCCATTAAGATATTGCCATCCTACTTGCGTGAATTGCCCGTAATGCGCGTAGCCCCATAACGCCTCGCGCACATCGTAATGCCCGCTCCACGGCGAATGCGCCAGCAACATGGCCGGGTCTTCGGAATACGGCTCCGTCGGATACAACGCCGCGATGTCATACCAGTTCACAATTTTCGTGGCGCCGCTGCGCAGGAAATCCTGATTGAACGCCTGCACGATGCTTATTTCGCAGTCGAAACCTTTTTTATAAACGTGCTCCTCGGTGCACCAGATTGGTTTGTTCAACTGCGTGGCGATGGCCTGCACTTCAGGGGAAGCCGGGGCGCTTTGCAAAACATGGGCGCTGAAGATGGCAATGGCGGCGTTCAACTTTTCATCCGTGAGCAGTTTCGGAACCCAGCTAAATTTTGTCTTCGGCGGCCAGTCGTCGAACGCATGAATTTTTACTTTTTGAAAATCATTCGTGTCGAGGCTGGCACGCAGCATTTTTACAAATTCAACGCTGAACCCCTTTTCATTGCGGCAGCCGATGGCGTCGAATTCCAAACCGTAAACCGTGCGAAGTCCCTGAAGCCATTTCACATAATAATCCGCCGCATCCTGCGACCAGAAGTTTCCATTGCCGATCCAGCCCGGCGCGCTCCAGGCCGTGCCATCGAGCGTCAGATCGGGATTGCGTTTTTTGGCCTCTTGCAAAGTCCACCAGATGTAACCGCGCGAGTAGTTGAGGTCGTCGCGTGTGTGCATGTGGCTAGGCATCGAGCCTTGCGTCGAATTTCCGTCACCGGGAATTTCCACGAGCACCGTGCTGATGGACGCCCCGAATTTGGGCTTGAAAACCAAGTCAAAAATCTGGCTGCGTTGCGGTTCAGGATAATCCTTGAGCAGCACCGAGGTCGCGCCGCCACCGTTGACCGTGCCGATGCCGTCGAAGCGTTTTCCTCCCGCATCGCCCTTCAGTTCCACGACTTGAACTCCAGTTGATGAGGTCATCTCCCCGCCAAACGAACTTACTCCCAATATAAAAACACAAACCAGCACGGCTGCTTTTTGAACCCCAAACGGGTCGTGATTGAATTCAGCTTTAAGATGCAGGGTTTCACGATGATCATTTGTTATCATAATTTTGAATTCACAGGTGCGTTATTTTCCCCCAGCAATCCGCACGAACATAACGCCGTGGCGCGGAACTTCTGCGGAAAAACCATTGGTGAAAGCTCCTAAATCTTTTTGCCGCCAAAGGTCTCGGACGGTTTGCTTTCCCGCCACGCCGAGATCGCTAAACGTCACGGAAATTTTCGACGGCTCGGGAGCAAGGTTGAACAAACCGATCGCCTTGCCATGGTCTTCAAGTTCATTAACCAGCACCAATTCATTGTCCGTCTGCCGCAAAATTTTCGCCTGCTGGCCGAGCGGGTCTTGATCCACGGCGATGACTTCGGAATTGCACAGCACGTTCAACGTGAACGCATCCAGCTTCGCCATGTCGCCGCTGAAAATGAGCGGCGCGGCCATGAGCGACCACAGGCTCATGTAGCTGTATTGTTCATCCGGCGCGAGCGCAGTTTTCTTGCCCTCGCCCATGCCGTGCGCGTCGCCGACCCAGCCGATGAGGAGGTAATCCGGATCGTTCCACGCGCCGAGCCGCGCCGCCTCCGGGTGCAGCGCGTTTTTGAACCCGATGCCGTAAAATGCCGGCAGCTTCGATTTTTTTTGCAGACCGAGGTCGCCCGTCGTGCGCCAACTGTTGCCCACGTCGCCGCCCCATTTCCAAACCTCGCCCATACCGTATTGGCAAAGATTAAAAACGATGTCGCGATTTTGCTTTTGCAGTTCGCCCCACATGAGTTCGTAGGGAAATTTGTAGCGCGCTAAATTCTTTTCCGCTGGCGTGGCAAAGGAATTGGTCAAGCGCGGGTCGGCTTTTTTCGCGATGTCGCCGTAGCTGCACCAGTCATATTTCAAAAAATCAAATCCCCAGTCGGCAAATAATTTTGCGTCCTGCATTTCGTGCTCGTAAGCGCCGGTGTAACCGCCGCACGTCCACGGCCCGGGCGAGGTGTAAAGCCCCGCCTTCAAGCCCTGGCCGTGGATGTAATCTGCGAGGCCGCGCATATCGGGAAAATTATAGTTCGGCAGCAGCGTGCCGTCGTCCGCGCGGAACGGCGGATCGTTTTTCTTCTTCATCCAGCAGTCGTCAATGTTCACATATTGATAGCCGTAATCCGCCATGCCGGACGCGAGCATTTGATCCGCCGCCTGCCGCATCAGCGCGTCGGTCACGCGGTTGTAATGGATATACCAACTGTTCCAGCCCATTGGCGGCGTGAGCGCGAGCGTGCTGCCGGCAACAATGCGAAATTCCCGCGCCGCCGCGCCGCGCGAATTTTTCGCGATGAGCGTGACGCGATTTGTGCCGGCGACGGAAATTTTTCCGTTAATAATTCCACTGTGCGCGTCGAGCGTCAGGCCATCCGGCAAATTTTTTGCGGAAAAAGTTATCGGCCGTTCGCCGGTGCAGGGAACGCGATACAGAAACGGCGAGCCGGGCCGCACGCCGTAAACCAGCGGGCCGTTGATACGCGGTGCGCGCGGCGCGGGTGGCGTGAGCAACACGGCTTTTTCCGCGTTGTTGGTATTCGCGGCCAACGCGGAGAGCGACAGTCCGGCCAAAATTATATTCAGCAGCAATATTTTTTCCATGGCTCTTATTTTTGTCGTCAGCTCGAATTATTTTTTTGCGGGCAATTCGGTTTTGGTTTTTCCATTCACCCGAACAACGACCGGTTGCGGGTCGGGCGAAGTCAGTTTGAAATGCGTCACTTTGCCGTTCCGCCACGCGCAGTCCACCGTGATGTTTCCCCGCGCACGCAGGCCGGTGAACGAACCGCGACCGGCCCAGACTTTGGGCAAAGCGGGCAGCAGGACGATTTCGTTTTGCTGACTTTGCAAAAGCATTTCGCAGACACCCGCAGGATAACCAAAGTTACCGTCAATCTGAAACGGCGGACACGCATCCAATAAATTTTCATACACGCCGCCGCCGCCGGAATAACTGATCTCTGGATTTGTCGCGGGACGCAACAGTTGGCGCACCATTTTATAGGCGTGTTCGCCGTCGAGCAGCCGTGCCCACAGACTAATGTGCCAGACGATTGCCCAGCCTTTGCATTCATCGCCGCGCGCTTGCAGCGAAACCTTGGCGGCGGCGGCGAGCGCGGGCGTGATCGCCGGAGAAATCTGCCGACCGGGATACAGCCCGACCAGGTGCGACACATGGCGATGATCGTCTTTGGGGTCATCGCGATCCACCGACCATTCCTGAAGCTGTCCCCAGCGGCCAATTTTCAACGGTTGCAGACGCGCAAGTTTGTCGGCCAGTTCCGCGCGGAATTCTGGATCAACGCCGAGAATTTTTGACGCTTCCAGCGTGCTCGTGAAGAGATCCCACACCCATTCCAGATCAAACGAAATGCCCGGTTCTTTCGGTCCATGTTCCGGCGATAAATCGGTGGGCGTCGTGAGCGTTCCGTCGGGCTGCGTTTTCAGACTGTCCAGCCAGAACTCGCAAACTTCCTTCATCGCCGGATAAGCGAGCGTGCGCAGATATTCCTTGTCGCCAGTGAAGCGATAATGTTCGTAGCTGTCTTGCAACAGCCACGCGCTCGTGCCCAAGACCCAGTCCCAAGTCGAGCCGCCGAACAAGCCACTCTCGCCGCGCATGACCCAGCCGCGAACTCCGAATTCTTTGCGCGTGGCCTCGGTGCGAACTTGGCGGATGGAATCAATCCAACGGGCGTAAGGCTCGAAACATTCCGACAAATTGGCCACGTCCGCCAGCCAGTAATTTTCCTCCAAGTTGATGTCCGTGTGATAATCGCAGCGCCACGGCGGCAGCAGCATATTGTTCCACTTGCCCTGCAAATTCGCCGGCAGACAACCGGGCCGCGACGAGGCGATCAACAGATACCGGCCATATTGAAAAAGCAATTCCTCCAACTCCGCATCTTTTGCGCCGGCGAGCTGGTAGTGCGTCAGCCGCTCATCGGTTGGCATCGCCGCTAATTTTTTTTCCGTCGTGCCGAGGTTCAATTTCACGCGGTCAAAAAGTTGCCGGTAATCTTGCACATGATCCGCGAGCAATTTTTTGTAAGGCGTCTGCACCGCCGCATTCAGCCGCGACTCGATGGCTTGATGCGGCGCCGCGCCGCGCCAGCCTTGCGCGCGGTCTTGGACAAAATCCGTTCCGGCGTCGAGATAAATGGTCAGGCTGTTCGCGTCCTTGAAAGAAATTTTTTCGTTGGTCACAGCCAACGAACCGCCGTCATTTTGCACGACTACTTGCGCCTCGTAGTTCAAAGCAAGCGCGTAAGGCGGCTGTTCCTTTTTTGCCGAACCGCCGAGATAAACAATGCCCGCCAACGAACCGGATGAAGTAAGTTTATTGTTTTCAACCGTGATTTTGCCTGCGTGTGCATCCGTCAAACTGACCGTGCCGGTCAGCGTGCCGCGCTTGTCAGCGGTGAAGCGGAACACCAGCACATTGGCCGGATGACTCGCAAACGCCTCGCGCCGATAAGCCGC
Organism: Limisphaerales bacterium; assembly: GCA_025360325.1. Classification (GTDB taxonomy): domain Bacteria; phylum Verrucomicrobiota; class Verrucomicrobiia; order Limisphaerales; family UBA11358; genus UBA11358. The sequence goes on along the minus strand of JANYCI010000281.1, from coordinate 5,563 downwards.
GCCGCCGCTGACGTAAGTGACGCCATGCACCGCGCTCGCCAAGTCCAGTTCGCGCCGATAATGAGTTGCGTTGGTCTGGGCAAATTCGACAAACACATCGCCAAACGGCTGATACGCGCCGGTGTCCTGCTCGTCGCCAATCCACAAACTTTCTTCGTTGAACTGAATATGCTCGGTTTGGACGCCGCCAAAAATCATCGCCGCCAGCCGCCCGTTGCCAATCGGCAACGCCTGGGTTTGCCAAACTCTGGCGGGATGGTCATACCATAATTTCAAAGGCGAGGTTTCCGCCGCAGCTGATTGATTCAATGAACCAATAAACACGAAACCAAAAGAAAGAAGCGCAAAAAAATTAATTTGAAATTTCATGATAAGTTTTCAGATGGGCAGTGCCAGTTTATCTTCGGCAAAAAAACACTTGGCAAAATCCGTTGCCAGCGCGTGATTCGGATCGCGCCGCAAAACTTTCTGTAAAAGATTTTTGGCAAGGGTTTCTTGATCGAGGCCAATTTGCGCCTGTGCCTGAATGAACAAGGCTGCGGTTGCCTGCCGGAATTGCAGATTGTCATCGAACAGCAGCATCGTCGGTAGCGAGGTGGCGAAGTAATCAATCTTCGCCTCGGCTTGCTCCAGTTGTCGCGCATAAGCCAGCAGTTCACGGAACAATTTTTTGGCTTTGGCGGCTTGTCCAAGTTTTGCCCAAGCCAGCGCCGAGTAAAACGTCATTTCCGAAAACGCGCGCACGCTCATCGCCTGAAAGTCGCCCTTGAAATTCGCGGCAGCAAGCCAGTGTTGGCGCGCGGCATTTAGATCGCTCGTCTTCGCCAGCGCGCAGCCGAGCCAGAAATAAATGTCGCTCTGGTTCGCCAGCAAATGCTTCGCCTCGCCCAGATTTTTCGGTGCGGTCAGGGCGCATTCAAAATGGCAGACGGCGCACTGATAATCACGATTCGCCAACGCCGCGCGTCCCAAAGCAAGCTGAGTGCGGACGTGTTGGCCCAGCGCCGCGCCTTCGCCGCCTTCCCACGGCTGAAATTTGCGTTCGGCCAAAATCTTTTGGGCTACCGCGTTGCGGCCGGCTTGATTCAACAACGTGCAAAACTCCACCGCCAAATCGTCGCGCTGTGAAACAAGCGGCGAAAATTTTTCCAACTCACGCAAACGCTTCGCCGGATTTTCGCCGAGCCGCTTCCAAAGCTGGTCGCGTTCGTAAAGCAAACGCGCGTCATCCGGGTTCACTTGGCAAGCGCGGTCATAGGCGGCGCGCGCCTGGGCCGGCTTTTTTAGAATGTTGAAGTAGCCGATGCCAAGATTGCGCCAGACGATGGAGGAATGGGGATCAATCTGCGCGGATTTTTTCCAAAGTGCAATCGCCTCTTCATGACGCCGCCGGTCGTAAAACAGATTGCCAAGATAATACGGCGCTTTTGCGTCCTGCGGATTCGCCGCCATCGCCGCTTCGAGAATGGCAATTTCTTCCAGCCGCGCTGGAAAACAGTAATCGCTGGGCAAGGCCGCTGCATTTTGGAAATGTTCCAAAGCCGCTTTTTTATCGCCGCGCTGCTGTTCCAACCAGCCGAGAGTATATTGCACCAGCGGCCGCGCGCCCGAACTTTGGTCGGGAAAATCACGTTCAATGGTCGTGGCAGATTGGAGCAATTCAATGGCCTCGGAATAAAATCGTGCGCGGGCAAAATCATGGGCGATGTCCAGCGCGGTTTGCAAATCGCAGGAGATGTTTTGGTGGCCGTCCGCGAGGAACCGCGACCACCAATCGAGCGGGTCGAGCGTGAGCGTTGCTTGCAAAAACTTTTCTGCTTCGCCGGCACGGTTCAATTTTCGCAGCACGATGGCCTTGAGATTTCGCGCGCGCAGGTTGTCGGTGTTGAAGCGCAACGAGCGGTCGAGATGCTCCAGCGCGGCGGCCCATTCGCTCCGGCCGCAGTTGATCTCGGCCAGCGCGTGATAGCCGGCGGATTGCCAGGCCTGATTCCAGCAGGCTTTGTAAAATGCAGCGTATGCCTCGTCATCGCGGCCAAGCTGGCGCAGGCACAGGCCCAGATGATAGAACGGTTCGCCATCGTAAGGATTGGCGTTGCGGTGCGTGAGCCGGGCGATGGCCTTGCGTAAACAAGTTTCCGCCGCGCCAAATTCGCCGCGCTGGAGATGCCACCGGCCAAGCGCGTTGTTGCAGCGCGCGTCGGCCGGGTCGCGGCGCAGCGCCTCGCGCCAATAAAGTGTCGGGCAGCGCGTGGCGTGGCGATACTGCTCCAGATGCAGGCCGGTGACATAAAGTTCGTCCGCGCTGGAAATGTTTTCCGGCAACGGCGGTTCGGTGGCCGGTGGCGGCACTGCGCTTTTCGCGCGCGGCTTGGGCTGATAGGAGATGATTTCGTTGCCGAAAGAATCTGTGACGCGCAGGAGCAAGCCGGTTTCAACGACTCCGCGCGGCAGTTTGATTTCTTTTGTAAAAGGCAAATGTGGCGCAAGGTCGCGTGAAGTTGAAAACAGCTTCTTGTTTTTGGCGAACAGAGAAATTTTTGCGCGGGCAAATTTTTTAGTGGCGGAACTGCCAAAGTAAATTTTTCCGGAGCGGATTTTTAAGCTGACCGCCGCATTTAAATTCGCGTGTTGCGCCGGGCCGATTTTTTGAATCGGATACCAATACTGGCTCCAGCTCCGCGTCTCGCCGGGCTGGAGAAAGCTGAAATCCGGCTGGTTGTCCGTGAAGACGCCGGACATGATTTCAATGTAAGGCGCAAACTCCCCATGTGCGTCCGCGTCGGTCAGGTTGCGATCCCACGCGTAGCCGAATTCGTGATTGCCCCAGGTCCACTGTTTTTTGCCCGGCGAAATGTGGTGATTCGCAATGTGGACGATGCCCGCCTGCGCCTTGTAATCGTAGCCGCCAAAAAAATCCTCCCGGCTGCCCATGCACATGTAGGAGGTCGGCACGGGAATGTTGGCGTAAAAACTTAAATCGTTCGGCGCGTAGTCTGGCAGTTTTGAGTTTTCAGTTTTGAGTTTTGAGTTGTCGGCGTGCGGCGGGATGAATTGCGATGGAATTTCATTTTTCGGAATTCCTTTGCGGCCGCGCTCACCGTAGTTGACGCCGTAATAAAATCCTTTCGCCAGCGGATATTCGCTCATCGAACGGCGCGCGTGGTCGGCGACGTAATATACGTCCGGCGGAAAAAAACTTTGATACGCCTCGTGGACGCGCGTGGCGACGTTGGCCCACCAGAGAAAGGTCTGCACGAACGGCGTGCGGTTGTAGGCGCGCACCTTGAGTTCGAGAAAACTTTTGCCGGGATGCAGGCAGACGCCGTGCATGCCTTTCATGCGCGTCATCGGGTCGTGGTCGCTGCACCAAATAATTTTTGAGCCGTCCGCGCAATTCTCGATCTCAAAATCCACCGGCAAAAACGTCGCGGGACGATGATGCTGGGGCCAGTTGAATTCGATGCCGCCGGAAATCCATGGCCCGGCGAGACCGACGAGCGCAGGCTTGATGACTGTTTGATTGTAAATCAAATCGTAGCCATTCGTCTTGTCCTGCAAAATGTGGATGCGCCCGCCGAGTTCCGGCAAAACCATCGCGCGGAGAAATTCATTTTCAATCCAAATCGCCTGCCACTTGCGATCAAACGGCTTCTCCGCGATGCGGTCGGTGAACGGCAGCGGATAAACTTTTCCACTGCTGCCTTGATACACGCGCTTTTCGAGGAACATCGGATTCTTGTCCGGCGCGGCGGGCAGGTAGGTGGGCAAAGTCAGTCGCGTGAACGTGGTGACCACCGTCGAATCGGATTCGCGCATGGGTGGCATCCTGACGCGATTCAACTTGCCAGTTGTTTCCCCATCAATTTTTCGAGGAGCTGGCAACGTCGGATTTTCAACGGCGGGATTCATGGGTATGAAATCGGGAATGACGAACAGCGGAAAGGTTTTTTACGGGCCGCCGACAAAGGCAAACCTCGCGTGATGAGACAAATCATTGTGCATGGAGCAATGTTGACAGCTTGGATTCCCGAAAACCATTGGCAAAGTTGACCAATGAATTGCCAATTTTGCCATCACATCTTGTTGCTTGCCAGCCGTCCGCTATGAGGGTTTGGGATTCAGCTCGTTTGTAATCCATTAGTTAAATAATTATTGCGCCGCCGAATCTTGATCTGCGGCGGATGTTGATTTCGACATTTTATTCAAGGCCGCATCAGTTTCTTCGGATTTCTCCGGGCCTGGTGCCGTGGCAATGACACTGTAAAAGGCCGGCTTGGGCCAGCATTGCCGGTCGAACAGGAGCGGGTAATCGGTGCGTCCGTAAACCGGCCAGTTGTTCAACCAGGAATCGCCGTCTTCCACTCCCCAAAATGTGACGCGGGTGATCACGCGATCATGCGCCAGAAATACTTTGAACAAATTCGCATAACGGTCGGCCAGTTTGTTTTGCATGTCCGGCGGCAGACCATCCGGATAGGGATTCAACCTTTTTTCCAAGGCAAAATTCCGTGAAATGTCCGCGTTGTTCTGGGCCCAGGCCGACGGTAGAACATCCACATCCAACTCGGAGATCATGACTTTGACTCCCAGGCTGGCAAACGCGGCAATGGCATGATCAATTTCATTGGTGGAAGGCGTTTCCAACCCGTAATGGCCTTGCAATCCCACGGCAAAAATCTTAACCCTTTCCGACCTCAAACGACTTACCAATTGGATGGCCCTGGTGAGTTTGCCCGGATTTTCGAGGCCGTAATCGTTGTAATACAACTGGGCTTGAGGATCGGCGGCATGGGCAAATTCAAACGCCTGACGGATGTAATACGATCCAAGCACGCGCAGCCACGGCGAATCGCGCAGTTTGCCATCGTCCGCCACTGCCTCATTGACCACGTCCCAGCCGTTGATTTTGCCTTTGTATCGGCCGACGACGGTGAAAATATGGTCGTGCATCCGGCGCAACAGCAGCGCGCGGTCGTCCGCGTTCGTGCCGCTCAATTCGCGCCCGCGACGGTCTTGAAACACCCAGTCCGGTGTCTGCGCGTGCCAGACCAACGTGTGGCCGACGACAAACATTTGGTTGCGCTGGCCGAAGTCCACATACTTGTCTGCCAAACTAAAATCGTATTGCCCCGGCTGCGGATGGATATGTTCCCACTTCAAAACATTCTCCGGACTGATGGCGTTGAACTGCGCCTTGACGATGCCGGCCTCAACTAGATTTGATTCGCAAAACTGCGACGGGTTCAACGCCGCGCCGATGAGAAAATCCCCTTTGAACCCAGCTTTCAACGTGGCTGGCTCTCCTGCACACACCGTGAGCGCAAGTAACGCACTGATTGTAAAAGTAAAAATGATTTTCATGCCGCCGCTTTTCTCCGCCGTTCGGCCAGTTCGTCGGCCATCTGGATTGTTGTGGTTTTGTTGAGTTGATAGCACGCCAGCAGCACCGTGCAGATGGCGAACAAAATGCCGGTCACCAGTCCGCTGCACGCGCGATAGCCGGCCATTGCGTCCGGCGCGTCCGGCAACTGCGTGTCGTATTTGAAAATGCCCGACATGA
>JANYCI010000367.1 GCA_025360325.1 Limisphaerales bacterium | reverse complement strand
CCGACGCACCACATCCATGCCGACGCCGCGACCAGAAATGTCGGTGACTTTTTCCGCCGTCGAAAATCCGGCGGCGAAGATGAGGTCGTAAATTTCCTTGTCGGACAAAACTTCGTTCGGTTTGACGATGCCTTTTTCGCGCGCCTTCGCCAGCAGCTTGTCTTTGTTCAAACCATTACCGTCGTCTTGAATCTGAATGACGATGTTGCCGCCGCGATGAAATGCGCGGAGATGAATTGTGCCTTGCGCGGGCTTGCCCTTCGCAATACGCGCCTCCGGTTTTTCCACGCCATGATCCGCCGCGTTGCGGATCATGTGAACGAGCGGATCAGAAATTTCCTCGACGATGTTGCGGTCCAGTTCCGTGTCCTCGCCGCTGAAAATGAGTTGCGCCTGCTTGCCCTGCTTCGCCGCGAGATCGCGCACGAGGCGGTTCATTTTTTGGAACGTCGCCTTGATGGGCACCATGCGCAGCGACATCGCCGTGCGCTGCAGTTCGCTCGTGATGCGCCGCAACTGCGCGAGGTTCCGCGCCAAATGACGGCTGGGCAATGCGAGCAGCTCCGGGTCTTGCACCACCATGGATTCAGAGATTACCAACTCGCCGACCAAATCAATCAACGCATCGAGCTTCTGCGTATCCACTTTCACAAAACCGACGGCGGCATTGGCAGCATTGGCCATCGTGGGCTTTGCGGCTTCGGCAGGTTTCGCTGTTTCCATTGCTTCCGCTTTGGAATCCACGATCACCACATTCGCCGCCGCCTGCGTTTCCACAATTTTTTCCATCGCCACCGCTTTCGGTTTTTCGGGAACCAACGCGGATGGGTCGGCCAAAATCGCTTTGACGCGCACGATCAGCGCACTCGTCGGCACCACGATGGGCGACTCATCCTGCCCGCTCAATTGTGCGGACATTTTCGTGACAAATTTTTTCAACGTGTCGCCACCTTCGAGGATCACGTCAATGATCGGAGAGTTAATGGCGAGCTTGTGCTGCCGCGCCGCGTCGAGCAGCGATTCCAATTCATGCGCGAGATTTTTGATTTGGGTGAGATTCAAAAACCCGGAGCCGCCCTTGAACGTATGGAACGCGCGGAAAATGGAATTCAAAGTATCCGCATCCGTTGGGGCATCCTCTAAAACCAAAACGCCGTTCTCGATGTTCTGCAAATGTTCCTGCGATTCGTTGATGAATTCGGAAAGCAATTCGCGGTCGGCATCCAGATTCAAAATCAGCGGCAATAAATCGTCGTTCGCCGATTCCGGCGCGGCGGCAACCGGCAGTTTTTTCCCTTCGCTCGGCGCAACCGGCAATTTTTGTCCGGTGGCTGGCGCGTTCGCGGATGGCCAATCCTGCGGCCATTCTGGCAGCGCGTCGTCGGTTTGCCAGCGTTCGAGCGCTGTCTGCAACCACGTCTGCCAGCCGCTCAACCACGCGATTGAGGCGGCGTCAAACATCGCCGTCGTGTCGAAAATCTGATTGATGCAATTCCGCGCTAACGTCACCGCCTGCTTGATTTCATTGGGCGAATCGAGTTTCGTTACGGCCTCCTCGATTTGCATCACGAAATTGTTGAGGGGCAAAAGGCCGTTGTCCTTGCCCGCTTGGCAGAACGCGAGTTCGAGTGAAAACTGGCCGACGACTTCCAGCGTGGCCGTGACCGCAGCAGTGTTTGTATTTGGCATAATTAGGTTGATTCCAATTCCTGCATAGCACGGCCAATGCCAGACTGAAAAACTGAAGGGGGCGGCAGGGGAAAAAACCATCTGTGTGGAATGAATGCTGCTTGGCCCTGACCCCGACGGTGGAAGTGATGGTGGAAGTTCTCGCGCTGCGAGAACTCTGCCCGCGCAGCAGCGGGCGGAACGGATGTGCGGAAGGCGTCCACTCTCTAAAAGGCGTTGCGCCGCTGCACGCGGCGCTGGTTTTCGCAGCGCGAAAACTGCCACCACCCACTTTGGTTTAGCAATCGGAGGCAGGGTCGAGTTGCGCCGGTTGCTCGGTCAGCCCGTTATTTAGCCAGTTCCGCGCGTAGCTTCGCCGCGACTTCAACCAGTGCTTCCGGCAGCACGCCGGTGTGAGCGATGACGGGCATGAAGTTTGTGTCGCCGTTCCAGCGCGGCACGATGTGAATATGCAGATGCCCCGCGATGCCCGCGCCCGCGACGTTGCCCAAATTGATTCCCAGATTAAAACCGTGCGGCTTCATCACGGCGGTAAGTGCATTCGTGCAACGGCGCGCGAGCCGCCACAAATCCGCCAGCTCGTCGTCCGTCAAGCCGTTCATGTCCGCGACTTCTTTGTAAGGCAGCACCAGTAGATGCCCGCCGTTGTAGGGATAACGATTCAGCAGCGCAAAGCACGAACGGTCGCGTGCCACGACGAGATTCGCCACGTCGTCGCTCGACTGCGCGATGCGCGCGAAAAGACCTTCTTTCATTTCCGGTTTCGTCGCGAGAATGTATTCGATGCGCCACGGCGCTGACAAAGAGTCCATGCCGGAAAGTTAAGCCGCTCCGCGAATAAGGAAAGCAGGAAAACCAAGTGCCTGCTCGTTTTTCTAGTTGGCCGCAAAAAAATTCACCGGGCGATTCCATTTTCTTTCCCGCGCAATTTTTGATTAAGTCTGGGCATGGAAACGCCCGCTCTGCCGCCGCTCACTGCCGCCACGCTTTACCTCGTGGCCACGCCCATCGGCAACCTCGAAGACATCACGCTCCGCGCGCTCCGCGTGTTGCGGGAGTGCGATGTCGTCGCCGCCGAAGACACGCGGCGCAGCGGACAACTGCTAAAACATTTCGGCATCAGCAAACCGCTGTTGAGCTATTTTCAATTCAATGAAGCGCGGCGCAGCGAGGAGATCATCGGGCGTTTGCGGCGCGGCGAAAAAATTGCGCTCGTCACGGATGCTGGCAGTCCGGGCATCAGCGACCCCGGCGAACGCGTGGTGAAAGCGGCGATTGCGGCGGGCTTCCGCGTGGAAGCTGTGGTCGGTGCGTGCGCGCTCGTCGGGGCGCTCACGGCGAGCGGCTTGCCCACGGAAGAGTTTCATTTCGTCGGTTTTCTCCCGCACAAATCCGGCCAGCGGCGGAATAAATTAGAGGCGTTGAAAACGACGGAAGGCACGTTGGTCTTCTACGAATCACCGTATCGCATCGAGAAATTGTTGGGCGAACTCAATGAAGTTTATCCCGAACGCGACGTGGTGCTCGCCCGCGAATTGACGAAAAAGTTTGAGGAATTCCTGCGCGGCAAACCGGCGGCGCTGCTGGCGATCACACAGAAACGTTCGCTGAAAGGCGAGTTCGTGGTGCTGGTTGGCCCAGCCTAAAACGGGATCGAAAATTCCTGTCTGGCCATGATGGTCAAAGTAAACTTGTGGCCAAGCGGCTCCGCCAGACCTTGAATTTTCATCAAGAAACTGTTGGCGCAACCGATGAGCTTATGTATCGTTCGCTCGGCACTTAACCAAACTAAAAAATGCAACCTACTGGAGACATCGCACTGATCGGTCTGGCCGTCATGGGTCAGAATCTCATCATGAACATGAACGACCACGGCTTCGTCGTCGTCGCTTACAACCGCACCACAGATAAGGTGGATCACTTTCTCGCCAACGAAGCGAAGGGCAGCAAAGTCCTTGGCGCACACTCCATCGAGGAAATGGTTTCCAAACTCAAACTGCCGCGCCGCGTGATGATGCTCGTGAAAGCGGGCAAGCCGGTGGATGATTTTATCGAGCAACTCGTGCCGCATCTGTCGCCCGGTGACATCATCATTGACGGCGGTAATTCACTTTTTGACGACACGAATCGCCGCGTGAAATACTGCGAGAGCAAAGGACTTTTATTCGTCGGCACGGGCGTGAGCGGCGGCGAAGAAGGCGCACGCAACGGCCCTTCGATTATGCCCGGCGGCTCGCCCGCCGCGTGGCCGTTCGTGAAAGATATTTTCCAAGCCGTCTCCGCAAAAGTGGAAGGCAATGTCCCCTGCTGCGACTGGGTCGGCGAAGGCGGCGCAGGCCACTATGTGAAGATGGTTCACAACGGCATCGAGTATGGCGACATGCAGTTGATCTGCGAGGCCTACAACATCATGAAGCACGGCCTCGGCATGAGCGCGGATGAAATGCACACCGTGCTCGCCGAATGGAATTTGGGCGAACTGGATTCCTATCTCATCGAAATTTCCCGCGACATTCTCGCCAAGAAAGATGAAGACGGTTTGCCGCTCGTGGATAAAATCCTCGACACCGCCGGTCAAAAAGGCACCGGCAAATGGACGGTCATCAATTCGCAGGACTTGGGCATTCCCATCACGCTCATGGCCGAGGCCGTTTTCTCCCGCTGCATTTCTGCGTTGAAAGATGAACGCGTGAAAGCCGCGCGCAAATTGAAAGGCCCCCGCCCTGCCCTCACGAGCATCGCCGCGAATCCCGAAAAGAAAAAAGCGTTCATCAACGACATCATGTCTGCGCTCTACGCCTCGAAGATCGTCAGCTACGCGCAGGGCTATATGCTCATGCGCGCGGCGGCCAAGGAATACGGCTGGAACTTGAACTACGGCGGTATCGCATTGATGTGGCGCGGCGGCTGCATCATCCGCTCACGTTTTCTCGGCAAGATCAAGGAAGCCTACGACAATAATCCGAAGCTCTCGAACTTGCTGCTCGACGATTACTTCCGTGGCGAAATTAAAAAATCGCAAAAGGGCTGGCGCAACATCGTCGCGACGGCGGCGAAGAAGGGAATTCCCGCGCCCGCCTTCAGCACCGCGCTCAACTTTTTTGATCAGTATCGCAGTGCCGTGTTGCCCGCGAACTTGCTGCAAGCGCAGCGCGACTACTTCGGCGCGCACACCTACGAACGCGTGGACAAACCGCGCGGCGAATTTTTCCACACCAACTGGACCGGCCGCGGCGGCACGACCAGCAGCAGCACTTACAACGTGTAAGTAAAAATAAAATTCAAAGCGCGGGCTTCGGCCCGCGCTTTTTTATTTAGTCAACTCTTTGAGGCGGATGCGGCGGTATTCCATTTGTCCGCGATCCGCTTCCAGACCGATGGGGCCGGTCGCTGGAACTGGCAGCGCGTTCGTCAACACCTCGCCGTTGCAGGTGCAATACGCGACGTTGTTCGTCACCGTGATCTCGATTTGATTCCAATCCTGCGGCTGATATTGTTTCAAATTTTTGTAAGGCCCGGCCACCAGATAATCGCGGCATTGCAACTGCGGCTTGCGGATGAAGATGCCGCTGTCCGCATTTGTGGCCGCGCGAAATTCCAGCTTGAGATTGAAATCTTTCGGAAACCCCTGCGTGGTCGAAAGCTGCCGGAGACGCGGGCCGGTCGCGGGATTGTGCGGATTCACCGTGAGAATTCCTGCCTTGGCCGAGTAACGTCCATCGCTGCTGGCGGTCTGGCCGTCGAAGTGATTCGTCGCGTAACCCCAGCCCGTGAGGTCGTGGCCGTTGAATAAACTGATGTAACCCGGCTCCGGTTTGAAATCATCAGCGCGTGCCACCGGCAACATGACCAGGAGCAAAGTGGTGAGGCAAAAAGAGTAAATCGTTTTCATAGTTTTTCGAGGGTTCTGGTTTGGCTAAACTTTTTCCGGCACCACAAACGGCTTGCGGTATTCGCGCGTGAGCAGATGATTCGCCGCACGGCTGTTAGTGAAACGTTCGGTCTTTGGATTCATTTTCAATACCTCACCCAGCATCAGCGGCGTCTGGTGCAAGTCCGCCTTGTTCGCGCCGAGATGTTCTTCCATGCGTCCCAGACTTTCAGCCAAGTCGCTGTCAGCTTTGGCCGCGTGACGAATTTCTTCCGGCGACATCGGCTTGCCGAGGCGATGCGAAATGTTGCCGGTGTGAACCAGCGCGGCGGAGATGTGTCCTTCCAAAATATCCGCGTGCAGGTCGGCGGCTTTGCGGCTGCGGACGACCTGGATGAAATTTTCAAAATGATTCCCACCTTCTTCGTAAGTTTTGATCTCCTTGCCCGCCTTATCATAGACAATCGCCTTGGTGTAACTCGGAATCACCATGGAGCCGCCTTCGCAATCCACCACCACGCCGATGCTCGCGCCGTGATAATCGTCCATCGCGGACGCATCGCGGCCTGACGGCAGGCCGCGCACTTCAAAGATCAGTGGCGCATTTTTGTAATCGTGAAAAACAATCTGCGTGTTCGGCGTGACGGCATCGTCCTCATAACCCAACCGCCCGCCAACACTGATGACACGTGGCGAAACTTCCGGCTCACCTAAAATCCAGCGCGCGATGTCCATCTGATGAATGCCTTGATTGCCAATGTCGCCGTTGCCGTATTCCCAAAACCAATGCCACTCGTAATGCACCGAACCGTTCTTCTTACTGTTGCGACGCGGCGGATCGTTTGGCGCAGGGCCGCACCACAGATCGTAGTTGATGGATTCTGGGATCGGCTGCGGGCCGATGGTTTTCCCAATGCTGTCGCGGCGTTTGTAGCAAAGCCCGCGCGCACGAATAATTTTTCCCAGATGACCTTCACGCAACCACGCGATCGCCTCCTGCAAGCCCACGCTGGAGCGGCACTGCGTTCCGACCTGCATGATGCGATTATATTTGCGCGCGGCCTCGACCATTTTCCGGCCTTCCCAGACGTTGTGCGACGCGAGCTTCTCGACATAAACATCCTTGCCCGCCTGCGCCGCCCAGATCGCACCGAGCGCGTGCCAGTGATGCGGCGTCGCAAAGGTGACCGCATCAATGTCCTTATTCTCTAAAAGTTTTCGGACGTCGGTGTAGCCCTCAACTTTTTCTCCGCTGCTCGTCACGCCGCTCAATTCCTTATCTAAAACGGCTTTGTCCACGTCGCACAACGCAACCAGCCGCACGCCCTTCAGTTTGGTCAAAGCTTCGATGTGATTTTTGCCGCGCCCATTGAGGCCAACGACGGCATAACGGACATCTCCGTTCGCGCCGACGACACGCGACTTGACGGAAGTTTGCGCGATGAGCGGCCAGGCTTTGAGCGCGGCAGCAGTGAGAAGCGAATTGCGGATGAACTGGCGGCGAGGAATTTTGTTCATGACTGAAAATTTATTTCACTTCGTCCACGAACTTTTTGTATTGCGCCTCCGCCTGCTCCGCCGCCGTGGCGCCGTCGAGAATGACCAGACGATACCGGAACGTGGCCGATTTTTTTGGCTGAAGGGTGAAATTTAATTTCTCCTTCTCCTTACTGAAAATTTCCTGGCCGAGCGGATTGGCGGCGAACAGGCCGTAGCCGCGCGCGTGCCAGTAAGTCGGGAAACCGACATTCTGCGGATGGTCGAGCATGAGCAGCGTGACATCCTTCGCATCCACTTTGCCCTCCAGCATCGCCCAGCGTCCGCGCGTGCCCCAGACTGCGTCGCCGGTTTTGCCCTCGCTGCTGCGATACAATCCGCTCACGCCGTTCGTGTCCATCGCTTTCACCGTCGTGGGCCGGCCGCTCGCATCCGTAAACGTGACTGCTTCGGTCGAAGGTTGCTCCAGTTCGCGCCGCACGCGCAGACCGAGCAGACCGTCCTTGTTATCCTTGAACACAACCGGCGTTTCCAAGGCAGTGAGCGTGGAAATCCGATCCACGGTGCGCTGTCCTATCCTGCAGTGAAAAATAAAATCCGTGGACTCGTGCAAAATCGTCCGGCCATCGGGCATCACCCAATCCGCTTCAACTTTCAATTCGCCTTGATCCGCGCCGCTCTGCGTTTTGATGATGCGCCGATGAAAAATGGTTCCCATCTTCGCCTGCTGTTCCGTTGATAACGCGGTTGAGTTGTTCCAAAAATCCACGCCATTGACGCTTTCAAAATTAAACCACAGCCCGACGTGATGCGGATGATCCGTGCGTTCACCCGCACGCGGTTCAAGCGGGAAACCGCGCGTGACCAGCGTGCCGCTCGCGGCGCGCAGCGGAAACAGCACGGGCTTTTTCAACGTGTCTGGCCAGATGTAAGAAGTGAACGGCTGGCCATCTACGAGCACGTCCACACGGCGAGCGGCCTCGTTTGGCACGACTGCGACGCCTGCATTTGTAGTGACGGGCGCAGCGTGAAGTCCGGTAGAGAGGACCAGAACAAAAAAGAAAATACCAAGGCGAGTTAGTTTGGCAGGCATAGGAAAAATTTGCATTGTCTGGAGGCACCATCAAGCAGACGGTTTATTTTTCCGCAGCAGTTTTTTTAGGCACCGCCGCCGGCTGGAACATCACGACGTGATACGTCGCCGGCACGTCGCCCACGTTGCGCATCGCCTGCGGCACATTCGCCGCGTTGAAGATCACCGAACCCGGCCCGATGCGCACCCATTTGTCCGTCACAAATGCTTCGATGGTTCCTTCCTTGATGATGATGACTTCATCATGCGGCCGCGTGAGGATCACATGATTGGTTGCTCCCGGCATGAGCGTGGAAGCGTGGCACTCCAGCAGACCGAGCGTGGCGGTGGGGCCTTCAAAAAATTTCCGACTCGAACCATTCGCATTCGTTTTGACGTCGGTGGAATTCCATTCAATCGCGGTGGAGGTCATGGCAGGTTTTTTATCAGATTGCGCCAGCGCCGCAAGCCCGCTCATGGTAACGGCGGCCAGAAGAATCAAGGTGAATAGCTTTCTCAATCGCATACGAGTTGGTTCCTTTCAATGGGGATTGAAGCGCAGGATAGGTTAAAAGCCCCGGCGGGCAATGGAATTTTCGATGACCGGAACAATCGGCTCTGATCTGTCCGTTCGTCTCCGTTTCCGCATTACCTCTTTTAAATTTCCTTCGCAAAGGTTTTATTGACGCCCTAACGTTTCATGGTAAAAAATTCGATATGACTCAAACGCAACCGAGTTCTTTGTTGCAAAATGATGTTAACGGCGTGTCATCTTCCGCCGTGAATTACGCCGACCGTGCGCATCGCCTCGCGCCGCCGAAGACGCTCGCCGGCAAACTCGGCCTCTGGGCGCAGGACAATCTCGAAAGCTTCGTCGCCCGCGCCTCGCTCAACGGCGATCCACTCGTCTATGACACCCGGACTTTTCCCTGGGCTGCCGAACTCGAAAACGAATGGCAGCTCATCCGCAAAGAATTGGATGCCGTGATGGTTTATCGCGACCAGATGCCGAGCTTTCAGGACATTCTCAAAGAAGTCGGCACCATCCAGAGCGACAATGATTGGAAAACCTTTTTCCTCGCCGGCATCGGGATGGATTGCGCCGAAAACGCCAAGCGCTGCCCGGAGACGATGCGCCTGCTCGGAAAAATTCCCGGCATGAAGACCGCGTTCTTCTCCATCCTTTCCCCGAAGAAACACATCCCCGCGCATCGCGGCGCGTTCAATGGCGTGCTGCGGTTTCATCTCGGCCTGCTCGTGCCGGAGCCGCGCGAACGCGTCCGCATCCGCATCGGCAATGATTTCTACAACTGGACCGAAGGCAAGGCACTCATCTTCGACGACACCTACAATCACGAAGTGTGGAATGACACCGACGGCTATCGCGTGGTGCTGTTCGTAGATTTCACGCGCCCGCTCGAACAGCCGTTTCATTGGATGAACGAACAGCTCTTGAGCATCGGCGCACTCGCCCCGTTCCTGCGCGAAGCCGGAAAAAAACAGGCCGACTGGCAGAAGAAGTTTTACAAGAAATAGTCCGGCTCCCACCAAAGTCCCGTCAGGGACGACCGACAATAGCCCAGCGATTTATCGCTGGGACAACTATCCAAATTCGATCCCAGCCCCAGCGGGGCGAAAGAAATTATTCCAAATCGCGCTCCACATATTCCATCCCATGCTTTTTGAGAAACAGCTCAATCTCCTCGCGAAACGTAGTCTTGCGATGATGCTCCGCTTGGTTCTGGATATATCTTGTCGTGTCTTCGATCCCGGAAATTCCGATGCTGAATGCGCCATACCCCTCCTGCCATTCAAAAGCACCATGTTCTTTGAACGTGTCGTGAATCCATTTTGAAGAATTGCCCTTGAGCAGTTGGACAGACTTGGCCATGGACAACGTTGAGGGAATGGAAATAAGGACATGCACATGATCTTCCACGCCGCCCGCGATCAACATCTTCATTTTGTTCTCGCGTGCGATGCCGCCGAGGTAAGGCCAGAGACGTGGTTGGAGGTCGGGCGTGATCAACGGGCGACGCTCCTTGGTGGCCCACACGCAATGCATCAGGCAACTAATGAATGAGTGCATAGGTTTCGGATTGGTTTTGGTTATTGTTTTAGTCCCGCAGGGACGGCCGAGAATAGCCCACCGTTTCAACGGTGGAAATCAAAGTTTGCAAATGCCCAAAGCCCCGGCGGGGCGAAAGACGATTTTAGAGGCGTCATACCGATTGACCCAAATAGAAATGCGTTGGATGGCTCATGGTTTTCTTTCGTCCCTGTCGGGACTCTGGTGGCCGTGCCAACACCCCAGCGATAAATCGCTGGGCTATTCTCTTTCGCCCTGACGGGCTGTTATCCTGCCGCTTTCGCAGCCAATACCTACAATCACGAAATGTGGAACGACACCGATGGCTAGGCGGCATGAATTGAAATTAAAACTAAGACTGACCCTTCTATGGTTGTTTAATGGTAGCTTAATCCATTTGGTTTCAATCTTTGGGTTGAGACAAATCCTTGATTGCAGTGTCGACTGTCCGAATGATGAAAGGAAGCTCTGCGTGAAAGAACTCTCGACGGGGATTGATCCTATAAGCCGCAAGTCTTTCATGAACTTCCTTTTCCACCCTAGCGCAGTCACCAACAGTCCATTTTGCCAAAACACCGAATGGAAGCGGGACGCCGGTAACCGCAGCAAGTTTTCGATTTGTTCAAAGCGTCTTGCACCAATCCAGCGTGCGGATGTTGCCAGGAAACTGGGAGCGTTTCTCCCTCTCCGTGGGGAGAGGGCCGGGGTGAGGGAGGACAATGCTTAAATCTTTGGCAGCAATTGGTCAATCTGGCACCGCAACGAATCGCGGGATTGACGAGACTGCGCGTAACCGTAAAACTTCCGCATGGCACAAGTTGAATTGAAAATTGAAAAACTCACCAGCGGCTCCGGCGCGGCTCCCAAAAAAGGCGACACCGTGTCCGTCCACTACACTGGCACGTTCACCGACGGCAAAAAATTTGATAGCTCGGTAGATCGCAATGAGCCGTTCGCTTTCACGCTCGGTGCGGGCGAAGTCATCGGCGGCTGGGACCTCGGCGTGGCGCAAATGAAGATCGGCGACAAAGTAAAAATGACTATCCCGCCGGAACTCGCCTATGGCCGCGATGGCTATCCCGGCGCCATCCCGCCGAACGCGACTTTGATTTTTGTGGTGGAATTGCTCGGCGTCAATTGATTGAAATTCAATTTTATGAAGAAAAATTATTTTACCATTCCCGCCGTGTTCGCCGCAGTTTTGATCTTGTCCGTCGCCGGTTGCAGCTCGGTTTATTACGCGGCTTACGAAAAAGTCGGCGTCTATAAACGTGACCTGCTCAAGAAAAGTGTCGTGGCCGCGCGCGATGACCAGAAGCAGGCGCAAGAGCAGTTCAAGGATGCGCTCACGCGGCTGAAGGAGATCACGAAGTTCGACGGCGGCGAGGCAGAGAAGGCTTACAAAAGTTTGAAAAGCGAATACGACGATTGCGTGAAACGCGCCGACGCCGTGCATAAACGCGTCCGCGAAGTGGAGACGGTCTCGACGGATATGTTCGCCGAGTGGGAAAAAGAGAACGACCAGATCAGCACGCCATCGTTGCGCGATGCGAGCCGGCAGCAGTTGTTGGATACGAAACAGAAATACTCCGAACTGCACGCCGCCCTCGCCAGCGCCGAGCAGACGATGCCGCCGGTGTTGCGGCAGTTCAACGATTACGTCCTCTACCTGAAACACAATCTCAACGCGCAGGCCATCGCCTCGCTCAAGGGTGAGGCGACGAGTATCCAGACGGAGATCGGCAAATTGCTCGAATCCATGAACAAGTCCATCGCCCGCGCGGATGAATTTGTGAAGACGATGAAGTGAGAATGTTGAGCCAACCCATTAAATACTATGTCATCTGAAGCTAAATGTCCCTTTAACCACGGTGCCGGCGGCGGCACGCCACCGCAGGCGTTGAACCAACCGACGAGCGGCGGCACGACGAATCGCGACTGGTGGCCGAATCATTTGAAGGTTGAGCTGCTGCATCAGCATTCTGCCAAGTCCAATCCGATGGCCGCGGATTTTAATTACGCAAATGAGTTTAAGAGCCTTGATCTCGCGGCGTTGAAAAAAGATCTCGCGGCGTTGATGACGGATTCGCAGGACTGGTGGCCGGCGGACTTTGGTCACTACGGCGGGCTGTTCGTTCGCATGGCGTGGCACAGCGCGGGCACTTATCGCACGGGGGATGGTCGCGGTGGCGGCGGCCGTGGTCAGCAACGTTTCGCGCCGCTCAACAGTTGGCCGGATAACGTGAGTTTGGACAAGGCTCGTCGTCTGCTCTGGCCGATCAAGCAAAAATACGGTCGCAAGATTTCGTGGGCGGATTTGATGATTCTTACCGGCAACGTGGCGCTGGAAACCATGGGTTTCAAAACCTTCGGTTTCGCTGGCGGTCGGGAAGATGTGTGGGAACCGGATCAAGATGTGTATTGGGGCGCGGAAAAAAAATGGCTGGATGACAAACGTTATTCCGGCGACCGTAATCTGGAAAATCCGCTCGCCGCAGTGCAGATGGGTTTGATCTACGTCAATCCGGAAGGCCCGAACGGCAAGCCGGATCCGATCGCTTCGGCACGGGACATTCGCGAGACGTTTGCGCGCATGGCGATGAACGACGAGGAAACGGTGGCGCTCATTGCGGGTGGCCATACCTTCGGCAAGACGCACGGCGCAGGTCCGGCGGCTCATGTGGGGACTGATCCGGAAGCGGGCGGCCTCGAAGCGCAAGGAATGGGCTGGCACAATAGTTTCGGTTCCGGCAAAGGTGGCGACACAATCACGAGCGGCCTGGAAGTGACTTGGACCAGCACGCCGACGAAGTGGAGCAATAACTTTTTCGAAAATCTGTTCCGTTACGAATGGGAACTGGGCAAAAGCCCGGCGGGCGCGTATCAGTGGTTCGCCAAGAATGCCGAAGCCACAATTCCGGATGCGCATGATCCATCGAAGAAACATTTGCCAACGATGTTGACCACCGATCTGGCGCTGCGCTTTGACCCAGCTTACGAAAAAATCTCGCGGCGTTTCCTGACGAACCCAGATCAATTTGCCAACGCGTTTGCGCGGGCGTGGTTCAAGCTGACGCATCGCGACATGGGACCGCGCGCGCGGTATCTCGGCGCGGACGTGCCGGCGGAAGAACTCATCTGGCAGGACCCAATTCCCGCCGTGAACCACAAGTTGATCGATGGAGCGGACATGACCTCGCTCAAGGCGAAGATTCTCGCTGCGGGCCTGACGATTTCCGAATTGGTCGCGACCGCGTGGGCGGCGGCGTCCACCTTCCGCGGCTCGGACAAACGCGGCGGCGCGAACGGCGCGCGCATTCGTTTAACGCCGCAGAAATATTGGGACGTCAACCAGCCCGCGCAATTGGGCAAAGTGCTCGAAGCCTTGGAAGGCATCCAGAAATCTTTCAACAGCACCGCGTCCGGCGGCAAGAACGTTTCGCTGGCGGACTTGATCGTGCTGGCCGGTTGCGCCGGAGTCGAGCAGGCGGCGAAAAATGCCGGTCACGAAGTCACGGTTCCGTTCACACCGGGACGCATGGACGCCGCGCAGGAACAAACCGATGGTGAATCGTTCGCCGTGCTCGAACCGATTGCGGACGGATTCCGCAATTATCTCAAAGGCAAATACTCGGTGCCAGCCGAGGCGTTGTTGATTGACAAGGCGCAACTGCTGACGCTCACCGCGCCGGAAATGACGGTGCTCGTGGGCGGCTTGCGCGTGTTGAATGCGAATGCCAGCGGGTCGCGTCACGGTGTCCTCACCAAACGCACCGAAGCGTTGACCAACGACTTCTTTGTGAACCTGCTCGACATGGGCACGGAGTGGAAGTCGGTCTCGAAAGACGCTGAATTGTTTGAAGGCCGTGATCGCAAGACGGGCGCCGTCAAATGGACCGGCACGCGGGCGGACCTAGTCTTTGGTTCGAATTCCATTCTCCGCGCGGTGGCCGAAGTTTATGCGAGTGCCGACGCCGGGAAGAAATTTGTCCACGACTTTGTCGCGGCCTGGAACAAGGTTATGAACCTGGATCGGTTTGACCTGCAATAATCTCTCGACTTGATTCCTGTGAGCGAACGCGTGCCGCCGGCGACTTTCCTCCGCGAAACGTCCGGCGGTATTTTACTTTCGGTCAAGCTCCAGCCGCGCGCTTCCAAGAATGAGATCGGCGAAGTGCTCGGCCACGAGTTGAAAATCAAAGTCACCGCCCCGCCCGTGGACGCCGCCGCGAACGAGGCGCTGGTAAAATTTCTCGCGGAAAAACTGGATTGTGCGCGCGGCAAGGTGGAATTGATTCGCGGCCACACGTCGCGACACAAAATTATTTTCCTGCACGGATTCAAACTGGATGCCGCCCAGAAAATTTTTGCCCAACGGTAGCACCTTCCAATAATTCGACAGTCCAGCCGAAAGCCGATTCGCGATAACCCCTGAAAAAGCCTGAAACGATTTCTTCTTTGAGTTTTTTTGTCCCAATTATGTGCAGCAAAATTACTTGGAAAACGCCGAAAAATAGCTTGAAATCAGGCGATTTCCCGCTAGTCTTAACTCAAGAGTTACGGGACGTGAGCGGGATAAAATAATTGAAAATTCTTTGAACCTTTTTTTTCCTGTTGGGTCTTAATAGATGTAGTCGTTGTTTTTTGTTTTGTGATTTCGCTGTCCGTTTAGGGTTGGCATAGAGGTTTTGCTTGCGGTGCGGCTCGGACAGCGACCCAAGTTGGTCGCATCGCCCTTCTGAGCGCCTAGGTGAAGGCGTATTTAACCTCATCACTGGTGAAGGCCGGACGCAAGTCCGGCCTTCTGCTTTTTTTGAAAGCCTCCCGGCAACATTGCCACCGGCAATTCCGCTTTGATTCACCGTTCCAAACCGCTAACATTTATGGCCATGAAACATCAACTCGACTTCGAGAAGCCGATTTATGAATTGCAGGAGAAACTGGACGATCTCCGTGCCCATCCCGAAAAACATTCCATGGGCATTAGTTTCGAGCAGGAAATCCAGATCATCGAAAAAAAGTTGGAAGAAACCCGCCGTCAGGTTTTTCTGCATCTGACTCCGTGGCAACGTGTGCAACTCGCGCGCCATCCACGTCGGCCTTACACGCTGGACTATTTATCAAAAACGTTTTCCGAATTTCAAGAACTTCACGGTGACCGTATGTTTGCTGATGATCACGCGATGGTCTGCGGTTTTGCGAAACTGGGTGAACATCATGTCGCGGTCATCGGCACGCAAAAAGGGCGCGACACGAAGGAAAATATTCTTCGCAATTTTGGCTCCGCGCATCCTGAAGGTTATCGCAAGGCGCTCCGCATGATGCGGCTCGCGAATAAATTCGGCCTACCCATCATCACGCTGATTGACACCGCCGGCGCGTATCCCGGTGTCGCCGCCGAGGAACGCCATATCTCGGAAGCCATCGCCGTCAACTTGCGCGAAATGATGTTGCTCGAAGTTCCCATTATCGCTGCCGTCATTGGCGAAGGCGGCTCCGGCGGCGCGCTCGGCATCGGCGTGGCCGACCGCATTTTGATTTTGGAGAACTCGTATTATTCCGTCATCAGCCCGGAAGGTTGCGCTGCGATTTTGTGGAAAGACCGCGCCAACGCGCCCAAGGCCGCCGCCGCGCTGAAAATCACCGCCAAAGATTTGCTCCACCTC
>JANYCI010000366.1 GCA_025360325.1 Limisphaerales bacterium | reverse complement strand
CCAGCATCCTGGTTTTTGGCGGCGTATACTACGGCTTCCAAGCCTCGTAAACTGCTGTCATATTAACAATAGCAAGCGTCAGAATTTTGCCAAAGTTGGCTTCGCATCGAAAGTCTCGGGTCCGAGTTGTGCCATTACAGTCTTTACCCGTTTACCATAAAGCGGTCGGCGATTGTAGTCTTCCAGCCGCACCCATTTTTTGGAATCAGAGTCGTCAATGCGCCGCGTCATTTCTGAACGCCATTGAGAATCATCCTGCAACCGCAAGTGCAACAGATACGCCGCCAGTTTGTTTTGGCGGGTGCGCGGCCAGCCCGCAATCTCACGCATTACTTCAGCCATGCTCATGTGGAAAAAATGGCACGCGCGCCAACCTTTGGCAAGTCGCTGGAAATAAAAAACCGGCGATCCGCCAAACTCGGATCGCCGGTCAACCAAACCAAACCTACAACTAAAATTACAACGACAACATCGCTTTGTCCAAAGCGGCGTAGAGTTGATTCATCGTGGCTTCCGTTTCGTCGCCCATGTTGGAGAGGCGGAACGTGGTGCCTTTGATTTTTCCGTAGCCGCCGTCAATCAAAAAGCCCTGATCCTTCACGAGCTTTTGCAATTTCGCCACGTCCACCGTGCGACCACCGGGACGCGCGCCGTTGCTGACGCAGGTAAGCGTGATGGATTCAAAACCGGGTTCGGGAAATAAATTGAAACCATGCTTTGCCGCCCAGTCGCGCGTCATCTGGTTCGTCTTTTTGTGGCGAGCGTAACGCGCTTCCAAACCTTCCGCGAAAAAGTCATCGAGCTTGGAACTCAACGCATAGATGTGCGAAATGCTCGGCGTGCTGGGCGTCATGCTGTCCTTCGCGTTCTTCTCGAATTCCACGAAGTCAAAATAGTAGCCGCGATCTTTCGCCGTGGCCGCTTTCGCGAGCGCAGCGGGCGAGGCGACGAACACCGCAAGTCCCGGCGGCAACGCAAATGCTTTCTGCGTTCCTGCGAGCAGCACATCAACGCCGAGCGTGTCAAAATTCATCGGCACCGCAGTCATCGAACTGACGGCGTCCACGATGAACATCACGTCGGGATATTTTTTCTTGAGCGCGGCGATTTCCGCGAGCGGCGACATCGTGCCGGTCGAAGTTTCGTTATGGATTAAAGTCAGCGCGTCGAATTCGCCCGTCGCGAGTTTTTTGTCAATCGCTTCCGCGCGAATCGGTGAACCCCATTCCGCTTGCAACGCCTCGGCTTGTTTGCCGCATTTTTTGGAAACGTCAAACCACTTGTCCGAGAACGCGCCGTTCATGCAGTTGAGAACTTTTTTCTGCACGACATTGCGGATCGCGCCTTCCATCACGCCCCAGGCGGACGAGGTGGACAAATAGACGAGTTGCTTCGTGGAGAGCAGCGTCTGAAGCTGCGGTTGCATTTTAGCGTAAAGGTCTTTGAAGCCTTGTCCGCGATGGCCAATCATCGGCGTGCAAAGTGCCTTAAATGTTTTTTCGCTGACCTCGACGGGTCCGGGAATATGAAGTTTGACGTGTGCCATAAATTGTTTGTGAAATTTTTCACAAAGAGCGGTGCAACGCAAGTTTTATGTGGCAAAAAACATCTGGGGGCGGGCGGTTTCTTTCCTTGATTTTCCGCGCGATCCGACGTTTCATTTGCGGCAACTTAATTTTATATTATGGCTTACACGACTTGCACGGTTCCCGCCGGCGAAAAAATTTCCATCAGCGGCGGCAAACTCAATGTCCCCAATCATCCTATCGTCCCCTTCATCCGTGGCGACGGCACCGGCCCGGACATTTGGGCGAGCAGCGTGCGCGTGTTCGACGCGGCGGTGGCCAAGGCTTACGGCGGCAAAAAGAAAATTTCCTGGATGGAAGTTTCCGCCGGCGAGGCGTCATTCAAACAGCACAATAATTGGTTGCCGGATGACACCGTCGAGGCGTTCCGCGAATTTCTCGTGGGCATCAAAGGCCCGCTCACCACGCCCGTCGGCGGCGGCATCCGCTCGCTCAACGTCGCGCTGCGCCAGATGCTTGACCTCTACGTCTGCCTGCGTCCCGTGCAATGGTTCACCGGTGTCCCCTCGCCCGTGAAGCATCCCGAAAAAGTAGATATGACTATCTTCCGCGAGAACACTGAAGACATTTACGCGGGCATTGATTTTGAAGCGGGCAAGGAAGCCGCGCTCAAGACGATTGAATTTCTCAAAACCAATTTCCCTAAAGATTTCAAAAAAATTCGCTTCGGTGAAACGCCCGATGTCGTCGGCATCGGCATCAAGCCCGTTTCCAAAACTGGCACGCAACGACTGTTCCGCGCGGCCATGCTCTACGCCATCGCTGAAAAGAAAAAGTCCGTCACGATTGTCCACAAGGGCAACATCATGAAATACACCGAGGGCGGCTTTCGTGATTGGGCTTACGAACTGGCCAAGAGCGAATTCGGCGCGGTGGAAATTGACGGCGGCCCGTGGTGCAAAATTCCCGAAGGCAAACCCGGTGCGGGCATCGTCATCAAAGACAGCATCGCTGACATCGCGCTCCAACAAGTGCTCACGCGCCCGACGGATTTTGATGTCATCGCCACGCTGAATTTGAACGGCGATTATTTGAGCGACGCGCTCGCGGCGCAAGTTGGCGGTATCGGCATCGCGCCCGGCGGCAATATCAATTACATCACCGGCCACGCCATCTTCGAGGCCACACACGGCACCGCGCCGAAGTATGCGGGCAAGGATCAAGTGAATCCTGGCTCCGTCGTGTTGAGCGGTGAAATGATGCTGCGCTACATGGGTTGGACGGAAGCGGCGGATTTAATTCTCAAGGGACTGAATGGCGCGATTGGCAGCAAGCGCGTCACCTACGATTTTGCGCGGCAGATGGAAGGCGGCACGGAAATCAAATGCTCCGAGTTCGGCGACAACATCATCGCCCATATGTGAGCGGAAATTAAACTGCCACTGTGTTCGCCCGCTGCGGAAAAATTTTCGCGATCACCGCGCTCGTCTTTTCGACAGGCCTGCACTGGGCCGCGCTGCAAACCGTCGCATGGACCACGATGCTCGCGGCTAACTTGGGCAACGAATCCTTTTCCGAAGCCGTCGCCCAAACCTTCGATGGCGAGCATCCCTGCCCGCTGTGCAAAGTCATTGCCGTCGGAAAAAAATCTGAAAACAAATCCGCGACCGCGGCGCTGAAACTGAAACTGGAATTTCCACCCATCGCGGAAAAAACCATTCTCATCGCACCAAAATTTGTTCCTGCGTTTTCGCCCTCAACATTTTCCGCCGATTTGTTTTTTGCCCGACCGCCCGTTCCGCCGCCGCGCGGATTCTTCGTCTGAATTACTTCTACGGTCGGGACGGTGTTTACCCGTCTCAAACAATTCCTTTAACTTGAGAGCGCCAACGCGCGTTCTCGCAACTTTGAGATTTGAAAAATGAAAAATAAAAATTTATTAGCTTTTACAGTTTTGGTGGCGACCAGTTCGCCGTTGGTGCTGGCCTGCGATTGCTGCTCGGTTTTTTCCGTGTGCAATGTGAACCAGGAAAATTCCAAAGGCTTCGTCGGCGGCGTGGCGGAACAGTTCACGCACTTCGGCACGTTGCAGGATGGCGGAAATAAAATTCCCGGCCACGGCGAATACATTGACAGCCTCGTCTCGCAAATGTTTGTGGGCTACCACTTCAACGAACGCTTCAGCGCACAGCTCAACGTGCCGTTGATTTATCGTGCGTTTGGTTCGGACACGCGGCACGGCGTCGAGTCTGGTCTCGGCGACATTTCACTCGTCGGCAATTTCCGCGTGCTGAAAATTGCACACGAAAATTTCTCGTTCAACTGGACGCTGCTTGGCGGAATCAAATTGCCCACGGGCGATTCCGCACAGCTTAACACACCGGATACCGCACTGCCCGACGGCATCGGCGGGCACGACCTCGCGCTCGGTTCTGGTTCCGTGGATGGCCTCGTCGGCACTGGGTTTTCTGCGTCGTGGAAAAAGTTTTTTCTCAACGGCCAGATGCAATATGCCCTCCGCACGCGCGGCGATTTTGATCATCGTTACGCGAACGACTGGACGTGGAGCGGCGGGCCGGGCGCATTCGTGTGGCGCGGCGAAAAATCCACACTCGCAATGCAGGCCGTGGTTTCCGGCGAGAGCAAAGGCATGGATGATTTCGGCGGTGTGCCGGACGAGGATTCGGCGGCGACGGCGGTGTATCTTGGGCCGCAATTAAATTATACTTGGGGCAGCCAGTTGAGCGCGCAGTTGGGCGTGGACTTGCCGGTGAGCATCGCCAATAGCGGTTTGCAAGTCGTGCCGGATTACCGCATTCACGCAGCACTGACGTGGAAATTCTGAATCAGATTTCTCACGCACAGGGCGCAAAGAAGCAGTTGAAAGTATTTTTTCCACGTTGCGGCCTTGGTGTTCCTTGCGTGAGGCAGTCAGGAATTCAGAGGTCAACAAATTTGCTAAAAACGTGGTGGGGCGAGCGTCCGCACGAGCCGCTTGGGCCGGCGACGTTCGGCTCGCGAGGACGCTCGCCCCCCCCCACGCTGATTCACAATCGCAGCGTTTGATTTGAAGCCGCGACCCTTTGCGGGCATGATGACGGGACAATAAAATGTCTGACGTAAATTCTAGCAGCGAAACTATCCCGCGCAGCGAGGAGAAATTTTTTCTCACCATCGTCATCGTGCTGGCGGTCGTCGTGGGTCTCGGCAGTTGGATCGCCGTCATCGCTTTTTCGGCGAAGGATAAAAATTCCGGCCTCGCGCCTGACCACGCGCGGCGGCTGGAAAACTTTTCATTCATTGACCAAACCGGACGCGCCATCACGCATGCCGATGCGGACGGAAAAATTCTCGCCGTCAGTTTTTTGTTCACGAGCTGTTCGCTGACGTGTCCCGAAGTGTCACGCAGCATGGCAGAAATCCAGCGGCGCACCGCGAGCAGTGCCGACGTGCGACTTCTCTCGTTCACCGTGGATCCGCGCTCGGACACGCCGCCGGTGCTGGCGAAATGGGGCGAGCGTTTTGGTGCGGACACGAACCGCTGGTTTTTGCTGACGGGCGACAAGGCGGAATTGCATCGCGTCATCGGCAACAGTTTTCTCGCGGTGGAGACGAATAATCCGTTCAACTCTATGCCGGGAAATTTCGCCGGCACGGAGCGTATCGCCGTGGTGGACCAGCGCGGCAATGTGCAGATTTATTTTGACGGCTTGCGCGTGGAGACGCCGGGAGCGGTGGTGAGGGAGATTGAACGGCTGCGAAAAGAGTAACGAGGTGGCGGTGTTCGCGCTGCGAACACCCCGCCGCGTGCGCAGCGGCGGAATCCTTTTGACGGTATAGGTTCATCCACGAAAGAGTTGCGCCGCTGCACGCGGCGCTAATTGTCGCAGCGCGACAATTTCCACCATCTTGTTTCCACCGCCCGCCGCACGGCTCCTAAATCTGCGGCCATTAAACCTTGCCTTTGGCCGTGGTTTTCCTAAAGTGTCCGACCGTTTTTCAAATATGCACCAGAACTTTTTTAGCGGAATGTTGGCGGACGCTGCGGCGTCGGCTCCAGCCCCTGTGACCACTGCGACCACGACCACTGGCCAAGCGGCGACTAGCCCGCCGCCGCCGCAATCGGCTTTCGGCCAGTTGTTCTTTTTCGTGCCGATGCTGGTGATTTTCTATTTCATCCTCATCCGCCCGCAGCAGCAGCGCGCCAAGCAGCAGCAGAAATTGCTCGCGGCGCTTAAGGCCGGTGACAAGGTCGTCACCGCCAGCGGCATCATCGGCGTCGTCATCACCGTGAAAGACAAGGCGGTTTCGCTCCGCTCCGCCGATGCCAAATTTGAAATCACCAAAGCGTCCGTCACGGAAATCCTCGAAGCCGGCACAGCCACTGAAACTAAAATCCCATGAAGCATAATAACCTCGGCCGGTTCATTCTGGTCATCGTCATCGTCGTCTGGTCGCTGTTCCAAGTCTATCCGCCCAAGTCGCAAAGTTTGATCTCTGAATTCGCTTCGCGCGCGGAAAAAACGGACACGAACTTTCTCGCCATCGTCAAATCAGCCGAGCAGTTGAAGCTGGCCGGCACGAACGAATTCGCTGCGCTGCAACAGGCGATTGGCACGAATGACATCCAAAACAATTTTTCCTACATCAACGCCAAAGCGCAGGTGCGCCCGACGACCTTCATCCTGAACCGCCTGCAACACGAGGCGTCCGGCAAGATCAAGCTCGGCTTGGATTTGCAAGGCGGCACGTCGTTCCTCGTGGAGATGGACACGAACGCGCTGATGACTGCGTCGCAAAATGGCGATACGAATAAAATCATCCAGACCGCCGATGTGACTGGCGCGCTCGATCAAGCGATTGGCGTGTTGCGGAAACGCATTGACCAGTTCGGCGTGGCGGAACCGGAAATCCGCTCCGCTGGCGGCAACCGTATTCTAGTGCAGCTCCCCGGCCTTTCGCAGGCAGATAAAGAAGCGGCGACGATTTCCATTAAAAAACCTGCCTTCCTTGAATTTCGCCTCGTGCATGAACGCAGCGCGGAAATCGTGAACCCTTCAACGGGTGAACTGCTCGAACCGGTGCCGCCCGGCTACGAAATTTTGCGGCACATCGAATCCGAAGCCAACGGCAAGACCAGCACGGAAATTTTCGTCGTCAAACAAAAACCCGAGAACGGTCTCTTCGGCGACATCGTCAGCCACGCCAAAGTGGATTACAGCCAATATGGCAAACCGGAAGTGCTGTTCGAGTTGACCGCTGAAGGTGCCAGACATTTTGGCGAAGTGACGTCCGCGAACGTTGGACACAAGTTGGCAATCGTGCTGGACAAAGAATTAGTTTCCGCGCCGAACATCGAATCCCCGATCACCGGCGGCTCCGGGCGCATCACGGGAAATTACACTCCTGACGCGGCGAAAAGTCTCGCGAACGTTTTGCAAAATCCGATGCGCGCCCCGCTCTCCATCGTGTCATCGAAAGACGTCAGCGCCACCCTCGGCAAAGATTCCATCAACAGCGGCATCATGGCCTCCAAGTGGGGCGTCATCTTCGTCGCTGGCTTCATGCTGATTTATTACCGCTTCGCTGGACTCACGGCGAACATCGCGCTCATCACCAACATCATCATCTTGCTGGGTGTGATGTGCTCGATTGGAACCACCTTCACCCTGCCCGGCATCGCGGGCGGCGTGCTGACCGTCGGCATGGCGGTGGACGCGAACGTTTTGATTTACGAACGTATCCGCGAAGAACTCGCGAAGGGAAAAACTTTGCGCGGTGCGATTGACGCGGGCTATGGTCGCGCGTTCGGAACGATTTTCGATTCCCACGTCACCACGCTGATTTCCTCCATCATCCTGATCTGGAAAGGCACCGGCGAAATCCAGGGCTTCGGCGTGACGCTCACCATCGGCGTGGCCGCGAGCTTGTTCACCGCGCTCGTCGTGACGCGGCTCATCTTCAATTTTTGGCTCGACCGCAACTGGCGGATTTCGCTTTCAATGTTGCATATCATCACGGCATCCAAGATTGATTTCATGAAAATGGCCAAGCCGTTGTTCGTCATGACGTGGATTTTCGCCATCTCCGCCGTCGGCTTCGGCATTTTCAACGCGTCGCAGGGCAAACGGTTGCTCGGCGTAGATTTTGTTGGTGGCGACAGCACCTCGTTCACGTTCGCGCAGAAACTGGATGAAAAAGAAGTTCGTTCAGCGCTGGCTGGAATCAATGAAAGTGGTGCCACTATTCAATACCAAAAAGACGCCGCTGGCTCATTGGAGACCTTGAACCTCACCACCTCCAGTGGCACGACGGAAAAAGTAAAAGCCGTCCTCGCGGAAAAACTTCCCGCCGCGAAATTCACCTACGTCGGCGGCTACACCGTCGGTGCGACCATCGGTAAGGAAATCCAAATGTCCGCCGTCGCCGCCTCGCTGCTCGCGATGCTGGGCATTTTGTTCTACGTCGCGTTCCGCTACGAATTTTCGTTCGCCGCCGCCGCCGTGGCCGCTGTGTTTCACGATGTGCTGTTCGCCATCGGCGCGTATTGCTTGGCGAATTATTTCACTGGCCGCGAATTCAACGCCACCGTCGTCGCCGCCGTGCTGACCATCATTGGCTTCTCCATCAACGACAAAATCGTTATCTTCGACCGTATCCGCGAACAATTGAAACTCGGCGTGCGCGGCTCGTTCCGCGACATCATAAACCTCTCGCTCAACCAGACCTTGAGCCGCACGATCATCACCAGCGGCACGGTGTTCCTCGCGACGGGTTCGCTGTATCTGTTCGGCGGCGGCGCGATCAACGACTTTGCCTTCACCTTCCTTGTGGGTATTTTGGTGGGAACATATTCATCCATCTACATTGCCAGCGTGATCGTGCTGTGGTGGCACAAAGGCGAACGCCCGCAAATCGCCGCCGCCCAAGTGTCCGTGCCCAACGCGGCGACGGCACGGCCACAATAAAATTTGCGATTTGCGATTTACGATTGACGCCGCCTCAAATCTGCGGCGCGTAAATCGGCAATCGCCGATCGTAAATTGAAATGTTTGCACTGATTCAAATCACCCCGCTCCACTGGGCGGGCTTCATCGCCTGCGTGCTGTTTTTTCTCGCGCTTGATCTCGGCGTGTTCAACCGCACCGCGCACGTCGTCAAATTCAAGGAAGCGCTGACGTGGTCCATCGTTTGGTGCGTGCTGGCGATGATCTTCGCCGCCGCACTCATCCCGTTGCGCGGACGCGAGGAAGCCGTCGAATTCGTCACCGGCTACATCATCGAGCTGTCGCTTTCGATGGACAACGTCTTTGTCATCGCGCTCATCTTCGCCTTCTTCCGCGTCGAGCAAAAATTCCAGCACCGCGTTTTATTTTGGGGAATTCTGGGTGCCCTGCTCATGCGCGGTGTGATGATTGGTGCCGGCGCCGCGCTGATCCAGCGCTTCGAGTGGACGCTCTATCTGTTCGGTGCGTTCTTGGTTTTCACCGGCATCAAAATGCTGTTCACCGATGACGAAGGCGTGGAGCCGGAAAAAAATCCCGTCGTCAAACTCGCGCGCAAATGGTTCCCCATCGCCGAAGGCACGCATAACGAAAAGTTTTTTGTCCGCATCAACGGCAAGAAAATGCTCACCGCGCTCGCCCTCGTGCTGCTCTTGGTCGAGACCACGGATTTGATTTTTGCGCTGGATTCCATCCCCGCAATCTTCGCCGTGACCACCAAACCCTTCATTGTTTTCACCTCGAACGTCTTTGCCATCCTCGGCCTGCGCTCGCTGTATTTCGTGCTGGCCGGCGCGATTGATTATTTCCGCTACCTGAAAATCGGCCTGTCCGTCGTGCTGGTTTTCATCGGAACAAAAATGCTGCTCGCCCCGTTGCACGGCCACGAGCCGCAGTGGTTTCAAGTTGAGATTTCCACCGTCATCTCCCTCCTCGTCATCGCCGCGATTTTGACCACGGCCATCCTGTCTTCCATCATCGCCACGAAGCGGGAACGAAAACTCAAAAAATGAATGAGGAAAACAGGAGTTTAGGAAATCCGTTTTGGCTTTTCCTTGATTCATGCTTTCCTTATTCACTATGAAATTCCGCTGGAACCTCGCGCCGCCGCAGCCACTACTCACGAACGTGCTCGCCGCACAAATAAAAATCTCCCCGCTGCTCGCGCAATGCCTCGTCAATCGCGGTTTCAGCGAGCCATCCGTCATCGAAAATTTTCTCACTCCGCGCCTCAAAAATCTGGCCGATCCGTTCCTGCTGCCAAACATGGACGCCGCCATCGCACGGCTTCTGCTCGCGCACGAACGCAACGAACCCCTAGTCATCTTTGGCGATTACGACGTGGACGGCGTGACCTCCACCACCATCCTGCTGGAAGTTCTCCGCCAACTTGGCTGGCAAGCCGAGGCGTATTTGCCCAATCGGATGGACGAAGGCTACGGCTTGAGCCGTGACGGCGTGGAAAATTGTCTCAAAAAATTTCCTGTAAAATTGTTGCTTGCCGTGGACTGCGGCTCAACCGCAGTGGCAACGATTGCATGGCTCAAAACGCAAAACGTAGAAGTCATTGTTTTGGATCATCACCAAATTTCCGATCCTGCGCCCGCCGCCGTGGCACTCGTGAATCCGCAACTTTCAACCTTTAACCTTCAACCTTCAACCTTTTCCGAACTTTGCTCCGCCGGTCTTGCCTTCAAACTCGCGCACGCACTCGTGAAACGCGGACGCGAAACTCATTTGCCCGGTGCGGCGGAATTTGATTTACGTCCCCTGCTCGACCTCGTAGCGCTCGGCACGATTGCGGATTTGGTTCCGCTGATTGGTGAGAATCGCATTCTCGTCACCGCCGGTTTGGAAAAATTAAATACGACGAAGCGCGCGGGAATTCTGGCGCTGAAACAAGTCGCGCAATCACCTGAAAAATTGGGAACGCACGACGTGGGATTTCAACTCGCACCGCGCTTGAACGCCGCCGGACGTTTGGAATCAGCGGAAGAATCATTGCGCTTGCTGTTGGCCGAAACGCCGAAAACCGCTATGCCCATTGCTCAAAACCTTGATTCCCGCAACCGTGAGCGGCAGAAAATTGAGAAGGCGATTACCGAACAAGTCATCGGGATGGTGCGCTCGAAATTTGACGCGGCGAAAGATTTTGTCATTGTTGAAGGCGGCCTGCTCTGGCACATCGGCGTCGTCGGCATCGTGGCGTCACGCGTGCTGTCGGAATTTTATCGTCCGACCATTATCATTGGCGGCGAGAACGGCGAGATGCGCGGCTCCGGTCGCAGCATCGCGGGTTTTGATTTGGCGGCAGCGTTGCGCGAGTGCGATGACTTGCTCGTGAAACACGGTGGCCATGCGATGGCCGCAGGTTTGAGCATCGCGCCGAAGAACATTGATTTGCTGCGTCAGCGGTTGAACGAAATCGCGAAGAAAAAACTGAAGCCAGAAGAGTTGCAGCCGCCGTTGCGTCTCGATGCGGAAATTGCGTTCGCTGATTTGAATCTGGACTCGTTCGCCGAATTGGAAAAATTAAAACCAACCGGCATGGGCAATTCTGCCGTGCAATTCTGCGCGCGAAATCTCACGCACAAAAAGCCGTTGCTCCGCATGGGCGCAAATAAACAGCACGTCAAATTGTGGGTCACGGATGGCACGGTCACGCACGAAGCCGTGTGGTGGAACGCGGGCAATGGCTCGCTGCCGACGGGGAAATTTGATCTCGCATTCGCTCCCGGCGTCAATGAATTCAATGGTCGCACGACGGTGCAGCTGAAAGTTTTGGACTGGCGAGCGGCGGAATAATTCGTTCAGGCGCGGTGGGGCGAGCGTCCTCGCGAGCCCCTTGGTCTAGCGGCGTTCGGCTCGCGAGGCCGCTCGCCCCACCGAACTGAACATTACTGGAACTTGACCGGCGGGACGCCTGTGCCACTACCACCAATCATTTTTTTGGCAGCTTGCCTTCGGATTCATCTAGCCATTTTTTCAGCAACGGCGCTTTCCGATCCAGTTCACTTTGCAGACGCAGCGCGTCCTCGGCGTTATGCACGACCGTCGGTTTGAGAAACACCATCAGTTCCACTTCCTGCGTGGACTGGTCTTTCTTTTTGAAGCCCCAACCTACTACCGGCATACTGCCCAGCACCGGCGTCTTGCGGATAACCTTGGATGACTGCCGTTGAATAATACCACCGAGCAAAAGGGTTTGTCCGTTTTTGGCAGTGACTTCCGTGCGGAAATTCGCCGTGTTGAAAACGCGCCGATCCTGATCGGTGAAACTCGTGTCCACCGTGGATGACTCGGCGTGAATTTTCAACTGCACGTCGCCGTCGCTGTTGATATGCGGGGTCACTTCCAGCACCACACCGACATCTTTGTAGGTGATGCTCGTGTTCTGCGAACCGACCGACGACACCTGCGTGTTGGCTGGCACCGGCACTTGTTGGCCGACAAATAATTTTCCGATTTCATTATCATCAATCGTGATGCTCGGCTCGCCCAGCACGGTGGCGTCGGTGTTCTTCCGCAAAAACTGCACGAGGTAATCAATGCTCAAGGTGCTGCTCACCATGCCGGAACGCAGACTGGCGAGCGTCTGCACGACGGTCGCGCTCGCGGACGCGGGCGAGTTGACCGTGCTGTTATTGCCCACTCCCTGCTGACTATTTCCCCGGCTGCTCGCTAAAAAGGAACCGTCATAATCCGCCGCCGAAAAAACTTTACTGCCATCCGGCGACCAACGCACGCCGAGCTTGTCCAGAAAATCGCTGGAAACTTGCACGATGCGCGCTTCGATGGTCACCTTGTCCGACGGCGCATCAAGATCCGAAATCAATTTCAAAATCTGCGGGAAAAAATGCACGTTCGCTGAGAGCAGGATGGCGTTGCCGCGCTGATCGGCCACGCAGCGGACACGTCCCACTAGATCGCTCACGGGCCGCGCGGATTTTCCATCCCCGGAACGCGACGACGCATCCGGCTGCCCGCCCAGCCACGGAAAATAGCCGTCTTCCTTCGCTTCCTGCGTGAGGTCAAAGCCCGTTTGCGACGCGGTGTTCGGCTGCGACGGCTGCGAATTTTGATTGCCACCATTCTGATTTTGCGGCGCGGCTACCGGACGCAGTGCGGGCGAACCATTTTTGGCGAACAAGATATTCAAGCTGTTCGCAATCGTGTCCGCCTTGGCAAATTTCAAACCGAGCCGCAGTGTGCTTTCACCGGCGGGCGACGGCGCGTCAAGCTGCCGCAGCACCTTCTCGATCACGGCGAGATTTTCCTTCGAGTTCGAGGTGATGATGATGGCGTTGGAATACGGCTCGGCAGTGATGCGAACCTTCCCATAAAGTCGGCCCACGTCGCGATCCGCCGTGCTGCCGCCGGAGTCATCACTAAAATAATCCCAATAGCTGCGCTGCTGCGTTTTTTTCAAAAACAATTCATTCAGCACATCCTCGATGTCCGAGGCACTCGCATATTTCAACGGATAAATGACCGGGGCGAGGCTGCCATCGGAAACCGGCTCGTCCAGTTCATCAATCATTTTGCTGATGCTTTCCATCTGCGCGGGCGGTGCTTGCACGATCACCGCATTGCGGCGGCGGTCGGCCACGACGCTAAATTTTTTCCCGGCAGCTTCAGACGGCGGCGAATAAAAATACGAATAGCGCGACGAAGTCTGCGGCTGGTTCTGGTTTAATTCCTGCAACTGCTTCGCCACGTCTTGCGCGTCCGCGTTTTTAAGGATGAACGTCTGTGCCGTTTTTTCCTGCGCGTCTTCCGTATCGAGCGTGGCGACCAATTTCATGATCGCATTGAAATCCGCCAAGCTCGACAGCACGATCAGCGAATTGGATCGGTCATCCGCCGCCACATCAATCGTCCCCTTGCCAGCGGATTTGCCGCCGATTTTTTGATAGAGCGGAGCCATTTCTTTCGCGAGTTGATCCGCCGCAATATGCTTCAGCGGCAGCACCCGCACCGCCACGTCTTCGGGCCGCGCATTGTCGAGCGCCTCAATGAGTTCACCCG
>JANYCI010000283.1 GCA_025360325.1 Limisphaerales bacterium | reverse complement strand
GCAAATCGTGGAAAAAAAAGTGGTGGGCCGCGTGTGGAGTTTTCGCGACGTAACCGAGCCTCATCAGAAGGAGGTGTCGCTCCGCGAGAACGAGCACAAGTTCAAGACGCTGTTCGAGACGGCGAATGATGCGA
The DNA here is from genome assembly GCA_025360325.1 of Limisphaerales bacterium. Classification (GTDB taxonomy): domain Bacteria; phylum Verrucomicrobiota; class Verrucomicrobiia; order Limisphaerales; family UBA11358; genus UBA11358. The sequence goes on along the minus strand of JANYCI010000283.1, from coordinate 10,586 downwards.
TTCTGCTCACGGATGGAAATGTATTTCTGGACTGCAATCACAAGGCGGAAACGATGCTGGGTTATTCGCGGGAAAAAATTCTCGCGCACCCGGTCGGGCATTTTTCTCCAACGCGGCAACCGGACGGCACGGAGTCGCGGCCAAAAATAAACCAGATGATCGCCGCCGCGCTCGGCGGGACGCCGCAGTTTTACGAATGGGTTGGCCGCCGCGCCGACGGCACGCCCTACAATGCCGAGATTAGCCTCAACCGCATCGAGGTGCGCGGCCAGCACATCGTGCAGGCGATCATCCGCGACATCACCGCGCGCAAACAAGCCGAGGCCGCACGCGCGGAGGCGGAGTCGCTTTACCGCACGCTGGTTCACGCCTCGCCGAACGCCATCTGCGTGATAGATCTGGACGGCCGTTTTATTTTTTCCTCGCCGAAAGGTTTGGAGCTTTACCGGATTCCCAATTTGGAAACCAAGTTAGGCCGCAACGCTATTGAATTTGTGGCGACGGAAGATCGCGCGGCAGCCACTGACATGATCCGCGCCTCCATGGCGGGTGAACCCGATGCTGGCGGACGGTTCAACATGGTGCGCAGCGATGGAACTAATTTCATTGGTGAATTCAATTGTTGCCCGCTCCGCAATGCGCTCGGCGTGGTCGGCGGCGTGATGATCATCGCGCGCGACGTGACGGAACGGCAGCAGCAAAATGACGAACTCAAAAGCAAAAATCAGGAACTCGAACGCTTCACCTACACCGTCTCGCACGATCTCAAAAGTCCGCTCATCACCATCAAAGGTTTTGCCGGCGCGCTGTTGAGCGATGTGAACGCGGGACGCACCGACCGGCTGGGCGAAGATTTGAAACGCATCGTCCTCGCCGCCGACAAGATGACCGCGCTGCTCAACGGCCTGCTCGAACTTTCCCGCGTGGGCCGCATCGTCAATTCGCCGGTGGAAGTCTCGATGGACAAAGTGGTGCGCGATGTCGTGGAACTATTGTCCGGCCCAATTAAGCAGGAGTCGGCCACGGTGACGCTGCAGCCGGACTTGCCAACCGTTCACGGCGACCCGCAACGGCTCCAAACAGTTTTACAAAACCTCATTGAGAACGCGTTGAAATTTCCCAAGCATGGCGAGCCGCCCGTCATCGAGATCGGCACGGAAATTTTATTTGGTCGCAAAGTTTTTTTCGTGCGCGACGAAGGGCGCGGCATCGAAGCGCGCCATCACGAAACGATTTTTGGTTTGTTCAACAAGCTGGATGCGCGCAGTGAGGGCGCGGGCATCGGGCTGGCGCTGGTGCGGCGCATCGTGGAATTTCACGGTGGCCAAATCTGGGTGAAATCCGAGGGCGCGGACACCGGCACGACCTTTTATTTTTCTCTGCCCTTCACCGCCGCGAGCGCGGCCAAAACCGGAGGCAACCCATGAATGTAACGATTCCGCATCTCCTGCTCGTCGAGGATAATCCTGACCACGCCGAGCTGATCCGCCGCCAGCTTGAGCAATTCGCGGCCATGCGATTGCACCATGTCGAGGATGGCGAGGCCGCGCTGGATTACATTTTCGGCAAAGGTAATTTTGCCGACCGCCGCCGTTTTCCCGCGCCCGACTTGGTGCTACTCGATCTGCGGTTGCCGCGCGTGGACGGATTGGAAGTATTGCGCCTTGTGAAAACCCAGGCGCAGTTTGAAAAATTGCCGGTCGTGGTGCTGACCTCTTCTGACGCGGAAAATGACGTGGCGCGCTCGTTTGAATTGCGCGCCGACGGCTTTCTCACCAAGCCCGTGGAACCGGTCACGCTGCAAAAAATCCTTGGCGGTCTCGGTTTTGGTAGAGGCTCGATCAGCCCAGAAATAATTTCCCGCACGCATTTGATTTGCCCGCCATGAAACACATCTTGATTGTCGAAGACGAGACGGACCACGCGGAATTGCTCCGCCGCGCGCTCGAACGTGCCGATGAAAAATTTCAAGTGACGTGTCTAGTTCGGCTGGATGACGCGCAGAAATTTATTGCCGAAACGTTGCCCGATCTCGCGCTCGTAGATTTTCGTTTGCCGGACGGCCACGGAAATTTATTTGTCGAGGCCGCTGCCGGACGGTTCCCCGTGATTTTGCTCACCGCGTTCGGCAACGAGCGCACGGCGGTGGATGCCATCAAGGGCGGCGCGCTGGATTACGTCGTCAAATCACCAGAGATGTTTGCCGACGCCGCGCATCTCGTCGAACGCGCTCTGCGCGAGTGGCATCATTTGCAAGAGCGCAACCGCGCCGATGCGCGGCTCGAAGCGATCAACCAATTATTCGTCACGATGGGCGCGGATTTTGCGGACAACGTGAACCGGCTCATCGCGCTGCTGGGCCGCGAAATCGGCGCGCAAATGGTTTTTTACAACCAGTCTTCCAGTGGCCGGAACATGAACACCGTGGCGGGTTGGCGCACGACGGAGCATCTGCCCGACTGCGTGCAATGCCAGTGCCGCGCGTGTGCGGAGATGCTGCGCTACGCCGCTGGCCATCCGGGTTATTTCGCTGACTGCGTGGCGAAGCCGGAGACGGATAATTTATTTTTGCACTCGGCGGAAAAACATTCCGTGGCCGGGCAGGTCATCCGCTTGCGGCAAACGCCGGTGGGAATCCTGTGCGTATTTTTTGCGCGACCCGGCGACTTGAACGAGGCGGACCGCCGGCTGCTGGGAATTTTTTCATCCGCGCTCGCCGCCGAGGAAAACCGCAAGCGCGCGGAAGACGAGTTGCGCGCGAGCGACGATCGTTTCCGGCAAATTGTCCAGACGGCTATCGAAGGCATCTGGGTGTCGGACGAGCACGACTGCTTGACGTTTGTAAATCATCGCGTCTCGGAAATGCTCGGCTATCGTCCCGATGAAATGCTGCAGCGGCCGCTGCGAGATTTCATCATGGCCGGCGAGCTGCCCGAATACGAAACGCAACTCGCGCGGCGGCGGCAGGGTGAGGCTGGACAATTCGAGCGCCGCCTGCGCCACCAAGACGGGCGCGAAGTGCTCGCATTTATTTCCGCGTGTCCGTTGTTCGACAGCGCCTCGGTATTTCGCGGCGGCTTTGCGATGATCACCGACATCACCGAGCGGCGGCAGTTGGAAATGCAGTTACGGCAGGCGCAGCGACTGGATTCCATCGGCCAGCTCGCGGGCGGTGTGGCGCACGATTTCAACAACATTCTCGCGGCGATCATGATGCACTTGAGTTTGCTGCAACAGCATCCGAACCTCGACGCGGAGACGACCGAGCAGATCAAGGAACTAGAATCCGAGACCAAACGCGCGGCCAACCTCACGCGGCAACTGCTCATGTTCAGCCGCCGCTCGGTGATGCAAGTGCGCGTGATTGATGTCAACGAAGTGGTTCAGCATTTGCTCAAGATGCTCCGCCGCTTGCTGGGCGAACACATCACCGTGCAATTTGACCACAACCAGGAACTGCCGCCGGTCGAGGCCGATTCGGGGATGTTGGAGCAAGTCGTTTTGAACTTGGTGGTCAACGCGCGCGACGCGATGCCGAAGGGCGGTCAAGTGACGATCACCACGCGCGTCACGGAAATTGATTTGGATTCCGTGCGGCATCATTCCGAGCGGCGACCAGGAAAATTTATCACGCTCGCCGTGGCCGACACCGGCACGGGCATGGATGAAAAAACGCTCAAACGAATTTTTGAACCGTTCTTCACCACCAAGGATGTGGGCAAGGGCACCGGCCTCGGCCTGCCCACGGCTCACGGCATCGTCAAACAGCACCAAGGCTGGATCGAAGTTTATTCGCAGCTCGGGCAGGGCAGTCTGTTTGAAGTTTTTCTGCCGGCAAAAAATGCGCCGCGCGTCCGCTCCGAAGTGTCCGCGCCCACCGCGCACGCCGTCGGCGGACACGAAACCATTTTGCTCGTGGAGGACGAGGACATCGTGCGCCGCCCAATTTCAATCTATCTCCGCAAGCTCGGCTACACCGTCATCGAGGCGGCGAACGGCAAGCAGGCGTTCAAACTGTGGCGGGACAATCGCGACGCCATTCACCTGCTCTACACCGACATCATCATGCCTGAAGGCATCTCCGGCCTAGATCTTGCCGGGCAATTGAAGATGGAAAAACCGGGGCTGCGCGTCATCATCTCCAGCGGCTACAGCACGGAGATCAACACGCAGGGCGTCACCGAACAGGATGAATTTGTCTATCTCGCCAAGCCCAGTTCGTCCGGGAGCATCGCCGCCACCATCCGCGCGTGCCTCGATAAAAAATAAAAGTTCACAAAAGCCAACGGAGCTGCGTAGTGGCACAGGCGAGACGCCTGTGCCACTAATTTTTAGAGCGGGAATTCCCGTTCGCCCGGCTGCACGACTTCGCGGCGCGGTAAATTTTTTTCAGCGACTTTGGTTGCGGAAATTTCCGGCGGCACCACCGGCTCCGGCGGCGCGGGGATTTTTCCCGCCTCAAAATCTTCCGCAAACGCCGGCTGCAATATCGGTTCTGCCGCCGGAATTTTTTCCGGCAGCGCGGCGGGCTTCGGCGCGCGTTGCACGAGGGCGAAGAGCGAGATGCCCGCCGCCGCCGCGCGCTCGGCCTGCTCGATGCGCGCAAACTCACCGTAAATTTCCGCCAACTCCGGCTGCGAACGCTGCGGGAGTTCTTGGCCGTTGCCCGTGCGCATGGCGATTAAAATGTCGTAGGCGGTGATGTCCGGCAGCGGGCGTGACGGCACAAACGCTGCGTCAGGAGCGGCGATTTCCGTGACGAGCCGTGAATGAGTAAGCGTGCGCAAAACCGATTGCGTGAGGCGGCTGGGAATTTCTAACTCGACGGAAAGCTGCGGCACCGTCGCGGGGCGCAACGCATTTTGAAAACGCTGGCCGAGGCTCGTCATGATGCGGAGCGCGACGAATTCACGTCCGCGCTGGTTCACATTGTCCGCCAGCCGATCTTGCAAATAGGCCGCGCGGTTTTGAAACGCATAGGCGATTTGCGCGCCGAACAATAAAATGAGCCACACGATGTAGAGTCCGCCCATGAATAATAATACCAACACGATGCTGCCGTAAATCCGGCTCGCGCCATCCGCGCGGGCCGCGATCAAATAACTGATTTGAATATACAAATGCCACGCCGCGCCGGCAAAAAATCCGCCGAGCAAAGCGGCGCGCGTTTCCACTTTGGTGTTCGGCGTGAGTTTGTAAAACAACGCCAGCGCGAGGCTCAAGATGAGAATGGGCAGCAGATGTTCGGACACCAACGAGAATTGCGGCGCAGATTCCAGCAGGTTGCGAGTGGTTTGAAAATGCGCGCCGCTGGCCTGTTTGAACGCGGCCACCAACAGCAGCGGCCCCAGCGTGATGATGGTCCAATAAAGCATGATCTGCATGAACCAGCTCCGCCCGCGCGTCACGCCCCAGATGTCGTTGAACGTTTCCTCAATGCCGCGCAACAAGGAGATGGCGGTGAAGATCAAAAAAATCATGCCGGTCACGCCGAGCGCGCCACCACTGGTCTTTTGAACGAATTCGTGGATGTGCCACGCGATTTGTTTTTGCGTGTCCACGGCAACGGCGGGCGTGGCGGGATTGACCGTGGCGGCGGCGGTAACATTAGTGACCCAGCCCGTCGCGTCGTTGAAATAATTTTCTGACACCGGGGAATTCGTGCCGATGGTTCCGGACAGCGGAATCAGCGCGACCATTTTTTCAATGACGGCGTCAAATTTTTGCACGTCCTGATCTTTGAGCAAGCTGCTCGTCACACCGACGGCCACGGCGAGGAGCGGGATCAATGCGAGCAACGTGGAATAAGAAAGTGCCGACGCGCGCACGAGACAGCGGTGGCGGACAAATTGCCGCACGACGAGCACCCAGAAATGCGCGAACCGTTCCAGTCGGCTGTTGAGCTGGAAGATTTGTTCATCGGCATCTGTGTCCGCGCCGGACAAAATTTTGCCGAGACGGGAATAAGTATTTCGAGCCATGCACGGTCACGCTAACAAATCGGCGGCGGAGCGACAACCGCTTTGGGCGGCGATGGTGAAACATTTCAAACTCCGAACGACCAAGATTGACGGGCAGTTACGCTTGTAGTGAACACTACGGTCTGGCAAATGTGTCTGGCTACCCAGCGCCGTTGGCCGTTCAACTTAAAAAATATGTCACTAGACTCAAGCAATCAGCCGCTTCAAAACGAAGCCCCGAACATCAGTGCGCCGCCGTTGTTACCGGAACTAAATCCCCAGCCATCGTTCGCGCGCAAGCTCCTCGCCTGGCTATTGAGCCTGTGTCTGGGGTTGTTTCTGGCCGATGCCGCCGTTTCCCTTTTGGATGATTCGGTTGCACTCGGTTTCAACAGCCACATTTTTTTAGTCTTCAGGATTATCATCGGACTCCTCGCCGTGCTCATGGCGGTGCTCGTTTATTTCCTGATGGCACTGACCCCGGCGATTCCAAAATCGTTGTTCGTTCCGCTCGCCTTGTCTTACTTGGTGATTCAACTGGTCGGCCTGCCTTTAGCTTTTCTTTACTTTGAAAAAATTCAGCTCATGGGTTGGATTTTTTCGGCCATTCAAGTCGGCCTCGGCCTCGGGCTACTGGCGCGCGCCCAAGGCGGCCTGAAATGTCGCTGGCCGCTGGTGCCGCTGGCACGGCTGGGCCAACGGCGGTTCACCTGGCGCAATCTGGTTGGCTTCTTTCTGGCGAACGTTTTTATCCTGCTGCCTGTCGTGTTGATTTATCTGTTCGTTTGCTTCGCCGGATTGGTCAGTCATTACACCGAAGGATTTATGACCTTGCATCCCGGCGGGTTCACGGTGCACGCCCAAAAATATGTCCGCGCCGATGGCAAGACGATTCAGCTCTTCCCGATGTCCCACGTCGCCGAGGGAAATTTTTATCAGGAGATCTCTGAAACTTTTCCGACCAACTCGCTGATTCTGATGGAAGGCGTCACGGATGAGCACCAACTGCTGAAGCATGGGATCAATTACAAAAAAATGGCCAGCGCACTGGGGCTATCCGAACAACATGAGAAATTTGCACCGACGCGCGGCGAAATCGTGCCGGCAGATATAGACGTGAGCCAGTTCACCACCAACACGCTGGACTTGCTCAACGTGGTCACCTTGATTCATACGCGCGGTCTGGACGCCACGACCATTCAGACCTTGATGCAATTCTCGTTCGCGCCCGATTTGCAAAATTATCTCTTCGACGATCTGCTAAAAAAACGCAACCGGCATTTGCTCGAACAGATCCAAAGTCACCTGCCGGAAACCGAACACCTCGTCGTGCCGTGGGGCGTGGCGCATATGCCGGAGCTCGCGCGAGAGATTCAAAAATCTGGCTTCCACCTCGAAGAAACCAAGGAGTATGAGGTGATCCGCTTTCACGGCATCCGGCATCCGGTGGCCGAACCGAAACCGTCCGAGAAAAAATAGCGAAACCATGCCAGCGCGGAGCGAACTTTTCCAAAAATAAAACGGGCCGGTGTGCACACGGGTTTAACCGTCACCGGCCCGCGAACCGTTGCTCAAACAGGAGCAGCGGAGCGTCCGTTTTCACGGACAAGCAAAACCTAGCCCAACTCGTGCCAGCCGCAAGCGGTTTTTGAAAAAACTTTTTCACAGCGACAATAGCCAGTATTCTCGCCGCCAGTTTGAAACGGCGATTCCACATTTTTTGCAGTTGTATCGCAGCGATGCTGTTTTTGGGACAGCGCGCGGCGGCGGAGTCGCCCTTCGTCGTAGATGTTTGGAACACCGCCGACGGCTTGCGCCAAAGCTCCGTCATCGCTCTCACGCAGACGCGCGACGGCTATCTCTGGCTCGGCACGCTCAACGGCCTCGCCCGTTTCGACGGCAATTCCTTCGCCACTTTCAACGTCAACAACACGCCAGGACTCGCGGGCAACGGCATCATTTTTTTATACGAGGATCGCCGGACAAATTTTTGGGTCGTCACGGACAACGGCTCGCTCTGCCTCGTCAAAAATGGCGACGTGAAAAAATTCGACGTGAGTGGCGCGACTGGAAAAATCACCGCTGCTTTTGAGGACGAGACTGGCACCGTCTGGTTCGCCACGGACGGCGGGGATTTTTTTAGTTGGCACGACGCGGTGCTGGAACACGTTTCCGGCGCGCAACGAAATTTCCTCGCCGACCTCGCGCTGCATGGCCGCCTGCCCAGCAAGGATGGATCGTATTGGCTGCTCAAGCGCGGCTTGGTGGAAAAATATCGCGGCACCGTCCGCGAGAAAAATTTCGGCACGGTGCCGTGGACCAACGCCTTCGTGACCGCCGTGTGCGAGGACAACGAAGGCAACCTGATCGTCGGCACGCGCGGCGCGGGCATCTATTGGTTTGATCCGGCGGGAAATCATCTGCAACTCACCAAAGACGACGGTCTCTCGAAAGATTACATCCTCGCGCTGTTTTTTGATTCCGAAAAAAATCTCTGGGTCGGCACGGACACGGGCGGTTTGGATCGCGTGAAACGGAAAAGTTTCAACGCGCCGACCGCGCTCGCCACCGGCGTCGCGCAATCCGCCGCCGAGGATGCGGCGGGCGGATTGTGGGCGGCATTCAATCTGCGTGGCCTCACTTACTCGCTCACCAATTCCGCCACGCATTTTGATTTGGGCCGCGAAAATAAAGCGTGGTGTGTGCTCGTGGACCGTCAGCAACAGGTCTGGGCTGGTTCCAGCGGCGAAGGCTTGTTTCGTTTGAGCGATGGCAATTTCCAGCCGGTGGGCGAAGCGGTGCCGGTGGGTGGAAAAATTTTTTCGCTTGGCCAAGATCAAGCCGGGAAAATATTTGCTGGCGGTGAAAACGGCCTCGGCCAGTTTGACGGCACGAACTGGAATTTTTTTCCCACCGCCGCCGGCTTGCCCAAAAGCGCCGTCCGTGCCCTCGCCGCCGACACGAATGGAACGCTCTGGATCGGCACGGAAAGCGACGGATTATTCACTTTGCGCGATGGTAAAATTTCGCCCGCAAACGCGCCGGTGAAAGACATTTCCAGTTTGCTCGTCGCGGCGGATGGCGCGTTGTGGTGCGGCACTTTCGTTCATGGCCTCGCGCGTTTTTCCGGCGGCGATTGGAAACTTTTTTCCTCCACGCAAAATGGTTTGGCGAATGACGACATCGGTTCGCTCGCGGAAGACGACGCGGGAAATTTGTGGCTCGGCTCGTATGAAGGCCTCGTGCGCGTCGGCAAAAGCTCTATCGCGGACGTGTTGTCCGGCGCGGCAAAAACCTTGGCGTGCCGCACGTTTCTCACGCGCGAATGTTCCGCCGGCGCGCAGCCCGCCGCGCTCCGCGCCCGCGACGGACGGCTGTGGTTTCCGACGATTGAAGGTTTGGTTTTCGTGAACCCGACGGATTTACGGATCAACACCAATCCGCCACCGGTCATAATCGAAAAAGTTTTGGTGGATGGCGTGGATTTGAAAACGAATTCGCTTGGCTCCGGCTGGAGCGGCGCAGTCACGCTCACGCCGCAGAACGAGCAGTTGGAAATTCATTTCACGAGCTTAAATTTTTCCGCGCCAAAGGGCGCACAGTTCGGCGCGCGGTTCAAATACCAACTTAAAGGCCGCGACAGTGAAAAAACGTGGATTGATCTTCGCAGCGTGCGTGTCGTGAACCTGCCGCCCTTGGAGCCGGGCAACTATATTTTCCACGTCATCGCCTGCAATGAAGACGGCGTGTGGAATGACATTGGCGCGACGCTCGCCGTCACCGTCGAGCCGCCGTTCTGGAAAAAGCGTTCGTTTATGGCGGCGATGTTTTTCTTTTCACTCGCAGCGCTGGGCGGAATTATTTATCTCGTTTCGACGGCCAAGCTGAAACGTCAGTTGCGCGCGTTGCATCAAAAAGAATTGATCGAACGCGAACGCGCCCGCATCGCGCGGGACTTGCACGACCAGCTCGGCGCGAACCTCACGCAAGTCACACTGCTCGGCGAGATGGCGGAGTTGGATAAAAATCTTCCCGACGAAATCGAACAGCACGCGCAGCAGATTTGTGCCACGGCCCGCGAGACGACGCGTTCGCTCGATGAAATCGTCTGGGCCGTGAATCCGTCCAACGACACGCTCGAAGGTCTTGCGAACTACGCCTGCAAATACGCGCAGGATTATTTTGCGTTGGCTGGTGTAAGTTACCGCGCGGATCTGCCCGCCGATCTTCCACCTACGCCGATTTTGCCGGAAGTGCGCCACAATATTTTTCTCGCGTTCAAGGAAGCCGTGAACAATGTCGTCAAGCACGCGCACGCCACGGAGGCGCGTGTGAAGCTGCAACTGGAACCGGGGAAATTTATTTTGAGCATCACCGACAACGGGCGCGGCCTCGGCGACATTTCGGGAAAAAGTTTGCGGAACGGCATGAGAAACATGAGCCGCCGATTGAGCGACGTGCACGGAGAATTTGAAATCACGCCCGGCACGAATGGTGGAACGGTGGTGAAACTCACAGTGCCGGTGAAAGCGTAAATCGGAAAATCTCACGCCAAGGCTGCGAAGATCATAAAGGTTTTTTAGTTTGGTGGGGCGAGCGTCCTCGCGAGCCGAACGTCGCCAGACC
>JANYCI010000242.1 GCA_025360325.1 Limisphaerales bacterium | reverse complement strand
GTCGAAAAATACTACAACCGGGTGCGGCGCCACAGCGCCCTCGGCTTCAAATCACCTGTGGACTTTGAACACCAAACCAACTAAACCATAACCATGCCCGCCGCCGCCACAAGGTGTCCATCAATCCGGGTTAAGCCCAATCATTGAAGCCGTAATCCTTTTTGCTGATCTATCATCTTTTTCATCGCGCTCATATTCGCTGACTCCGATTGAAACGTTAATCCTAGCCAATAATTTCTTTTCATGGATTTCTGCTGAAGGCCTGAAAGACAAGTCTGGTATTGTTGATAAATATATTGGAGATGAGGTAATGGTCGTCTTCGCAAAGGATTTTGGATCTGAAGATCCGTTGGCTGATGCGGTTGATGCAGCACGTTGGATGGTTGAGCGGGATTACTTGGGCTTCCGCCCTCATATCGGCATTGCGGCTGGTGAAATTGTTGTTGGGTATGTGGGGACACCGCTCAAGTATAACTGCTCTGTGTATGGGCGGGCTGTTACGCTTGCGCAAAGATGTTGTCAGGTTGACGCCAAAGGCCCAATCGTTATTCCAACAGAAGTCTGGAAAGACAGAAGGCTTGAGCAAGTGCTATCGAAACGAAAAGTAAAACAGCCCAACAATCAGGAATTTGAGATTGAAATACCGTGGGAAATATCACCTCCACGAAAAGTGATGTTAAAAGAGGGTAAGGAACTAGAAATTGTAGAAATTATTTGGAAAGTTGATGAAGGAGATGCGAAAGTAGTTACATGGGTGAGGCAAAGTGCCGAAGATCGAGCAAAAGAAGCGTTTGAAGCATTGAAAGCGGAGGGTGCCTACAAGCCGAAGCGATACCCTTTTGAAGACGTTCCAAAAAGTTTGAAATAAGCTTATCGCCATTCGTTTTCTCATCTTGAGAGATATTCAGATTGAGCTACGATGACATCATGAAGAACTGGATTATCGCTGATGCGGAGCACTTGGGCGGAAGCCCGCGCGTGCGCGGCACGCGTATTTCCGTGGCGCTCATTCTCGAATCGCTGGCGGCCGGCATGTCGGTCGCAGACATTGTGGACGCGTATCCTAGCCTCACGGAGGAATCCGTGCGCGGCGCGCTCGCGGAACTGGCGCACAAAAAAGAATTGCAGCCCGCGTGAAGATCCTGCTGGACGAGAACCTGCCGCGCAAACTCGTCGCCGCGTTGCGTGCAGAAGGTCACGAGGTGGAATCAGTGCATACGTTGAGGATGCAGGGTCTGGATAATGGAAAACTCTATCGCTTCGCGGTGGAAAATTTTGAACTGTGCTTCACGCGCGATTTCGGTTTTGCCAATAACGTCCGTCAAGGAATAGCCCCGGAAAAATTCAGGCTGCTGCGGGTGACGTTGGCGCAAAAACCGCAGGATGAATTCGTGGCGGATTTTATAGCTGCATTCAAAGCTGCTGAGCTGGAGCAATTTCAACATGGCGACGACTGGCCCTAAAATTTTTCAAACTACTCTATGCACTGGTTTTTTCTTTTACTCGCGGGCCTGCTGGAAATTGGATGGGCCATTGGCATGAAATACACGAACGGCTTCACCAAGCTCTGGCCGACGGTGGCGACGTTCGCGACGATGACGGTCAGTTTTTATCTGCTGTCGCTCTCGCTGAAGACGATTCCGATGGGCACGGCTTACGCGGTGTGGACGGGGATTGGCGCGGCGGGCACGGCGTTTTTTGGGATGCTTTTTCTCAACGAGCCGCGCGAGGTGGGCCGCATCGTCTGTCTCGTGCTGATCGTTGCGGGCACGGTGGGTTTGAAATTATTTTCCAAAGCGGGCTGATGGCGGAACGGCGGGAGGCCACGCGCCTGACAAATCTGCCGGCTCAACACCATTTTTCAAATGCCGTTCGCGCCATCAGGTGTGAGCGGGCAGACAGGTAAATTCTTACCTGACTTGGCGCGGTGAGGCGGCAATTTTTTCCCCTTCGCAGTCTTCATAAGTTGCAAAACCCTTGGTTTCACTGGTTTTTTTGCGGATGGCATTGTCGTTGCTTAACGAGGCTCGGAAAATTGTATGATCGAAGCCCTGTTCAGCCAACCTAACTACCTGACGGCGAAAAAATCGCTGGATGCGGTGGCGTTGCGGCAGGAGGCGTTGGCTAACAATCTCGCGAATCTCGAAACGCCGGGCTACAAGCGCTTGGATCTCGCGCCGCAGTTTGAAGCGGCGTTGCAACAAGCGTGTGCGGCGGGGGATGCTTCTAAAATTTCTTCGCTGTCGCCCACGTTGGCCACTGACCAGACGTCGCCGATCGGTAAAGACGGCAACTCGGTGCATCTCGAAGCCGAGCTGATGCGCATGAACCAGAATGTGATGATGCACGCGCTGGAGACGCAACTCGTCAGCGGCACGCTTTCCAAAATGCGGATGGCTATTACCGGTCACGCGTAATTTTTCATTATGATTCAAATTCTCACTGGCATTCAAAACACGTCCGCCGCGCTTGATGCGGAGCACGCGCGATTGGATGTCATTTCGCAGAACATCGCCAACGCGCAGACGACGCGCGATGTGGACGGCAAGCCGTATCAGCGCCGCGTGGTGGTGTTTGAAAATGTTTTGAACGACAAGATGGGTGGCGGTAATCCGGATTTGCCGTCCGTGCACGTCGCCAAAATCGAAAGGGATCCGCGTCCGCCTATCAAGCTGTATTCGCCGGGCAACCCGGAGGCGGATGAGCACGGCATGGTGTCCATGCCCAACGTGAACATCCACGAAGAAATGGCGGATTACATCTCGGCGCAGCGGGCGTTCGAGGCGAATCTTGCGGTGGTGAAAAATGCGCGCTCGATGGCGATGCAAACGTTGTCCATCGGAAAACACTGATTTTTATTACTGATTTTTCATGTCATCCCTCTCCGCCATCCCTAGCTACAACCCCGGTTTGCTGCCGCGTCTCGACCCGATGCCGGGAAAAGATTTGGCGGAAATTCCGAGCGCGATGCCGGGCGCGATGCCAGCGGGCGGCGGCGATTTTTCGTCGCTGATTGGAAAATTAGTTTCGGATGTGAACGCGCAATCGGTCAACGCGTCGCAGCAGGTGAGTGCGTTGCAGTCGGGACAGAACGTGCCGCTGCACCAGGCGGTGCTCTCGATGGAAGAGGCGAGCGTGTCATTCCAGTTGCTCGTGGAAGTGCGGAATAAATTGCTGGAGTCGTATCAGGAAATCATGCGGATGCAGATGTAATTTAGAATGAACAACAACTTTTCAAAACTGGGAAAACAACTTTGGGACATTTGGGGTCAGTTGAGCGCGAGCCAGCGGGTGAGCGTCTTCGCGGCGACTTTTGTTTTGGTCGCGGGCCTGACGGCGACGGCGTTCTGGTCGTCGCACGCGGACTACGGCTTGCTTTACGGTGGCCTATCCGAGACGGAGGCGGCGAAAGTCGTGTCCGCACTCGACGAAGCGAAGGTGCCTTACAAAGTCAGCGGCAGCGGCTCGGTGACGGTGCCGGTAGACAAGGTTTATACGATGCGGATGCAGCTCGCGAGCAAAGGCATTCCGCAGGGCGAGGGCGTGGGCTTCGAGATTTTTGACAAACCGAATTTTGGCATTTCTGATTTTGTGCAGCGGGCAAATTATCTCCGCGCGTTGCAGGGCGAATTGTCGCGCACGATTTCGCAGCTCGATGAAATTCAATCTTCCCGCGTGATGATCGTGCTGCCGGAAAATCGGTTGCTGTTGGACAAGGAAAAATACCCAACGGCTTCAGTGTTTGTGCGGGTGCGCGGCAATTCGCAGTTGCCGCCGTCGTCCATTAATTCCATCCGTTTTCTCGTGGCGAATTCTGTTGAAGGCTTGAAACCAAATCACGTTTCCGTAGTGGACAACATGGGCAACGTGCTTTCCGAAAATCAGGATAATGATTCGCTGTCCGGTTTGTCGGCCACGCAGTTGCAGTCGCGGCGGAACCTCGAACAATACCTTTCCAAAAAAGCGCAGGAGATGCTGGAAAAAGTGCTCGGCCCCGGTCAGGCAATCGTGCGCGTTTCGGCAGAAGTGAATTACGACACAATCACGCGGTCAGAAGAAAAATATGACCCGGATGGCCAAGTGATCCGCTCGCAAACGAAGAACGACGAGACGGTGGACACGGCGACGACGCAGAACAACACGGCGGCGGGCATCACCGCGAACACGCCGGCCGACACGAATTCGCCAGCATCGTCCGCCGGCGCACTGAACAAATCTAAAAATTCCAAAGTCACCTCGACGGTTGCGTATGAGATCAACCGGACGCACACGGACAGCGTGCAGATGGCGGGCGGATTGAAGCGGCTCACGGCGGCGATCACGGTGGCGCAACAGATGGCCGGCACGGGCGCGGAGCGCAAACCGGTGGTGCGCACGGGAGAAGAAATGGAAAAATTACGGCGCATCGTCAGCTCGGCATTGGGCGCGGATCTGACGCGCGGCGACACAGTGGCGCTGGAGGAATTGCCGTTCAATGAAACCTTCGCGACGGACATCACGCAGCAACTGAACTCCGATCAGAAAAAAGATTTTTGGATGACGCTCGCGGGCAACTTGACTTATCCCGCCTTGGGCGTGGGCACGTTGCTATTGCTGCTCCGCCTGTTCAAGCAAACACCAGTGCAAGATATTCCGATGGGCGTGCCCGTAGGTCGGCTCAGTCCCGCGCCCAACAGCAAAGGGAAAATTTCAGAAATCAATTTTGACCCGCAACCAAACGTGGTGACGGTGGACGTTTTGAACCGCCTCATCAAAGACAACCCGAACAACATGACTTCAGCCATCCGCGACTGGATGAATCGGGGCCGCCCCGCTGAAGCCGCCACCCGCAATGAGTGAAGAAAATTCTAGCCCCGAAGCCGTCGCCGAAACCGGCGGCATGAACAAAACGCAGCAGCTCGCCGCGCTGCTGGTGATGCTCGGTTCGGAAAGCGCCTCGGTGGTGTTGCGCCAGTTGCCGCCGCGCGAGATCGAGGGCGTTAGCCGGGAAATGGCGCGGTTCAACTTGATTTCGCGCGAACAGCAGCATGACATTCTTTCGGAGTTTTCCAACGTGGCCATCGCCGCCAGCACTTCGATTTCCGCCGGGCTGGACGTGACGCGGATGACTTTGGAGAAAGCCATCGGCACGTTCAAAGCGAGCGATGTCATGGGGCGCGTCTCGAACACACGCGCGCCCGTCGGCGCGATGCACATCATCGCGGACATGGATCCGCGCCACGTTTTCAACCTCGTCCGCGATGAGCAAGTGCAGACCATCACGTTCATTGTTAGCTATCTTTCGCCGGAAAAAGCGGCGGCAGTTTTGAATCTGTTGACGCCGGAAAATCGCGAGCTGGCGATTGAACGGCTCGCCGCGCTTTGCCCCACGCCCGTCGAGGTCGCCGAAAAAGTGGCGGAAGTTTTGACGACCAAACTCGGCGTGAAACAGACACGCGCGATGACGCAAACCGGCGGCATCACGACGGTGGCGGATGTTTTGAACGCGATGGATAAGACGGTGAGCCGCGAACTGCTTACGAGCCTCGAAGCAAAAAATCCTGACCTCACGACGAGCATTCGCAAAAAGATGTTCACCTTTGAAGACTTGTTGTTGCTCGGCGGCGTAGCCATCCAGCGCATCCTCCGCGAAATTGATATGCGCGATCTCACGGTGTCGCTCAAGAAGGCGAGCGAGCCGTTGAAGAAATTAATTTTGACGAATATGTCCAAGCGCGCCGCCGAGGCGTTGCAGGAAGAATTGCAATTCATGGCCGCAGTGAAGAGCAAGGATGTCGAGGCCGCGCAATTCCGCATCATCGAGGCCGTCCGCAAACTGGAAGCCGACGGCGAAATTGAACTCGATGAAGCCCAACCTGGGGAGAGCGCGTGAAATGGGCCGACACCATTTTGTTTGAGGAGCCGCTGGCCGACGTGCGGCTCTTGCTCCATTCGCCGGCGCAAGACTGGAAAGTTTTTTTAGGCGCCGCCGAACAGGCGGCGTTCGAGCGCGGACGGCGCGAGGGTGAAAGTGCGTTGAACGCGCAACTGCTCACGCAACGAAACGAGACTTTGGAATTGCAGCGCGGCATTTTTCAATCGCTGCAACGGACGTTGCCGCAGCTCGCGCACACGGCGGAATCCACGTTGATCGAGGTCGCGCTGGAGGCCGCCAAAAAGGTGGTGGCGGGGATGCCGGTGGACGCGGGATTGATCGAGGCGACCGTGCGCGAGGCGTTGCGGCAGACCGAAGACACGGCGGAAATCAGCGTGCAGATGAATCCCGAAGATCTTGCGTTGCTACGCTCGCACCAGTCGCCAGTGCTGAACGGCCTGCCGGAATCAGGGCCGTTGAAATTTTCAAGTTCACCGGAAATCACGCGCGGTGGCTGTCTGGTGCAGACGCGCTTTGGCGTAGTGGACGCGCGCCGCGAAACCAAATTTGAACAGCTGCGCCAATCGTTGAACGCCTAAAATTAACATGACCGCCACCGTGCCAACTCAAAGCCGTTTGCAACACGCCGTGCGCCGCGTGCGCGAGACGCGTGTGACGGAAACGTGCGGGCGCGTGGTGCAACTCATCGGCCTCGTGGTGGAATCGGAAGGCCCGCTCGCCGCGCTCGGCGAAGTCTGCCGGATTCTTTCTGCGCGCGATGGCGGCGAGACGCTCGCCGAAGTCGTCGGTTTTCGGAATCACCATTTACTGTTGATGCCATTGGGTGAACTGCACGGCATCTGCCCCGGCAGCGAAGTCATCGCCACCGGTGCGCCGCTGCGCGTGGGCGTGGGCGACGCGTTGCTCGGACGCACGATTGATGGTTTGGGAAATCCAATTGATGACCACGGCGAAGTGATCACCGAACACACGGCGCGGTTGCAGATGCGCCCGCCGCATCCGCTCAAACGCCAGCGCATCAGCGAAGTTTTTCAAACCGGCATCAAGTCGCTCGATACGTTCACACCGCTGGGGCGCGGGCAGCGCATGGGAATTTTTGCCGGCAGCGGCGTGGGCAAATCTACGTTGCTCGGCATGATCGCCTCGCAAGCCGAAGCGGATGTGAATGTCATCGCGCTCATCGGCGAACGCGGGCGGGAAGTGCGGGAATTTTTGGAACGCGATTTAGACGAACGCGGGCGGAAGAAATCTGTGGTCGTCGTAGCCACGTCGAACGAACCCGCGTTGAACCGCGTGAAAGCGGCGTTTCTTGCGATGGCGATTGCGGAACATTTTCGCGACGCGGGAAAAAATGTTTTGCTGATGATGGATTCGGTGACGCGGTTTGCGATGGCGCAACGCGAAATTGGTTTGGCCGTCGGCGAGCCGCCCACCACGCGTGGCTACACGCCGTCAGTTTTTTCGCTGCTGCCACAGTTGCTCGAACGCGCGGGCGCGGGCGAGCGCGGCGCGATCACCGGCTTGTTCACCGTGCTCGTCGAGGGCGATGACATGAATGATCCTATCGCGGATTCCGTGCGTTCGATTTTGGACGGTCACATTGTTTTGACGCGCGAACTCGCGACGCAAAATCATTATCCGGCGATTGATGTTTTGGAAAGCGTGAGCCGTTTGAATCGCGATCTGCTGCCGCCGGAAAAAATAAAGGTCACCGCCGCCGCGCGGGAGCATCTCGCGACCTACCGCAAGAACGCTGACCTGATCAACATCGGCGCGTATCCGGCGGGCAGCAGCCCGGCGATTGACGCCGCTATCAAGTTGCAATCACCGCTCAATCAATTTCTGCGCCAGTCGGTGACGGAAGGAATTTCCGCCGCGCACAGCTGGGACGCGCTCGAAAAAATCATCACCCCAAAATTATGAAGGCTTTTCGTTTTCCACTGGAATCACTGCGGACGCTCCGCCAGCAGCGCGAGCAGGCCACACAACAACATTACGCGCGCACGCTGACGCTGTGCGACGGCGCGGCGCGCGTGTTGCAACTCGCGGAAATGGAGCTGCTCACCGGCCACGCGTTGTTGCAAAGCGAGCTGGCGACCGGCGCTTCCGCCGCGCGCATCATCAATTTGCAAACGTGGTGCAAAGTTTTGGAGCTGCGGCGCAACGAATGTGCGGCGGTGCTGCAAGCGGCGCAGACAGAGGCGAGCGAGGCGTTTCGCGCGCTGACCGCCGCCGCGCGCGACCGCGAGGCGCTGGATAAGTTCCACGAAAAATCGCTCCGCGCGTGGGAGCGGACGCTATTGAGCGCGGAACAAAAAATGTTTGACGAGCTGGCCATCCAAAACGCGGGCGGCCCGCTGTGGCAGACCGCGTTCTCCAACTAAAACTTTATGAACAAAATATTGTTATCGCCCATCACCGTGGTGATGCTCGGCGGGCTTTTGTTTTTTGGCGCGATGTTTGGTGCGCTCAACGCGACGCATTTCGGCGCGGTGACGCCGCCGGAAAAAACGGTGCCGTCCGCCGCTGATGACCCGTCGTGGAAATTTCACAACCCGGAAATGGAGCAGTGGATCGCGCAGATCAAAGATGAGCGCGATGCGTTGGCCGTGCGCCAGCAGCAGTTAAAGGAGTGGGAGGCGCAGTTGAGCGCGCAGGGGAAAGAGCTTTCCACCGTGACGCGCACCATGAGCAACGTGCAGGTGGAATTTGATAAGCGCGTGGTGCTGTTCACCGAGGCGGAAAAAGAAAACGCCAAAAAACAGGTGAAGGTGATTGCCGGGATGTCGGCAGACGGCGCCGCTACGATGCTCGGTGAAATGCCCGACCCCGAAGTGACCAAGCTGCTTTACTCCATGAAAAATGAGGCCGCTGGCGGCATCCTCGACGCGATGAGTAAGCAAGGGCCAGCACAAGCGAAGCGGGCCGCCCAGCTCGCGCAAAAAATGAAGGCGGTCGTGAACGCACCCGTCGGCAACCCCGCTAACGCTTATGCCGGCCATTGAAAATTTGCTGGCGGCCTTCGCCACCACGATCGGCCAAACGGTGCTGGCGACGCAAAACGAAACTGGCGGCAACGGAAAACAATTTGAACAGGCGATGACGGATGCGCTGGCGCCGGGGGGAATAAAATTACTGCGTCCGACGGTTGAACCAACGCGCTTGCCAACCGCCGAGCCAATCGCTGCGCCAGCCGCACCTGCGAACGAAATGTCACTGGCGGATTTGCTGACCCCAAAATCAGCGAGCGAAAAACCGGTGGCGACTGACCGAAAAAAAACCTCCGAAACACCGACCCAAACAATTTCTCAAGATTTGATTCTGGCGACGATGGGTTTGGTTCCGCCACCGATTTCCGTGCTGGCACCACCGTTGCCCGGAAATGTTCCGGGGACGGCTCCGGCGACGGTGGGGACGGGCGAAAAACCGGCGGCGAAATTACCGGGCACCTTGCCCGAAGCGACGGTGGCAAAACCAGAAGTGGCGGCTCCGGTGATTTCAAACGGGCGTTGGAGCTTGCCAAATATGACGGCGGTTTCTGATCTGCCAGCGGTGGCGGATAATCCAAAACAAAATCCTGCGCCCGTTGGAGCCATCAACGTTGCGGCCAAAACTTCCACGAGTGAACCGGCGACGCCAGCCGAGGTGTCGGTAGCTCCAACAGTGTTGCCGACGGTGGCCGAGGTGGTGAAACAATTTCTTGCGCCGACGGATTTTGTGTCACCCGCAACGGAAAAAGTTGCGGCAGTGCCGACAAATTTTTTAGTGCCGCGGGCCTTGCCAGATAAAACAGTGGTAGAAAAAAATTCACCGGTCGCACCGGCGGCATCCGTTTTGTCAGCAGCAGATGGAGTGGAGCCAGTGTTGGCAGACATTTTAATGGCGACTGTCAGCGGGTTGCCAAAAGATTTGCCAGAGCGGATGGCGGCAGGCGAGTTGCAAAATGCCGTCGCGCCGTCATCCGTGCTGGCGACGGACGCAAAAGCTGGCACGGGAGTTGCATCTACTGTCCCAGCGATGAAAAAGAGCGACAAAGTGGAAGTTATTGCCGGGTCAACTGGACAAAAGTTGCCGGGTGGCGGGCCAACGCGCACGGCGGGGGCCTTGGCTTCGGGGCGACTGGACTTGCCGCCGCTGTTGGCGGAAAAATATTTACCGGATTTTTCCGGGACTTACGTCGGCACGACGGCCGGCAATAATTTTAATGATGCCACGGCGGCCAGCGCGTTGAGCGTGGCAGTGCCGCCAACGCTTTCCGAGGCGCGCTTGCAGATGGTGGAGCGGACACATGAATTGATGTCAGCGCACGCGCTGCGACTGGTGGAATCAAAATCAGATTCGATGTCCGTGGTGTTGCGGCCGGGGGCGGGCACGGAGCTATCGCTGGAATTGCGGCAACGCGACGGCGTGGTGGAGGCGCAGGCATTTCTGTCGGCGGGCGACCACCAGTGGTTGAACCAGCACTGGACGGATTTACAGGCGCGGCTGGAATTGCGCGGCGTGAAGCTCGGGCCGTTGGGCAGCGAGGCGGATTTTACTTCGGGCGGAAATTTTTCCCAGCAACAGTCGCCGACTCGTGACGAGGAGGCGGAGCAGGCGCTGGCGTTCGCAGAATTTGCGGCGGTGTCCGGCGGGGCCACCGCGCGCCGCGTGACGGGTTTGCATGGTTGGGAATCGTGGGCTTGAACAACAACAAAAATTATTTATGTCAACTGTATCTACTGTCAATTCATCGGTGACGAACGCCAGCAATCTTTTTTCGGGCGCGAATCTGGCGGGCACTAACTCGACGCTCAACCAAAATGATTTTCTGAAACTGCTGGTGTCGCAGATTCAATTTCAAGATCCGCTGAACCCGAAATCAAACACGGATATGGCGGCGCAGATGGCGCAGTTCACGTCGCTCTCGCAAGCGAGCGAGACGTCGGCGTCGCTGGCGATGATCCAGGCGAATTCGCTGATCGGCAGCCAAGTGTCGGTGCAGATTGATTCGCTAAATTCCAAGAGCGGCGTGGTGTCCGGCGTGTCGCTGGTGAACGGCAAGCCGCAGATTTTAGTGAATGGCCAGCATTACAATTTGAACCAAGTGACTTCGGTGCAGGCAGTGTCGCCGACGCTGACCCAGACCGATGCGAGCAGCTCTGCATTGCAGGAACTTTCCGCGACGCATACCGATCCGGTGCTGCTGGATTCGCTGTCCGTCACGCATACGGATCCAGCTGGCAATAATTAATCTCGAACGTTTCAACTAAACCATCAACCAAGGAAAATAATCATGTTACTCTCAATGGATTCAGGCATCAGCGCGCTGTCGCACTTGCAGGACAGTTTGAACGTCACGGCGAACAACATCGCGAATGTGGAAACGACCGGCTTCAAAAGCGGCAGCGCCAGTTTCGCCGACACGTTCAGCCAGACGCTAGGCGGCGGCAACTCTGCCGGGCTGATTCAGATCGGCACGGGCATGGGCACGGTCTCGATCCGCAACCAATTTTCCCAAGGCTCAATCTCCAGCACGGGCAATCCCAACGACATGGCGATCACCTCGCCCAACGGATTTTTTCTGGTGAAAGATCCAACCACTTTGAACACGTTCGCCACGCGCGACGGCAGTTTCAGCGTGGATCCCAGCGGCTATCTCGTGACGAGCAGCGGGATGCGCGTGCAAGGTTACAGCAACGCCGCCCTCTCGACGCCGGGCGACATCAAGATTGATAACACGGGCGCGACGATCACCGATCCCGTCACCAGTGCGGTTACGGCCGACACGTCGCCGGTGAAAAGTTTTACGTTTGGCAGTGACGGCACGTTGAAAGTGACCTTGGCCGACGGCAACTCGTTCACGCGCGGTCAGGTGCTGCTGCAAAATTTTACCAGCCCGCAACAATTGGAAAAAGTGGGCAATAATCTTTACTCCAACTTGACCTCTGCCGGGCCGACGGCTTCGCTGCCACCGGGCAGCAACGGCCTCGGCAAGCTGGAGACCGGCGCGCTCGAAATGTCCAACGTGGATTTGGCGAAAGAACTCACCTCGCTCATCACCACGCAGCGGGCCTACGAGGCGAACAGCAAAGTCATCACCACCAGTGATGAGATTTTGAACACGCTCGTGAATCTGAAACGCTGATTTAATTTTTTATGGCCGAAGAAAAAAAACCCGAGGCGGCCGCGCCCGCACCCGCCGCCGGTGGCGGCCTGGGAGCTTGGTTGCCGCTCATCTTGGCCGTTGTGCTGTTGCCCGCGCTGGCGTTCGGCATGACGAAATTTGTCATCGTGCCGCAGTTGCAGAAAAGTCTGGGCATCAAAGAATCCGCCGAGGGCGCGCACGGCGAAAAATCCAAGAAGGGCGGGGATGATAAAAAAGCCTCGGTGCAATTGAGCGAGTTGCTCGTGAACATTGCTGGCACGGGTGCCACGCGCTATCTGGTTTCCAGCGTCACGGTCGTGGGCACGGGCGGCGAAGTCTTCAAGACCAAGATGAAAGATAATGACCCGCAAATCCGCGACATGGCCATGGCTACCTTGGAGCGGAAAACGCTGGCGGATTTGGAAAAGCCCGGCGCGCGTAATCTCATCCGCACTGAATTAATCAATGGTATCAACGGTGTGTTGGGCGATGCCTCCGTGCAGGAACTGTATATCACTAAATTTGCGGTCCAATAAATTCTTATGGAAGCAGAGGGGCAAACTGAAGCGGCGGACGTGATGGTGCTCACGGCGCGCGGGGTGCGTGAATCGCGCAAGGCGAGCGCCGTTCGCAGTCACGATTTCCGGCAATCCGGCTTTCTCGCCGCGAGCGAATTACGCCGCATCCGCCAGCGGCACGAACAGTTCGTCCGCTCGCTCGGCGCGCGTATCGCGATGTTTCTTCGGCTGGAATGTTCGCTCTCGCTGGCGAAAGTTCACATCGAGGCTTACCAAAAATTCATCGGGCCGCTCACGAACCCGAGTTTCATCACGCTCTTCAAGGCCGACCCGTTAAAAGGTGTCGGCCTGTTCGTCCTCCCGCCGCGCTTCGCCCTGTTGTTTGCGGATCGGCTGCTCGGCGGTCCCGGCGCGCTGCCCGCTGAAGGCCATGATCTGACCGACATCGAAGTGGCCGTGAGCGACCAAGCCACCATGTTGATCCTGAATGAATGGTGCAACCATTGGCCGGAAATGCCGGGGCTGCACCCGACCATCATCAGTCACGAGAACAACAGTAAATTTCTCCAAACCTCGCCGCCCGACGCCGCGATGCTCATCCTCGACATCACCGCAAAAATCGGTGAAGCCTCTGAAAATTTTCAAATCGTTTTTCCCTACACCACCGTCGAACCGCTCCTGCGCCTCATCAGCCCCAGCCTGCCGGAAGCCGATGAGCCAGTGCCCACGCGCCATGTCCAGCCCAGTTGGAGCAGCGAGTTTGATTCCGTGAAAGTGCCGCTCACCGTTGAATGGCAGGGTTTGAAAATGTCTGCCGGTGCCATCACCCGCCTCAAGCCCGGCGATCTCGTGAGCCTCGATCCCGCCTGTGCCGCGCAAGTCGTCGTGCGCCTCGGCAACGTGCCAAAATTTTACGGTCGCCCCGGCACCAGCGATGCCCAGTGGGCCGTGCAACTCACCGCTGCCATTTCAAAATAAAATTTCAAAAACCATTTTCCGCAAAAAATAATTCATGAACGCCACTCTCGAAAATCCCTCCAACTTGAACCTCGTCCTCGATGTGCCCGTCAGCCTCACGATCGAACTCGGTGGCTGCCAGCTCCCGATGCGCGAAGTTTTGCAGCTCAACATCGGCTCCGTCGTCCAGCTCGATAAACCGTCTGACGCACCCGTGGATTTAAGCGTCAACGGCAAGCTCATCGCGCGTGGCGAAGTCGTCGTCGTCGAAGATCGCTACGGCGTGAAGATCACCGAAGTCATCGGCTACACCCCCGCCGCATGAGCCGACTGCAAAAAAAATCAATCTTTGTCATGTTGTCTGGAATAAAAAAGTGGATCGCTGGCCCGCACCAACGCGGCCAACGATTCTCCCTCTCCCAGCGGGAGAGGGCCGGGGTGAGGGAGAACGCTTTCTGCTCACCAGCCACATCCCCTGTTTCCAAGCCGCAATTTTTTTATCACGCCTCTCCCTCACCCTTGATCCCTCTCCCGCTGGGAGAGGGAAACCGTCAAGCCGCTAAAATTTCGTTCCCGTTCTTCGCCGCGCGATCCCTTTTCTTGTTTTTTGGGAAACGCGCAGCGACGGCGGGAATGTTCTTTCTGTTCGTCTTCCGTATTCACGCACAGACGACGAACCTCGTTTCCACCGCGCCACCATTGCCTGATGTCGGTGGCTCCTTCGTGCGCGTCCTCGGCGCGCTCGCACTCGTGCTGGGAATTTTTCTGGGCGGCGTGTGGCTGTTCAAAAACTGGCAGCGCCTCGCAAACCGCAGCGGCACCGCGCCAAAATTGAACATCGTTGAATCGCGTTCGCTCGGCGCGCGGCAGGGAATTTTTGTCATCGGCTACGACAAACAACGCTTCCTCGTCGCCTCCTCGCCCACCGGCGTGAACCTGTTGAGCCATCTGCCCGACGCGGAAATTTCCGAAACTGAAACGGGCGAAAAAACTTCCGCGCCGATGCCGTTCGCACAAGCACTGGCCACGGTGCTCAAAGGAAAATGAAATCGTTTTTCAAAATTGCGCTCGCGGTTTTTTTTCTAGGTTTGGTGGCTTCAGCTTCCGCCCAAACCAACGCCACCACCACGCTCGGCCCGCTCTCGATTTCCCTCGCCCCCAACGGCGGCGTGCCCGACGTGGATTCCGGCATCAAAGTTTTATTCCTTGTCACCCTGCTCTCGCTCGCGCCCTCGATCATTTTGCTGATGACGTGTTTCACCCGCGTCGCCATCGTGCTCGGCTTCGTGCGTTCCGCGCTGCAATTGCAAGGCTCGCCCGGCAATCAAATCATCATCGGCCTCTCATTGTTCATAACCTATTTCGTCATGGCTCCCGTTTGGGATAACATCAACAAGAACGCGCTCATTCCCTATCAGGCCAAAACTATTTCCAGCGAAGTCGCTCTCGACCGCGCGAGCGGCGCGCTCCGCGATTTCATGCTGAAACAGACGCGGCCAAAAGACGTTGAACTATTTGTTTCGATGGCCAAATTGCCGCCGACCGAAATCAATCAATTGCCGCTGCGCGTCGTCACGCCCGCCTTCATCATCAGCGAACTCCGCACCGCGTTCCAGATGGGCTTCCTCATTTACGTCCCGTTCATCTTGATTGATATCGTCGTGGCCACCGTGCTGATGAGCATGGGCATGATGATGATGCCGCCGATGACGATTTCGCTGCCGCTAAAACTATTGTTGTTCGTGCTCGTAGATGGCTGGTCGCTCGTCGTGCAATCACTCGTCCGCAGCTTTGGAATGTAAATCGTGATGCGTAAATCGTGATGC
This sequence comes from Limisphaerales bacterium, assembly GCA_025360325.1. GTDB lineage: Bacteria > Verrucomicrobiota > Verrucomicrobiia > Limisphaerales > UBA11358 > UBA11358. The sequence goes on along the minus strand of JANYCI010000242.1, from coordinate 11,681 downwards.
GTGAAAAAACAAAAAAACTTTCTAAAATAATCAAGCAGCACGAATCACGAATCACATATTTTATGAAAAACACCCAGCAACCGACCGTAAATGAATCGGAAAAACCCCAATGGTGGCAGCGATTTTCACGCGCCATCAGCCTGCGCCGCGCGCCAAAATTGAAAGTGCCCGGCACGCTCCACGAACATTTTCAGCACGTCGAACTGGTTACCCGTAATTTCCCGATCGCGTTCAGCAAGACGCTGCAAACTGGCCACAAATGAATCCTGAATTCGCCATTGATCTGCTCAAGAGCATGATCCTGCAATCGCTCACGCTCGCCGCACCGATTTTGATCACCGCGATGGTCATCGGCCTCGCCGTGAGTTTGTTTCAGGCCGTCACCACCATTCACGAACAGACGCTCGCGTTCGTGCCCAAGGCGCTCGCCGTCGTCGGCATCTGCCTGCTGCTGCTGCCGTGGATTGTCCGCTCGCTCATTGATTTCACCACGTCCGTCTTCATGAAAATGCCGCAGATGGTCAACTAAACAACGAACTCAAACCCATACCATGACCAAAAAAACCAACACCAAAACCCAGCGGATCAAGACCGCCAAAATCTCAAAATCTTCGGCGATTGAGCTGGCCTACCAACGGCTCGCCGACACGCTGCGCCCGCCCGCCGAGTCGGACAGCCGCTGGATCAACTTCGCCGCCCTGCGCTTCTGCGCGCTGGCGTTGAACTCGAAGTGAACCTGGATTTTTACAACTGGTTCCTCGTCTTCGTGCGCCTCGGGGCGTTCCTGCTCGCGCTGCCATTTTTTTCGGCGGTGAATTTTCCACCCACCTTGCGCGTCGCACTCGCCGCGCTCGCCGCGCTGCTCCTCGCGCCGCAACTGCCCGCATTTTCCATCGCGCACCTCGACATTTTTTCGCTCATCGGCCTGCTCGCGCGCGAAGCATCCATCGGCCTGCTGATGGGTTTCATGGGGCGCATGGTTTTTTTCGCAGCGGACATCGCGGGCCAGATTGTCGCCACGGAACTCGGCCTGAACATGGGGCAAATCTTTGATCCGACTTCGCATCAAGCCGACCAAGTCCCCGGCTTAATTTTATTTTTTCTCGCCACGCTCACGATGCTCGCGTTGGATTTGCACCACGGGATGCTGCTTGGTTTTGCGCGGACGTTTGAAGTGCTGCCCATCGGCGGCGGGCATTTGAGTCCGGGCTTATTCGAGCTGGTGGTCGGTCGCACGAGCGACATTTTCAAAATCGCATTGCAGATCGCCGCGCCGGTGATGGCGGTATCGTTCGCCATCACGGTTTTTTTCGCGGTGATGGGCCGGGCGGTGCCGCAGATGAATGTGTTCGCCGAAAGTTTCGGAATTAAAATCGCCGCCGGTTTGGTGGTGTTTGGATTCACGCTGCAAATCGCGTCGCAATACGTCGCGAACCAATTGCACCGGCTGCCGGATGATCTGTTGTTCATCGGGCAATTATTGAATGGCGGGTAAAATTATTTTCCCATGAGCGAATCCGCCGGCGAAAAGACAGAGTTACCAACCCAGCGAAAGCTGGAGGACGCCATCAAGCGCGGCCAGACGCCGCGCAGCGCGGAGGTGCAGACGGTTTTTATCATGCTCGCCGGCGTGGCGGCGCTCACGTTCAGCGGACACGAGACGTGGCAGATGTTCGCCAACACCGGCGCGCAGACGTTTTCGCACTTGCACGACACGCCGATTTCGGTGGACGCGATGCAGGCGTATGGCGTGACGAGTGCGTTGCTGCTGATGAAATGCACCGGGCCGTTCGTCGTGGCCACGGTGTTGGCGACGCTCGTGGCGGGCGCGCTGCAAAATCGTTTCCAAACCGCGTCCGAAGTGCTCACGCCGGATTGGGGCAGGTTGAGTCCCATCAGCGGATTTCAAAGATTATTTTCCACGCGCTCACTCGTCACCACGGTGTTTGCGGCGATGAAATTTCTCGTCGTCTTCGCGCTCACGTTCACGGAGATTCGGAAAATTTTGCTCGACCCGATTTTCACCACGTCGGTCAGCGTCGGGCGGCTCGCGGAATTTTTAGGGCAGACCGGACTAAATATTTTGCTGCGCGTGAGTCTGGCGTTGCTCGTGATCGCGGCGGCGGATTATGGCTATCAATTTTGGCGCACGGGTCGCGACTTGATGATGACGAAAGAGGAAGTGAAAGAAGAAGCCAAGAGCACCGAAGGCAATCCGCAGATGAAAGCCGCGCGCCGTCGCCGCCGCTCCACGAGCAAGGCCAAGCAGCTCGCCGAAGTCGCCACGGCCGATGTCATTGTCACGAACCCCACGCGCATCGCCATCGCGCTGCGCTACGACCGCAAGACGATGAAAGCACCGAAAGTGGTCGCGAAAGGAATTCGTTTGAACGCGCAAAAAATCCGCGAGCTCGCCGCCAAGCACCAGATTCCGATGATGGAAAATAAGCCGCTCGCGCGGATGCTTTTCAAGCACGCAAAAGTCGGCGGCGAAATTCCGGCGAATCTTTTCTCCGCCGTGGCCGAAGTGCTCGCGTGGGTCTATCGCGTGAACCGCTACCGCTATTACGCCGAGCGGAATCAGGCGTAACTGGCTTTCCCCGCCGGGCGCGGCAATTCTCGACCGCGCCTTTTTTTTCTGCGAAACTCTGCCGCGAAATTGATGTCATCGCCCGCGCCCAAAGAAAATTCCGCCAAGGAAAACGCCTACGCCGTGTTTCGCAACGCGGATTTCTTCCGCTATCTCATCGCGCGCTTCGTCGCCTCGTTCGGAATGCAAATGCTCGTCGTGGCCGTGGATTGGGAACTTTACGAACGCACCAATTCCGCGCTCGCGCTCGGCGGCGTGGGTCTCGCGCTGATGGTCCCGATGTTTGTCGGCACCCTGCCGTCCGGCCACGTCGCCGATACTTACAATCGGAAAAAAATCATCCTCGTCACCACGTTCATTCTCGCGCTCGCCAGTCTCGCACTGGCAGGCATATCGAAGTTCACGCCGAACACCCCCGACAACGTGCGACACTTTGAAATTTTGATGTATTCGCTCCTCGTCGTCATTGGCGCGACGAGAACTTTTCTGTGGCCAGCCAGTGCCGCGTATGTCGCCAGCATCGTCCCGCGCGAACAACTTTCCCGCGCCGTCACCTTCAACAGCGGCGCGTTCCAACTCTCCTCCGTGCTCGGCCCCGCGATGGCCGGGCTGCTCATCTGGCTCACCAAAGGCGCGTGGATTATTTACGCACTCAACGGCCTCGCTGGCTTTATCTGCTTCGCGCTCGTCTTGAGCATTCGCCACGAACACAAAGTTCCGCCGCGCGAACCGGTGACCTTCCGCAGCCTCATCACCGGCTTTCATTTCGTTTTCAAAAATAAAATTATTCTCGGCACCATCACGCTTGATATGTTCGCCGTGCTGCTCGGCGGCGCGGTCTCGCTGCTGCCGATTTTTGCGAAAGACATCTTGGAATCCGGCCCGAACGGACTCGGCCTGCTCCGCGCCGCGATGCCCATTGGCGCAGTCATTTGCACCGTCATCATCGCGCACCGCGCACCGATCCAAAAAGCCGGACGCACCATGCTCCTCTGCGTCGCCATTTTCGGCGTCGCCACGATTTTATTCGGCCTCGTGAACCAGCAATGTTTTGGAAAGTTTTTCTCCGCGCCGAACGCCGTTTGGTTCTGGCTCGCGTTCGGGTTACTCGCCTTGAGCGGTGCGGTGGATAACGTCAGCGTCATCATCCGCCAGACGCTCGTGCAAATCCTGACGCCCGATGAAAAGCGCGGACGCGTCTCGGCGGTGAACAGCCTCTTCATCGGCACGTCGAACGAACTCGGTGGATTTGAATCCGGCTTCACCGCGCAACTCTTCGGCCCGATGATGGCCAACTCCATCGCGACGGGAACGATTTTATCCACGGTGGTCGGCGGCTTTGGAACGGTCGCCGTCGTGCTGGCCGTCGCGTGGATCTGGCCGCAAGTGCGGCGCTATGGGAAACTATCTTAAAATTTTTGGCATGAGCAAAATTGTCGGCATTGATCTCGGCACCACTAATTCCCTTGTGGCCACAGTGGATTCGGGGATTCCCTTCGTCATCGCGGACGCGAACGGTCAGCGCCTCACGCCATCAGTCGTCCATTTTGCGGCGGCAAATTCAGAAGCCATCGTCGGCCACGAGGCGAATCGCGTGCGTCTGGTTAAACCGGCAGAAACAGTTTATTCCGTGAAGCGTTTCATGGGGCGGCGTGGCGCGGAAATTTCCGAGGAGGAAAAATCTGTGACGTTCCCCGTCAAGGCCGACAACGCGGGCGCGGTGACGATTCCGATTCACGGAAAAAATTATTCGCCGGAAGAAATCTCTGCCGAGATTTTGAAAAAATTGAAGTGCGATGCGGAAAATTATTTTGGCGAGGCCGTGACGCGCGCGGTCATCACGGTGCCTGCGTATTTCAACGACGCGCAGCGCAACGCCACCAAGCGCGCGGGCGAACTCGCGGGCTTCACCGTCGAGCGCATCGTGAACGAGCCGACTGCCGCCGCGCTCGCTTACGGCTTGGACAAGCTCAAGGAGAAATCGAAAATCGCCGTGTATGATTTGGGCGGCGGCACGTTTGATCTTTCGATTTTGGAATTGAATGAAGGTGTTTTTCAAGTGCTGTCCACGAATGGCAACACGCGGCTGGGCGGCGATGATCTGGATCGAAAAATTGTTGAGCGGTTGAAGAGTTTAGTCGTTGAGGCAGCGGGGAATTCAACTTCTCAACTTCTCCACTCCTCAACGCTTCAGGCCCGCATCCGCGAGGCAGCGGAGTCGGCGAAAATAAAACTCTCCACGGAAACGGAAGTGGAAATCGCACTGCCATTTCTCACGCCGGATTTTTCATTTAGCTACAAACTCACGCGCACGGAGTTGGAGAATCTCACGCGCGAAATCATTTTGCGGACGCGTCAACATTGTCTCCGCGCGCTGGCGGATGCGAAACTCGAGGCACGCGATTTGGATCAAATCATTTTGGTCGGCGGGCAGACGCGGATGCCGCTCGTCAGAAAATTTGTCGGCGAACTTTTCGGCTGCGCGGAGTTTGAGGAAGTGCGCGGCGGGCTGCGGATGGGAACGGAATTTCACAAAGCCGGCGGGCCGCAACTCAACACGTCCCAAAATCCCGACGAAGCCGTGGCGCTCGGCGCGGCGATTCAGGCGGAAATTTTGAGCGGCGGTTTCAAAAATGTTTTGCTGTTGGACGTCACGCCGCTGTCGCTCGGCATCGAAACGTTTGGCGGCTTGATGAATGTTCTCATTCCGCGCAACTCGACGATTCCAGTGAAGGCGGGCGAGTTGTTCACGACGGCGATGGATGCACAGCGCGAGATGTTGATCCACGTTTTGCAGGGCGAGCGCGAGCGGGCGAAAGATAATTGGACATTGGGGAAATTTACTTTGCAATTCGAGTCCGCGCCACGCGGTGTGCCGCGTGTGGGCGTGCAGTTTGAAATTGATGCGAACGGAATTCTCCACGTCCTCGCGCGCGACACGAAAACGGGCAAAGAAAAAATCGTGGAGATGAAATCCGCCGTGGACGTGGACGATTCAGCGGTGCAAAAAATGGTGGAGGAATCGGTCGAACACGCGTTCGACGATCTCGCGGCGCGACGCTGGATTGAGGCGAAGCTGAAGGCGCAAGAAACTTTAGTCGCGACGAAAAATGCGCTGACAAGTTGCGCGGATGAAATTGAAAAAGATTACGCTAAAAAAATTTCCGCTGCCGCGCGGGTGGTTGAAACTGCGCTGGCCACGGAAAGTTCAGACGGCTCGGGCGATTTGAACCAATTAAAAGCGTCAGTGCTGGCGTTGGATGAAATCACGAAACCGCTGGCGGATTTGCTGATGGATAAGGCGATGGAGGCGATGCTACGGAAGCGCGGGCTGATTCAGTGAACCCCGCCCGAGGGTTGGCGGTTGAAAAAAACCAGCAGCGCCACGACTAAAATGACCATGAAAGCTCCGAACAAAACCGCAAAAAAGCGGAGTTGTTTCTGATGATTGGTGAGTTTTCGTTTGTGTCCCATGACGCCTTTTAAGCGGTCAAAAAATACGCAGAAACGGGCACCGTGCCAAGTTAAATTTTACGCCGCCCAATAGTGCGCCAGCAGCGGCGCGACGGCGAGGCCGGGCAAGTAACTATTTAGTTCCACCCGGCGGATTTCAAAGATGACGAGGGCGACGGCGCAGGTGATGATGCCAGCGGCGAGGTTGACCGAGGGGACAAGGCCGAGCGTGGCCAGCCACGGCTGCATACCGGTCTGCACGGCGAGCGTGAGGCCGTTGAGGAACAGTAAAACGGGCAACGCTGCGAGGGCGACCGGCCAGCGGAACATTTTCACAAAACTCGCCATCGCCAACCCATCCATCGCCGCTTTCAACAATAGTAAAAAATAGTAGCCGGACAGGCCGTCGGCGACCGCGCCTAAAATTCCCAGCGGCGCGGCGCAAAATAAAATCGTGACCGCTAATAGGCCGTCGGCGGGTTTTCCGGGGGGATTTTTTTGGGCGACGGCGAGCAGGTTGGAGGCGTAATGGCCAAGGCGGTTGGAAATTTTTTGCAGCCGCAGAAGTTTGCCGAGCCAGAATCCGAGCACGACGCCGAGGCCGGCGACGCCGAGTTGTTTCACGCCCGCGAAGAAGGTGCCGTGGACATTTTCGCCGATGAGCCGCAGGCCGAACCAGGCGGTGAACGCGCCGAGTGCGGCCTTAAAAAAATTCTGCGTGCGCGCCGACAGCGGCTGCCGCGCGGTGAAGCCAAACAGCGCGCCAGCCAAAATTCCAAGGGCGTTGAGAAATGCGCCAATCACGCGCCGATGATGGCGCGGACGCGGGGCAAAGGAAATGAAGAAAAGTTTTCCCTTCGCGCGGCGGGCGATTTAGATTTCACGCGTGTTGAAACAAGGTTCGATTTTAATTTTTCTCTGGCTGGCGGTTTTTTCCACGCACGCGGAGCTGGGCCGTATTTCCATCACCACGTTGAACTGCGGGGCGTTCTTCGGTGGCGGCGAAACGCGCATCGAACTGGGTCAGCCGAAATCTTCGCCGGAGTATTGGGTGAAGGCGCAGAACCTCGTGAATTTGTGGCCGGAAAACCCGCCGCTCGTGGTGGCGCTGGAAGAGATCGGCGGCGCACGCGAGGCGGTGCATCTCGCGCAGTTCGCGGCGCGGCGCTACCAGCACACGTTCCAACCGGTGTTCGCGGAGACGAAGGATACGTTCACCGAGGAGGCGGTGGGCGCGCTGTTGGATTTAAGTCAGGGCTGGAAAATTTCCGGGAAACCGGGTCGCGTGCCGGAACTGGACCGCGCGGTTTCCAAACATTTAGTGCTGCGCGTGACGAATAGTTTTTCTGCGTTGGAAATTTGTGTCATTCATTTGCGCCGACCCATCGGTCAATACGGCAAGCTCGCGCAGGAAAAACAATGCGCCGCCTTGCAGCAATGGGCGTCCGCGCGGCTCGCCAAAAATCCGCATGAAAACCTAGTCATCATTGGCGATTTCAATGAACCGAAAAAACCCGGCGACGCGACCGCAGCGGTGGCGGCGCTACTGCTGCCGCCGGCGGGGTTGCGCGACGCGTTCGTTTTGACGGGTGGAAATTTCCGCACGCACGCGAATGGCAAGGCGTATGACCGCGTGTTGATTTCTTCCGCGCTGGCGCAGGGCGACGCCGGCTGGAAATACGATTCCATTTCTGCGCAAGCGCACCCGCATGGCAAGGGTGAGGAGAAAAAATTATTCTCCGATCATTTTCCAGTGACAGCGGTTTTTAATCTGGCACCGAAAAAATAAATATGTCCGACCCAAAAAATTCTCGCACCGCGTGGGCGTGGATTCCCTCGCTGTATTTTGCCGAGGGGTTGCCGTATGCGCTGGTGATGTCGGTGGCGTTGGTGGCCTATAAAAATCTCGGCGTGTCCAACGCACAAAATACTTTTTTTGTCGGCCTGCTGTATCTGCCGTGGGTGATAAAACCGCTGTGGAGTCCGGCGGTGGACCTCTTGAAAACGCGCCGCTGGTGGATCTGGACGCTGCAATTGCTCGTCGGCGTGGCGCTCGCGGGCGTGGCGGGCGCGCTGGTCACGACGCATTTTTTTGCGGCGTCGCTCGCCTTGTTTTGGGTGATCGCCTTCGCCTCGGCCACGCACGATGTCGCCGCCGATGGCTTTTATCTGCTGGCGCTGGCGGAGCGGGAGCAGGCGTGGTTCAACGGCATCCGCAGCACGTTTTACCGGCTCGCGGCGATTCTTGCTAAGGGTCAACTCGTCATTCTCGCGGGCATCCTCGCGGCGCAAACGAATGATTTTTCATCCGCGTGGTCACGCGTGTTTGGCCTCGTCGCGGTGCTCGTGCTGCTGCTGGGCGCGTATCATCGTTTCATTTTACCGCGCCCGGCGAACGACCAACCCGGAGCGGCGGGGCAAAATTTTTCCGGCGAATTTTTCAAGACCTTCGCCGCATTTTTTCAAAAGCCGGGCATCGGCGTCTCGCTGCTATTTCTGCTGACCTACCGTTTTGGCGAAGCGCAACTGATGCCGATGACGCAGTTATTTTTTCTCGACGCGCACGTCCAGGGCGGACTGGGCCTGACGAACACGCAAGTTGGTTTCATTTACAACACCGTCGGCGTGATCGCGCTTATTTGCGGCGGGCTGCTCGGTGGATTTGCGATTTCGCGGCACGGCCTGAAATTCTGGCTCTGGCCGATGTTGCTGGCGATTCATCTGCCGGACGCAGTATTCATCTGGCTCGCGACGGCGCAGCCGGAAAATCTTTACGCCATCAGCGCGGGCATCGCGGTGGAGCAGTTCGGTTACGGCTTCGGGTTTGCGTCTTTTATGCTCTACATGATTTACCTCGCCCGCGGTAAACATCCGACGGCGCACTACGCGCTCTGCACCGGTTTCATGGCGCTGGGCATGATGATTCCGGGGTTGTGGAGCGGCTGGCTCGCGGCGCACCTCGGTTATAAATTATTTTTTATCTGGGTGGTGTTGGCGACGATCCCCAGTTTTTTAGTGATGACCAAAATTTCGGTGGAGCCAGACTTTGGGAAACGGGTAGAGAAAAATTAACCGCGAAACAAACCAAAGCGAAAATCACCGCCGAGATTTTTTGCGAGTTTCACGGTTCAAATCGCCGACAAAAAGAATTGCTTTGAACGTATCCGCGTTCGCAGAATCAAAGCTCACATGAAATCATACCGCCTCGCCCACCGCCGCGTTTGGTTGCTCGCCGCGTGTGTGGGAATTTTTTCCGCCGCCCGCGCGCAGGACGCTACGAACTCCACCGAAGTTTCCGCACCCGCGCCCGCCGCGCCGCCCACGCGTGCCAGCATCGTCATCGTGCAATGCCACGGCCTCGGCTACGGCGACTTGAGCTGCTACGGCCAGAAATTATTTCAGACGCCGAATCTGGATCAGCTCGCCGCCGAGGGCGTGCGCTGCGAAAATTATTTTGCCGGTAACCTGGGCAGCACGCCGTCGCCCGGCCTGCTGCTGTTCGGAAAAAATTCTGCGCCCACGAACGGCGAACCCAACATCGCGCAACGCCTCCAAGCCGCCGGCTACGAGACGGGACTCATCGGCGAATGGGGTCTCGGCGACGAACCGTGGAAACAGGGCTTCAATGATTTCATGGGCTTCATCCACGACGACGAAGGACGCAATTATTTTTCCGACTCCATCTGGCGTTACGATCCGAACTTTGTGGACTTGGCCAGCAACCGCGTGGTGCCGTGGATTGGGCGCGAGACGATCCACGCCAATGCCGGCGGGAAGCAGGGCCGTTACTTGCCGGAAATCCTCATCGGCGCCGCCTGCAATTTCATCAACCAACACCACCCGGATCAGTTCAACCGCTCGCGTCCGTTTTTCTTGCTCGTGAACTTGCCCGTGCCACGCAGCGCGCGCGCGGACGCGGATGAATTTACCGTGACGAGCGACGCCCCGTTCTCCGAGGAGAAATGGCCGCAGGCGGCGAAAAACCGCGCCGCACTGATCGCGCGCCTCGACGCGGGCATCGGCAAAATCACCGCGCAACTCGCCACGAGCCAGATGACGAACAATGTGCTTTTCATTTTCACCAGCGCCGCGCCGCCGGAAAAGTTTGCGAATACGAACCTGAATTTTTTGCTGCCGAACGGACTCGCCACGGCCAAAAACCGCGCCGCCGCGCCACTACCATTCATCGCCCGCTGGACGGGGATGATTCCCGCGCGGCAGACGAACACGCTGAACATTTCGGCGGTAGATTTTGCGCCGACAGCGCTGGAGATCATCGGTAAAAAGAAGCCGGCAGAGATGCCCGGCCACTCCCTACTGCCGGTCTTCATCGGCGAATCGTCGGAAAAGAAAACACGTTAAGCTTGGTTTTCAAAATCCTGCGGTGCGCTGGTAGGGCGCCTCGTTCCGCGCGTGGAAGCGAAGGGCGAAAGCGGATGATAGATCGCGCCAGCCAAGCGCCACCGCTTTTGAACCGCAAACCACGCGAACCATGCGAAAATTAAAACCGAATTCCTGTTCGCGTATTTTGCGTATTTCGCGGTTCACTTTCCGCCGCCCCGATGCAACTCCTTCAGAGTTGTTCGCCATTCAATCCCTCACCCGGCGTAGCTCTCGTATCCGCCTTCGTTTCACTCCGGCGCGGCGTGTCGGCCAACGCCGGGCTGAACTGCGCCCAACGCGCAGCACGATTTAAGAACGGGCATTGCGATAAATTATTTCGCTGGTAACATTTCCCCTGCTTTTACATGACCATTTTACATTACCTCCTCATCGCGCTCGAAGTCGTGCTGATTTTCAATCTCATCATCGGCGTGCATGAAGTCGGGCATTTTCTCGCGGCGCGCTGGCGCGGCTTGAAGGTGGAACGCTTCGCCATCTGGTTCGGCAAACCCATTTGGAAAAAGAAAATCGGCGGCGTGGAATATGCGCTCGGCTGGATTCCCGCCGGCGGTTACGTCTCGCTCCCGCAAATGGCCACGATGGAAATCATCGAAGGCAAAAGCGGCCAGCCGGAAGAAAAAATCGTGGAACCATTTGCGGAACGCGTCGGGGGTGAAAAAGGGCAGACTCAAGCCGAGTTGAAAACGTTGCCGCCCGTTTCGCCGCTGGATAAAATCATCGTGGCCTTCGCCGGGCCGCTATTCAGTTTCGGATTGGCGATTGTTTTCGCCATCGTCGTGTGGAAAGTCGGCAAGCCCGCCAATGAAGCTGACAATACCACGCAGATTGGCTGGGTCGAACCGTCCGGTCCGGCGGCGAAAGCGGGCTTGCTCCCCGGCGACACCATTCTGGAAGTGGACGGTCATCCAGTGACGCATTTCGCGCCGACCAGCGCCGACAGCGTGACCTGGCGCATCGTCACCAGCACGAGCACAAACATTCCCATTAAATACCGTCGCGACGGTCAGGAAAGCACCGCATACGCCGCGCTGTTTCACCGCGAAACGAAATGGTATGAACGCAAGGCGCTGCGCCAGATACTTATTTCACCGGTGGACAAAGCCGCCATTTTTGAAATCGCCTCAAACAGTCCGGCGGCGCAGATGGGTTTGCAACCGGGCGATCAGATTGTGAAGTTGGATGGTCAGAAAATTTATAGCTTCATGTCCGTGCTTTCCGCCGAGAAGGCGATGAG
>JANYCI010000233.1 GCA_025360325.1 Limisphaerales bacterium | reverse complement strand
TATCTCGCGCGGCGCGTGAACCTGCTTACCAGCGTGCTCGGCGCGGTGACGCTCGTGAGTTATCTGTTCATTTACACGCCGATGAAACGTGTGTCTTGGTTGAATACTTTGGTCGGCGCAATTCCCGGCGCGTTGCCGCCGCTCATGGGCTGGACGGCGGCGCGCAATGAATTGAGCGGCGAAGGCTGGGCGCTCTTTGCGATTTTGGCATTTTGGCAAATCCCGCATTTCATGGCCATCGCGTGGATGTATCGCGACGAATACGCCAAGGCCGGTTTTGTGATGTTGCCCGCCATTGATCCGACCGGCGCACGCACCGCGCAACAAGCCATCGGAAATACGCTCGCGCTACTTCTCGCCAGCCTGTGTCCGTTCGCGTTTGGTCTCACGGGAAAAATTTATCTCGTCGCCGCGCTCGTGCTGGGCTTGGGTTTTTTGTGGTGCGCGATTCAATTCTCGCGGCAGATGACATTGCCGCGAGCGAAACAACTTTTTTTCGCCTCGATCATTTATCTCCCGCTGCTCATCGCGGCGTTGGTGGGCAACAAATTGAAATAATTTATGGAAACGACCGTCCAACAATTTCCGCCGTTCCGTGAAAGTCCTGCGCCGCAGCCCGATCATGGTCACGACGACCACGGCCACGGCCACGAACATCACGAGCCGAACTTCTGGCAGAAATATATTTTCTCCACCGACCACAAAGTCATCGGCATCCAATACGGCCTGATGGCATTGAGTTTCATGCTGTTTGGATTTTTTCTGATGCTGTGTATGCGGTGGTCCATCGCGCATCCGATGAAAGCTATTCCGTTCATCGGCGGAATTCTCCATTCGATTGTAGGTGATGCCATGGCTTCGCCTGTGCGCGACGCGGCGGGGATCATTACCGGTTACGCCATGACGCCGGAACTTTACAACGCGTTTGGCGCGATGCACGGCACGATCATGGTGTTCCTCGGCGTCGTGCCACTGGCGTTCGCGGCATTCGGAAATTACGTCGTGCCGCTGATGATCGGCGCGCCGGATATGTGTTTCCCGCGCGTCAACATGGCGAGCTTCCACGCCTTTTTTATTGGCGGCGTCGTGATGCTCGTGAGCTTTTTCATTCCCGGCGGCGCGGCGCAGGCGGGGTGGACTTCTTATTCGCCGCTCGCCTCGACGATTCCCACGAACGGCCAGGCCTTCTGGCTCATCGGCATGGTTTTTCTTATCACCTCGTCGCTGCTTGGCGCGGTAAATTTCATCGCGACCATCATCCAGCTCCGCGCCCCTGGCATGACGTGGATGCGCCTGCCGTGGTTCGTGTGGGCGCAATTCGTCACCGCGTTTATTTTGCTGCTCGCGTTTCCGCCGCTCGAAGCCGCCAGTGTTTTGCAGTTGATGGACAACACCGCGCACACCAGCTTCTTCCTGCCGACCGGACTCGCAGTTGGCGGCGTTGTTGGCACCGCGAGTGGCGGCGGCAGCCCACTGTTGTGGCAACATTTGTTTTGGTTCCTCGGCCATCCCGAAGTTTATGTTTTAATTTTGCCCGCGATGGGAATCGTCGTGGAAGTCATCGCGTGTAATACGCGCAAACCAATTTGGGGCTACAAATCATTAGTCTATTCCGTCCTCGCCGTCGGATTTTTGTCCTTCATTGTTTGGGCGCATCATATGTATATGACCGGCATGGGCCAAAAAATCGCCACGTTCTTTCAGGCGACCACGATGATCATTTCCATTCCGTCCGTAATTATTTTGACGTGTATGTTCCTGACCCTCTGGGGCGGATCCATCCGCATCAACACGCCGATGCTTTTCGCGCTCGGCTTTCTGCCGATGTTCGGCATCGGCGGACTGACCGGCCTGCCGCTCGGACTCGCGGCGGCGGATTTGTATCTGCACGACACCTACTACATCATCGCGCATTTCCACTATGTCGTCGCACCGGGAACCATCTTCGGACTTTTTGCGGGCGTGTATTTCTGGTTCCCTAAAATGACCGGGCGCAAGATGAATGAATTCTGGGGCCGCGTGCATTTCTGGTGTTCGCTCGTTTTCATGAACCTCGTTTTCATGCCCATGTTCACGCAAGGTGCCAAGGGAATGTTGCGCCGCATGAGCGATGGCGGTGTGAACTATTCCGCCGCCCGCGTGCCAGGTGCGATTGACACTTTGCCAAATTCCATCATGGAATTGAACACTTGGATTCTCGCCGCCGCCATCGGGCTGGGTCTCGCGCAAATTCCGTTCATCATCAATGTATTTTGGAGCATCAAGCACGGCGAAAAAGTCGGCACGAATCCGTGGCAGGCCACGACCGTGGACTGGCAGACACCCACGCCGCCGCCGCACGGAAATTTCGCGCACGAACCGCACATCGTTCGCGGCCCTTACGAATACAGCGTCCCCGGCCATCCCACCGATTTCACGCCACAAAGCGAAACCGTTGCCGTTGCCAAAACCGCGCACGCCCACCACTAAAAATTTTTCATGGAAATCCCCTACACAGTTCACAAGCGCGCGGACACCGGCCTTTACAACGCCAAGCTCGGCATCTGGCTCTTCCTCGCGTCCGAAGTCATGCTCTTCGGCGGACTTTTCTCCGCCTACGTTTTGCTGCGCGTCGGCGCGGGCGAAGGCACCTGGCCGCACGGCTGGCTTGATGTCCGCCTCGGCACCATCAACACCATTCTCCTCGCGCTCTCCGCCATCACCACGCTGCTCGCGTGGGCCGCGCTGAAGGTTAAGGAGTTTGGAAAATTCAAATTCTATCATGCCTGCACCATGTTGCTCGCGCTCTCGTTTTTGGGCATCAAATCCTACGAGTATTACGACAAGTTTCATCACTACGAAATCAAGCTGAACAACGGCACGATTGCCGACGGCCATTTTGTCGAACAGTCCAAGGATTTCGACCTCGTGAAAAAAACCGGCACGTTCACCATCCACGGCCACATCGTCGAACGCCACGCCGAACTCATGGACATGAGAAGCGACGAGGCAAAAAAAGCGGTTCATGAAGAGCACGTCATCGCCGCGGCGGACATCAAGCACATGGAGAATTACAGCCCGCGCCACAACACTTTCACCGCGATTTATTTCACGATGTCTGGTTTGCACGCGCTGCATATTCTTGGCGGCACGCTCGTGATTTTTTATCTCTGGGGCCCCGGCAGCAAAATGTGGAAAACTGATCCCGAACGTTTCACCAACCGCATCGAAGTCTCCGGCCTGTTCTGGCACTTCGTGGATCTCGTGTGGGTGTTCCTGTTCCCCGTGCTTTACCTGACCTGAAATGCGCCGATAACAAATTTACGCCCGAAGAACATTTATGAGCGAATCCGAACATCCAGTTGTTTTCAAAGATTACCTCCGCCGCTGCCTGCTGGTGCTGCTCGCCGTCGCGTGCATGACGGCCATGATGATCGCCACGTCATTCTCCACCATCGGCGGCGCGAGTTGGACGCCCAAGGTCGCGCTCATTCTCGCCATCGCCGCCGTGAACGCATTTGTCATCGCCGGTTTCCTGATGCACTTGCTCTCGGAAAAAAAACTCATCTACACCGTCCTTGGCTTCACCGTATTTTTCTTTATCGGCCTTGCCGGGCTGACGATCTGGGCAATGCACGATTTTCCGGTCGGAACCACGACGCACTGAAATCGTATGTCGCTTAAAGCCTTTCATCTGATTTTTGTGACGTTGCTGACGCTGCTGTCGTTTGGCTGCGCGGCGTGGGCGTTCGCCAACGAGCGTCCCCAATGGGGGTGGGCTGGAATTGTTGCCGGGATTTTCGTCATCATTTACGGTATTTATTTTTTGAAAAAACTGAAACGCATCAGCTACCTGTGAACACGCGCTGGAAAATTTTATTTGCGATGTTACTGGCAATTTTTCTGCCCGCAAAAATGTTCGCTTGCGCCACCTGCTTCGGCGGCACCATTGATTCACCGATGGCCGATGGCATGAACTGGGGCATCTTTACCTTGCTCGCCGTCATCGGCACAGTGCTGCTCACGCTCCTGACATTTTTTATTCACATAATCCGCAAAAGCGAGGCGCTCGCCGCCGCCGCTGAAACGTCCGCCCACTCTCCACAAGTATGAAAGAATTGAACGACTGGTTTGCCTTCAAAGTCCTCGCCCTCCCTGAACGCGCCGCGCTCGGCGCGAAACCGGTGGACGACCTCATCGTCGTGGTGCATTACCTCATGCTCGCGCTGTTCCTCGGCTGGGTGGCTTATTTTATCTACACTTTGTGGCGCTTCAACGCCCGGCGCAATGCCAAGGCCAGCTACGAAGGTTCGAAAAGTTCCATGCCGAAATACGTCGAGTTCGCCATCGTCGGCTTCGAGGCATTTCTGCTGTTGGGTCTCGCCATTCCGATGTGGGCGAAAAACGTGCAGGATTTTCCTGCCGCCGATCAATCCACTTTGGTGCAAGTCGTCGCGGAACAATTTCGTTGGAACGCACGCTACGCTGGCCCTGATGGAAAATTTGGCCAGCAGGAAATGAAACTCGTGGCCGAGAATAACGTGTTCGGCGTTGACCCGAAAGATCCGGCGAGCAAAGACGACTTTCAAATCGTCAATGAAATCCATGTCCCGGTGGATAAACCGGTGATCATCTATTTGAGTTCGCGCGACGTGATCCACTCGCTCAAGCTCGTCGCCATGCGCACGACGCAGGACGCGATTCCCGGATTGCGGATTCCTTTCAGCTTCACACCCACGAAGATTGGCCGCTTCCAGATCGAATGCGCGCAGCTCTGCGGCGGTGGCCACTCCGCGATGGCCGGCGGCTTTGTCGTCGTGCAAGACCCGAAAGATTTTCAAAAGTGGCTTGATTCCCAGTCGGCACCTGCGCCGGTGGTGGCAAATAAATAATCCGCCGTTGTCTGACGGCAAAAAAATCGCGACCTCCAATGAGGTCGCGATTTTTTATTTCAAAATGGAGCGCCGATTTACGCCATCGGATCCGGCTGCTTTTCAGGAATTTCGTCGCAGGCCTTCACCATTTCATCCACGAGCTTTTTGAACTCGGCGAGGCCGGTCGAGGGGATGATAATCGTGTCGCGGCGTCCGCCCACATCTTCGGTGATGCGGAGGAACCGTCCGCGCGGATTTTCCTTGAGCGTGAAGACGAAATTTTTCCGTTCAATCTGCACTTCGCCCGATTTCAATGTGTCTTCATTGACCGGCGGACGCGGTTGTTGATTGAAGCTGTTGTATTTCGGCGCACCAAAACTCTGACCCTGATTTTGGTAAGGCCGGCGACCGTAAGGCGATGGACGTTCGTTTGATATCATATTCTTGTTCCCGTTATTATTCCTAATCGTCTGCAAACTCCGCCACTTTAGAAATTTGTCAACGAACTAAAACAGCATGAGTATGCCATAAACATTGAGGATTTTGCCGTGCGGCGCGAAACCACTCTTTTTGAACGGGTTAGCGCAGCAAGAAATTAAAGAATATTCGCCGCCAGCTCCGCCAGTTCCGAGCGTTCACCTTTTTGCAGCTCGATGTGCGCGGCAATCGCTTGGTCGCGGAAACGGCTGATGATGTAGTTAAATCCGTTCGAGGACGAGTCCACATACGGGTTATCAATCTGATACGGGTCGCCGGTGAAAACGATTTTCGTGCCGCTGCCGACGCGCGTGACGATGGTCTTGGCTTCGAGCGGCGTCAGGTTCTGCGCCTCGTCAATGATCATGAACTGGTTTGCGATGCTGCGGCCACGGATGTAGCTCAACGCCTCGACTACGATCACGCCGTTTCGCATCAGGTCCGCGCTGCGGCGATGCTCTTGGCCCATGTTCAAGTCGCTCAACATTTCGAGCGCGTCGTGAATTGGCTGCATCCACGGCGCGAGTTTTTCATCGAGCGAACCCGGAAGAAAGCCGAGTTCCTTACCCATCGAAATCGTCGGGCGCGCGACGACGAGCCGGCGGAACTCGCGGTCATTCACCACGCGCTTCAAACCCGCTGCCATCGCGATCAAAGTTTTTCCCGTGCCGGCTTTGCCCATCAGTGTGACGAGTTTGATGCGATCATCGAGCAACGCATCGAGCGCAAAATGTTGCTCGCGGTTGCGCGGCTTAATGCCCCACACGCCTTCGCGGCAGTCCATAATAGGAATCAATTTTGTGCCGGTCGCATCCACTTTGGTGAGCGCAGATTTTTTCGGATTCGCCTCGTCGTTGAGCGTGCAGTATTCGTTTGGAAAATATTTTTTACCACCTTCGAGCGCGAATTCACCTTTCGCCCGGAACGCCGCAATTTTTTCCGGCGACACGGTTTTCTCCACCATGCCCGTGTAAAGATCGGTGATGAAGACGCGATCTGTCTCGTAGTCCTGCGCCATCAAACCGAGCGCGTCGGCCTTGATGCGGAGATTGATGTCCTTGGAGACCACAATCGTGGCGTTTTTTGGCTGCGCCTTCTGCACGCCCGCCGCGAACGCGAGAATCCGGTTATCCACCGAGTCGCTGCCGAAGACCGGGTTGCTGCCAGTTTTTTGGAAACCGATTTTCAGCTTGCCACCATTGGGCAAATCCACGCCCTGACTCAAGCTGCCTTCGCCGCGAAAACCGTCGAGCATCCGCGAGACGGTGCGGGCATTGCGGCCTAGCTCGGTGGATTCGCGCTTGAAGCGATCAATTTCCTCGATGACTTCAATCGGCACGAAGACGTTATTGTCATCAAAATTGACGAGCGAGTTGGGGTCATGGAGCAGAACATTGGTGTCGAGAATAAAGTTTTTCACAGGGATGAGATGGGAGAAACGGAAGTGGCACCGCCGACGGGCGGCGTGGGTTTGAGTTCAGAAAGCAGTATCAAAATGTTCAAATACCTTATGGAGATTTTTTGCCGCGAGGCCAGAAGTGTCAACCCAAAACGGCGGCGCGGTAGAAACATATTTTCAAAAAAACTTCATGGTGAAGACGGACAGAATGTTTTCCAGCGGACGGAACTGCCGGAACAAGAACCAGCAAAAAAAAAGCCGGACGATGAATAGCAGCGTGCACACGACAAACGCGCTGCCCAAAAAAAGGCCTAGGGCCGACGGTGCATCCGGCTGCAAGATGCGTGGCAAGCCGTGGTAGAGCGCACCAAGCGCGAGGAGTAAGCCCACCGACCAGGTCAGCCACGGGTTTATGCCGGGGATGACGTTAAAGAGTTGGATCAGCAGCATTGGCCCCAGCGAATGCAGTAGCAGGGTGAGGCTTTGCGCCAGCGTGTTTCGCCGGCTACAGGTATTGCTGAACATTTTTATAAAGATGGCGCAGGCCAAAACCGAAACCAGCAGCGTAGCGATTTCCAGACCCTCGTAGGCCAGCACTTTGGAAAGATCCAAGCGGTTGATGGCGCTGGCGGCGAGATGACGTTGGACGTGAACCATCAGGCCGGCTCCTTCCGCGACGCTGGCGAGCGCCAACACCGGCAGGAAATAAATGAAAAAAATAAATGGCACGCTGCGGGGTTCGGCGGCGAGCCGATTCCAAGCCGAGACCGGCTGGACGACCAGCAGCACATCCTTGATGAGCGGCCAGCGCAGCAAGTTTGCCCCCGCCATCGGCGCGGATGGCGATAGAACCCTAGTTGGTGGCGTCATGGTGAATCGCATACTACAGGCATAACCCAACCGTCGGTAGGAATTAGACGGCGGAGATGACCTGTTCTACCTGTCGGCCCAAGCGGCGTCGAGCTTAACCAGTATATTTTTATTTGCCGCTTCGCCATGGCTACCCTGATGGAGTCTTCAAAATTTCTTTGTGCACGGATGGAATAACTATATCAGTGGATGAATAGTCGCAAATCACGGCACCACCAACCGGTAGAAGACGCTACCGTTGGACTGGTTCAAAGTAACGGACACATGATTGGTCGCCGCTGATCCTGGCACGGTGAACCAGTTTGTGCCGATGCCAACGCTCAAGCTGTTGGTTTGCGTTTCCAAATGAGCGGTGACATTGGGCCACGAAATGTCCAACTGGTTGCCATTGCTTTGGAACGAAAGTCGTAATGCAACGAGCTTGTAAATAGTCCCGCCGGTTCCATTCGCCGATGTGTTCGTGACGAGCACATAAATTTCGCCGTCGGCATCCTGTCCGAAACCATGCACGGTGAGGCCGTTTGGCAAAACGGCCGAGCCACCAAACTGCGCGAGGGAAAATGCCTTGATCTGCCCGGTCTGCATATCCGCGTAGAAAATCCGGCCATCCACCCGCACTGGCGCGGTCTTGAGCGCGAGGTCGCCGAAAATGTATTTTCCATACAGCTCCGGGATTCCGGTGCCGCGATAGACGAAACCGCCGGTGATGGAGATGCCGTCGTTATGATCGTATTCAAGCGTTCCCAACGCGCCGGAAATCGGATCAATCAATCCTGCCGGAATTCCTGCGCTGCGATTTCCCGGCGGCGTGCCGATGGTGCCGGCGTTTCCAGTGGGGCCGTTGGTGCGGTTGAAAAAGAAATCCCCTTCTTTGATCGCCCAACCGTAATTTCCGCCGAGGGTGATGCGATTAATTTCTTCGACATTGTTCTGGCCAACATCGCCTTCAATCAGGTCGCCGGTGACGCGGTCGAACGCAAAGCGATAAGGATTGCGAAGTCCGTAGGCGTAAATTTCCGGTGCCTGGCCCACACCTTGAAACGGATTGCTGGTCGGGATGCGATACTGCCCGTTGGCGCTGATCGGATCGGGACTCGTCGGAGTGAGGGCAGGATTGAGCGGATCGAACCGCAGCATTTTTCCGAGCGGCGTGCTCAAGTTCTGCGCGTTGCCGCCCGGCTCAAGGTGACTCGCACCGACATCGTTTGCGTTGCCGCCGTCGCCGAGCGCGAGATACAAATAACCATCGGGGCCGAACGCGATCGTGCCGCCGTTATGATTGGCCGCGTTCTTGCCGAATGAAATGATTTCGCGGCGTGAAGCGGGGTCAACGACATTCGCGTTCGTCGTGGAAATTTTCCATTCGTTGACGACGTTCTGGTAAGTCTGCGCGGCACCGTTCGGCGCAATGTAGGTAGGCCCGGCTCCCAGCGGTTCGCTGTTGTAAGTGTAGAGCGTTCGATAACCGGGACTCGCTGGGTTGGTGAAACCGGTATGAAAAGCCAGGCCAAGAAAGCCGCGCTCGTCGTTGGCACTGGACGGAACCAGCGGCGGTGCCACGCGGCTCTGGATGTCGAGCGCCGAACCGGACAACAAAATTCCATTCTGGATGATCCGCAGCAAACCGTTCTGCTCGACGGCAAACAACCGGCTGGTATCGCCCGGCGGACTGATGGCGTAATCCGGCGCGGCCATGTTGGTGGCGACGGCTTGCAGAAGAATGTTGATGTTCCCGTTTGTAATCGCGGGCAGGTATCGAGCGATGACCACGCGAACGGGTGCGGAAGTCGTGGCGGCCCCAAAATTATCTGTGGCCACCGCTGTCAAAAAGTTTGTGCCCAGCGCGAAGTTGCCAGCGATGGCGGTGCCGGAGAAACTATACGGCCCGTTGGAAAAACTGCGCAACAACACGGCTCCGTTGAATAATTTTAAGTTGGCGACGCTGCCATCGGAATCCGTGGCGGAGATTTGGACGGTCGCGGTGTCGGTGTTGCCAAACGCGGCATTATTCACCGGGTTGGTGATGGTCACACTCGGCGGCACGTTGGCGGCGCTGACGAAAATATTCACGACGGTGGAAGTGGTGGCGAGACCAAGATTGTCCCTGGCCACGGCGGTGAGTGCATGGCTGCCGGCAGCGAAACTCGCCGTGATCGTGTAGGGCGCAATGTTGGTCCCGCCGAGAAACGTGGCCGCGTCAAAGAAGGAAACATTCGTGACGCTGCCGTCAGCATCGCTTGCGCTGGCGGTAATGGGAATGATGGCGGGCGTGGTGAACGACTGGCCGTTGGTGGGTGAAATGATGGCAACGGCGGGCGGCAGATTCGCCGGCGTAGGCGTGGAACGCTGGTAAGAGTAGGTGCTGCCAACACTCCAGGAAGTGAAGGTGATGTTTATGTAAATGTCATCGGCGATGAGATGCACAACGGCGTTCACTCCCACCGTGCTCGGTGGGCCACCGTGAATATTTTTGGCCCAAGTATTCCAATCCGTATAGGCAAGCGTCGCGTAATTAGCGGTGGTTCCATCCGCCCATTCAGTGCCCGCCGGGCTGGAGAAATGAGTGAACCCGCCCTCCGTCACCGCATTGTAAATTCCTTGAGTGCCGCCGCGAGTGATCCAGACGTTGGGCGTAATTTGATCCGGCTCGTTGGCGTCGCTTCGGCTGACGGGCGGGCCGTTCCAAATGGTGGCGGCTCTCATCATCGAAGGCAACAGCAGTCCGACCGCCACCACCACCGCGACAGAGTGATTCCAGATTTTTGATTTCATAATTTTCTAAAAAGTTTTCCTTCCCCAATCCCGTTGTTAGAGTGGCCGCGTGAAAGTGAGAGCTGTGGCCGGTGATTTTGTTCCCAAAAAAATTCATGAGAACATCCGGCGGTGCCGGACTCTTGCCCAAGATGTCACGCGTGGCTGCCCCCGGACTTCAAAGGCTGGAACTTTTTCCCGGTTCCCACCTCTTATCTTCGATGCGTAAAAGAATTTGCAGTTGCCCCATATCGGATCGAGTCTGGACGGCGGCTGTCTTCCTGCTGCTGGCGGGCGCGTCGGTGCTCCACGCCGCCACGGTTTGGAATGGTTCGCTGATCACCTACACCCAGCCAGCGGCGGATCCCACGCAAGCCGCCAATCAAGACCGGATCACGCCGGATGTCTGGCTGACCCGCGCGGCTTCCAAGGGGCTGTTCAACGCCTTTTACGAAACCAACGCCACCACGTTCAGTCCGACGAACACGGAATGGGCTTTGGGCGCGCTCACCAACTACGCCTCGCTCCATTACACGAACTGGCTGGCTTGGCTGAACGGCGCGTCACCCGTCACGCTGGTCGGCCAGCCGGTGGTCGTGCATCTCATCACCGATGACATTTACCTGTCCGTTAAAATCACCTTGTGGAATTCCGGCGGCAGCGGCGGGTTTGCCTATCAGCGCTCCACGCCGACGCCGGCCAGCCTTTCCGGCACCAGCATCAACAACGGCCAGTTCACCTTCAGCTACACCGCCGACGCCGGAATTTCCTACGTCGTCCAGAGTTCAACCAATCTCGTGAATTGGATTTCCCTGTCCACCAATGTTGCGCCCGGCGGTTCCGTGCCGTTCACCAATGCGGTGAATTTAACCGGCGCAACCTTCTATCGCGTCGTCCGGCTGTCCAACCCCTGATGCGTTTTTGTTTTCAACCGTTTCAACCGGACAAAAAAATCCGGGAACAAAAACCGTTTTGGAGCCTCACACTTGCAATGAAGACTCTTAAATCATTTGCCGTTATTTTTCGCCGGGGAATCGCGCCAGCATTTTTGCTGGCGGCAGTTTCTTTGACGCAGGCGGCCACGATTTGGAACGGCCCAAACATCGGTTTTTATCATCCGTTCGGCGGTGGTGCCGACCAAATAACGAACACTGTCATCATCACGCGCGGCAGCGGCGGCGGACTTTATAATTCCGCGCTTGAGGCGGGTGCCACGCCCGGCATCAGTCCCAAGGGAACTTTGTGGGCTGTGGGAACACTCGCCAACTTTAATACGCTGACTTATGGGGCTTGTCCTTTGGAGGCAGGCAATCATCCGCCGGGCTTCATAGGCACAACCTTTGTGGTGCATCTGCTCACGAATGATATTTATTTGCAACTCACGCTCACCAATTGGGGAGGTGCTGGCAGTGCGCCCGGTCAACAAACTTTTGGTTACACCCGTTCCACTCCGGCGGCCGGTTCGCCGACACCAACCATCAGCATCACGAATCCGGCCAGCGGCACGGTCTTTGCGGCACCCGCGACTGTGAGCATCGGAGCCAGCGCCACAGTGAGCAGCGGCACGGTGACGAATGTGCAGTTTTTCACCAACAACGTTTCGCTGGGATCAATCTTGACCACTCCCTTCACGCTCACGGCCAACAATCTGGCGGCAGGTGCCTACGCCCTGAAAGCGGTGGCGACGGCGGCGGGCATTTCCGCAACATCAGCCGTGGTTAACATCACCGTGGACGCACCGCCGGTGGTGACCATCACCAATCCGCTGAACAACGCCACGTTCAGCGCACCGGCCAACGTCACTATTCGGGCGTCCACGTCCGACAGCGACGGTTCGGTGACGAACGTGCAATTCCTCATCGGTGCAAATGTTTTGATCAATCTCATCACCGCGCCGTTTTCCGCCACGACAAATAATCTCGCAGCGGGCAGCTACACGCTTTCCGCCATCGCCTCGGACAACAACGGCGTCAAAAATACGAACGCGATTTCCATCAGCGTCGTGACGCCGGTAGCCGTCGCGCTGGGCGGCACGGTGAAATCGGCTGCCACCAATCTTCAATTCAGCTATTCGGCGAACGTCGGTTTGAGTTACGTCATCCAACGCTCCACCAATCTGCTGACGGCCAATTGGATTCCGCTGGCCACCAACACCGCCGCGAGCAACCCGGTTATCTTCGTTGACACGCACGCGACGAACAGCCCCGGCTTTTATCGCGTGGGACGATTGCCTAATCCTTGATCAACCTCCAAAAAAATTTCCGTGGCCGTCATGCTTCCGGGCGTGACGGCTTTGGGATTTTTATTTTATGCACTGGTCAAAGTTAAGACGAGCCAGCTGGCTGGCTGGAATGACGCTGGTGGCAGGCGTCGGGCTGCTGCTTTTTAATTCCTGCTCGACGACGGATCGCACCGTGGTTGTGCCGTTGCAAATCGCCGGCGCAACTTTCGCCGGCGACAAGGCCTGCGCCGATTGTCATGAAAAAATCACGCGCGTTTTTCCCGCCAGCCCGCACGCGCGGTTGCATTTGGAAAACGGCCAGCTGCCCGGACAATCCGGCTGCGAATCCTGTCACGGACCGGGCAGCAAACACATCGCGCTGGGCGGTCGCGGCGGGCTGGAAAAATTCATCGTCAATCCCGGCAAAGATCCGCAGGCGTGTTTCCAATGCCACGCGGAGGTGCAGACGGAATTTCATTTTCCGCAGCATCATCCGGTGCTGGAGGGAAAAATGAATTGCGTTCAATGCCACGATCCGCACGGCGCGGACATCCTGAAGCCGGCGGGCGGACTCGCCATGTCGCGCTTGAATGAAACCTGCGCGCAATGCCATCGCGAACAGACGCGTCCCTTCATTTACGAGCATCCCGCTTTGCGCGAAGGCTGCACGGCCTGCCATAGTTCGCACGGCTCCATCAACGCCAAGATGCTCACCGCGCCAGATTCAAATTTGTGTCTCCGCTGCCACGCGCAAGTCGCCGGGCCAGCCGCCTCCGGCCGCATTTACATCGGCGGCCGCGATCACACGAGCAGCATGGCTTTCGGCAGTTGTTGGACGGCCGGCTGTCACGCGGCGGTTCACGGTTCAAATATTCATCCCATTCTTCTCTACTGAAATGAAGAATGAAAAATGAAGAATGAAGAACCCCCCAAAAACCGCGCGGCGCGTTGGAAGAAAACTTTGGGTTCTTTATTCTTCAGTCTTCAGTCTTTGTTTGTCCGGCTTCGCCGCCGAGGTGGACATTTCCAAACTGCCGCCGGCGGCCACGAACAAAATTGATTTCGCGCGCGACATCCGACCCATTTTGGAAACCAGTTGCCTCCGCTGTCACGGCCCGGAGAAGCCGAAAGGCAAGTTCCGCCTCGACACCCGCGAGGCCGCGCTCAAAGGCGGCGGCGAAGGCGCGGACATTTTGCCCGGCAACAGCGCCCAGAGTCCGCTCATCCATTACGTCGCGTATCTAGTCGCAGATTCGGAAATGCCGCCGACGGA
Organism: Limisphaerales bacterium; assembly: GCA_025360325.1. Classification (GTDB taxonomy): domain Bacteria; phylum Verrucomicrobiota; class Verrucomicrobiia; order Limisphaerales; family UBA11358; genus UBA11358. The sequence goes on along the minus strand of JANYCI010000233.1, from coordinate 6,425 downwards.
AAAAGGCCGGCGGCTCACGATGCAGGAAGTGTCATTGTTGCGCGCGTGGATTGACCAAGGATTGGCTTGGGGAAACGGCGCGACGAGCAAGTTCGATTTTGCTTTTTCACCGGCTCTTCGTGGAACGACGGTCAGCGGCGACAAACAAAAATTTCGCGAACTGAACTGGCAGAAAGACGGGGCGAACGGCGGCGTGGAAGAATTTCAGTTGTTCCAGCAAACCAGTCACGATACCCAATGGCTGCTCAACGGCCACGCCCTGCGGGACGATTACAAAATTGGTCTGTCCGTGAACCGGAATGAGCTTGGCTTCATTCATTCCGGCTGGGAGCAGTATCGGAAATACTTCGATGACACCGGCGGCTATGCGCCATCCTTGATTCCGCAGGCACCGAGTCTGGGCGAAGATTTGCATCTAGACATCGGCAAAGCTTGGATTGATTTTGGCCTCACCTTGCCAGACTGGCCGCGACTGGTGCTGGGCTACGAATACGATTACAAGCGGGGCAACGAAGCCACGACGGAATGGGGCGCGGTGGGCGCCACTCGCGCCACCACGCGCAACATTGCGCCTACCAGCAAAAGCCTCCACGAGGATGTTCACATCATCAAACTAGATTTAGACGGTGAAATAAAAGGCGTCACGGTGGAAGAACGTTTTCGCGGCGAGTTTTACAAGCTGGATGTCGGCAACACGCTGACCGCGTTCGGCCCGTTGCCGCAACCCTTGAGCGAGGGGACAACTTTTTTTCAAGGTGCCAACACCGTCCGCGTGGAAAAAAAATTCAAAGACTGGTTCTTCGGCTCGGCGGGCTATCTTTACAGCAAGCTCAATGCGGACTCGGCCTTTCGGATGGACGCGCCGACGCTGCTGCAAATCACGACTGTTCCCGGAATCACCTTGGAAAAGGAATCGCACGTCGGCAATGTCAACGGGCTGCTCGGCCCGTTCGCCGGGCTGACGGTTTCCAGCGGCGTGCAGACGGAATGGACGCGCCAGCACGGATTCGGCGCGGGAAATTTTGACCAGCAAACCCCGCCGCCGCCGTTCGGCAATTCCTATGTTCCTTTCAACGTGGCTTCGGACTACGACGAGATTTCGTTGCAGGAAAATATGTCAGTGCGTTACACAAAAATTCCCTTCACCACTCTGTTTGCCGAAGCCCGGCTGGAGCAGCAGCGCATCGCGCAATACGACCAGTTCGCCGCCGCGCTGAACATTTTGAACAAGGCGGTTTTTCTCCAGCGCACGTCGTTTTCTAGCCAGTCGAGCGATCTCCGCTTCGGTTTCAGCACGTCGCCGTGGCGCAACGCTTCCTTCAGCGCGCACTATCGCCGTTACGAGGATGACAGTCAGTATGACAGCAGCCCGTTGGTGCAGCCCGCCGTGACCGCCTATCCCACCTTCATCCGTTCGCGCGAACTCATCACCGATGAGGCCGAGGCGAAGCTTGTTTTGCATCCGTCCGCGCGTTTCAAAACCACCCTGGCTTATCAATTCCACCAAACCGAAGATGACTTGAACACGCAGCCTTATCTCTCGTTCGGCAATGTCATCTCGACGGGCGGCCAGTTGATCGCCGGCGAAGATCACGCCCATATTTTTTCCATCAACGCAACGTTCACACCCCTGCCGCGTCTTTTTCTTGCTGGCACCATTTCATACGAACGGTCGGCGTTGACAACGGCGGCGGCCAGTTCGCCGACGGTCGTGCCTTACCGTGGCGATATTTATTCCGTCCTCGCCAACGGCACCTACGTCGTCAGCGAAACCACCGATTTGTTTGCTGGCTATGTTTTTTCCGAAGCGAACTACGGCCAGGATAATTTCGCCGCCGGTCTGCCGCTGGGAATTCAATACCAACGGCACAGCGTTCTGGCCGGTCTGGCACACCGGTTCAGAAAAAACATTTCCGCCAAGCTGCAATACCGGTTTGATTATTATGACGAGCCGAGTGGCGGCGGGGCGAACAACTACCAGGCCAACTCGGTGTTCGGCACGTTGAGTTTTCAATTTCGATGAACCGTTTCATTTCGACCTCGCAATTTCCGGGAACAAATGGTGGACTGGCGGCTCTTATACTGTGAATGCCGATATGGCTGATAGCGTGGATTTCGAAAACCTGGTAGTGGGTTACTACTCGCCGCTGTATCAATTCGCCTTCAGTCTCGCCCGGGACGAGGCGGAAGCGTGCGACCTTACCCAGCAGACATTCTGCATCTGGGCGGAGAAAGGCCATCAATTGCGCGACAAATCAAAGGTGAAAACCTGGCTGTTCACCACGCTGCACCGTGAATTCCTCGGCGCGCGGCGGCGGCAGAATAAATTTCAGCACATCGAGATTGAATTCGTCGGGGAAGAGCTGCCGGTCATTCCGCCCGCCTCGGTGAACCAGCTCGACACCGCGCAGTTGCTCGCTGCGCTGGCGAAACTGGATGAAATCTATCAGGCACCTGTTGCACTGTTTTATATGCAGGACTGTTCGTATAACGAAATCGCCGAAGTTCTGGAGGTGCCGCTGGGCACCGTGAAATCGCGCCTCACGCGCGGACTCGGAAAACTGCATCAACTGCTGACCGGTGAATCCGCTGGTTCGCGCCCGACCCGGAATAATTTGTGAACGCCAACGAAGCCAAAATAATTTTGCAGCTCTACCGCCGCCATTCAGCGGACGCGGATGATCCGCAAATCGCCGAGGCGCTGGCGCTGGCCGGGCGCGACCCGGAACTGGCAGCATGGCTGGAGCAGCATTGCCAGCGACAGTTCATCGTCGGCGCGAAACTGCGGCAAATCTCCGTGCCCGCCGGCCTCAAGGAACAGATCATTTCCGAAGCGGCGGCCAACCGGCGCATGATTTCGCAACGCCGGAAAACCCAGTTCGCTTTGCTCGCCGTCATTTTGCTGTTCGGCTCCTTCGCGCTTTATCAACTCGTCCCCCGCAACCCGGCGCGTTCAGCGGCCATTCCCGACGACACGCTCGCGGCCTATCGCAGCCAGATGACCGGCATCGCGCTGCGCGGCTACGGCATGGATTTGCTGACGAACAATCCGGCGACCATCTACGATTATCTGGCGGAGAAAAAAGCACCGGCGGATTTCGCCCTGCCGGTCGCGCTGCAAAAAGTTGCCGTCACCGGCTGCGCGATCCAAGGCTGGCAGAGCGGGAAAGTTTCGATGATCTGCTTCCGCACCGGCAAGCCGCTGCCACCCGACCAGTCGAGCGACCTGTGGTTGTTCGTGGCGGATCGTTCGGCGATAAAAGACTCTCCCGCGACAACTGAATTTCATTTCGCCGCCGTCAACCAGCTCATGACCGTCGCTTGGGCGGAAGGTGATAAATTTTTTCTGCTCGAAACGGAAGGCGACGAAGCCACGCTACGGAAGTTTTTGTGAACCAAGATGTCGTATGGAGGCCGGCTATTCTCGCTGACTAGGAAGTTCGTAGATACTCATGTGCTCCAGCACCCAGTTAAAATCCTCCACCGCGCTCGCGCTGCTGGAGGAAATAGCGATCGGCAGGTTGGCGGCATTGGGCAGCGCCGGCTGCACCGTGCTGGTCTGGTGCCAGCGATGCAGCAACGCATGGCCGTCCGCATACGCAAACGTGGCGGCCCCGCTGTGATACGACGCCGGCAAATCCGTCCACCGGCCATAATAATTTCCCGACGAAACAGAATAACTTTTCGGCACCTTGTTCAGAAAATACCCGTCGTTGATGCTGTCGGGATGCTCATCCAGAAACACAAAAATTCCCGCCGGCTGCGGGATTTGCGTGAGCTTAAAAAACTGCTTGTAAGCCGGATTATTTACGTTGAAACCGTTCGTGGAGAAATTTCCCGCGTCGCCCACCATCGCGTTCATCGAGTAGCTGCGGATGCGCGCCGTCCAACCCGCCTCCCGCTGCACTGAACTCAAGGCCGTATCCGAGGGACAATGATAGATCGCCGTGTTGCCGCCCACAAACGAACCCAAGCTCGCCTTTGTCAGCGTGGCCAGGTTCGTGTTGTCCGAACTCGTGTCCCAAGTCATCACGTTGTTGGCCCAGTTCATATCCGTGCGGAACGCCGAGCCGACCAGCCCCAAATTGTAAGGTAGCCGCTCGCCATTTTCGCCAGCATACAGATGCCACGCCAGCACCAGTTGCTTGGTGTTGTTCATGCAGGCAATCGCCTGTGCCCGTCCCTTCGCCTGTGCCAACGCCGGCAACAACAGTGCCGCCAGCACCGCGATCACCGCGATCACCACTAGCATTTCCACCAAAGAAAAACCGCGCGCGCCAGACTGAACTGGGGCGGACGGTTTTTTTACTACTGACAACGACGGTTTCATGCGCAAACGGCTGGTGGACTCAAAACTGGTTTAAGCCCAATTGATAACTTTGTCAAATCAAAGCCGCTAAAACTGGCAGCGATAATTTTTGGATGGCGTGTAATTGACGTGGCAAAAATTTGAATTAATGAGTCGCCGCCCGGTTGGTCTTGATAAATTCCGCTGCGAGCTTTTGTCCCAATCGCATTTGTTCAGCGGAAAAATTTATTCTCCGTTGGTTGAGGACATCCAATGTGGATTCAAACCAGTTGGTATCATTCGCCCGGCACAAAGCCAGCCACTTGTAGGATTCAACCAAGTTGGTGGTCAAAGCAAAATAAAGTCCGAGGCGGGATTGTGCTTTAGCATTACCCTGCGTCGCCGCCGCTTCAAACCAACGCGCCGCTTCAGTGTCGTCTGGCTTCACGCCGATTCCCGACACATACATTTGGCCAAGCTCCGCTTGCGCCTTTTCAGTTCCCATCTCGGCGGATTTTTTGAAACACGCGAACGCTTTCGCAAGGTTTGTCGCTGTCCCGACACCGAGTTTGAAACATTCACCTAGAAAATACATTCCGTTTGGTTCGTTTTGATTGGCCGCTTTATTAAACCATGAAAATGCCTCGGCATTATTTTTTTCAACGCCCCAACCATGGGTATAGAGTGACCCTACGAGAACCTGTGCCTCCGGTCTGCCGGCCGCCGCTGCTTTATGAAGCCAGCCAAATGCCTTGATATAATCCTGATCTACTCCCTTGCCTGTGAAATAGTGATAGCCGACTCGATACTGACCATAGACATTTCCTTTTTCCGCAGCTTTGAGATACCACTTGGCGGCCTGTTCAAAATCTTCCCCCCCCAGATCACCCTCATCGCAAAGCCGCCCCATCGTTGCTTCAGCTTCGGCAAAACCTTGTTCCGCCGATTTGTGATACCACTCGACGCCCATTTTTTCATCCTGCAAAAGCCCATTGCCCTCAAAATACCGGCGCCCAAATTCAAATTGCGCGGCGGCATCACCCGCTTCCGCCAGCGGTTTCAATTCCGCCGGCGTCATGTCTTTGGCGGCTTTGGTCGAGGTCTTACCACAGCCAGCACCAATCAAAACCGCTAGGGTAAGGCCGAGCGTATAACAAATAGATTTCACCCTGATGGTTCGGAAAGACATCATCGTCGAAGCCATTTAATTTTTATTTTCACCATGCCCAGCGCAACCGCAACCGGCGGTGGCGATACAATCGCCGCAAAGAAATTCTCCGCCGATTTCCAGTGTCTCAAAACTTCCGCAGCGTTCACACACGGCTTCGGGAATGGCGCTGGACGGTTTAGATTCCATAATTTTTTTAACCTCGAAAGACACAAAACCCACGAAAAGAAATTTTCCCGTTCGCGTGCTTTGCGGTTAATCCGCTTTCCGAAAACTTTCCGCCATCGCAATCGCCTTCCGCATCGCCATAGATTTATTGATCGTCTCCTGATACTCGCCTTCGGGCGTGGAATCATTCACCCAGCCGCCACCAGCCTGGACGTAAGCCTTGCCGTCCTTGATGAGTGCGGTGCGGATGGTGATGCAAGTATCAAGATTTCCGTTGAAGGAAAAATAGCCGACGCAGCCCGCGTAAGTGCCGCGCGTCGTCTGTTCGAGTTCGGAAATAATTTGCATCGCGCGGATTTTCGGCGCACCGCTGACCGTGCCTGCCGGAAACGTCGCGCGCATCAAATCGTAATTCGTTTTCGCCGCCGATAATTTCCCTTCAACTTGCGAGACGATGTGCATGACGTGGCTGTAACGCTCAATGAACATGAGGTCTTTCACCTGCACGCTGCCAAAATCACAAACGCGTCCGATGTCGTTGCGCGCGAGGTCCACGAGCATGACGTGTTCGGCGCGCTCCTTCGGATCGGCGAGCAATTCTTTTTCCAGCGCGGCATCTTCGGCTTCGTTTTTGCCGCGACGACGCGTGCCTGCGATGGGGCGAATCTCCACTTTGCCTTCCTCACAGCGCACATGAAGTTCCGGCGAAGCGCCGACGAGCGCAAACCCATCGAGTTCGAGCAAGAACAGATACGGCGAGGGATTGATGTTGCGCACGGCGCGGTAAATATCCAGCGGCGC
>JANYCI010000220.1 GCA_025360325.1 Limisphaerales bacterium | reverse complement strand
AGGCCGATGAGCAGCGGCACGAGCACGGGGTCGCCGCCGATTTCACCGCACACGCCGGTCCAGATTTTATTTTTCTTCGCGGCGTCCACGGTCATTTTGATGAGGCGCAAAATCGCCGGGTGCGTGGGTTCGTAGAGGTGCGAGACTTTTTCGTTCGTGCGGTCGGCGGCAAGGGCGTATTGAATCAAATCATTTGAGCCGATGCTGAAAAATTTCGCGCGTTTCCCGAGCGATTCCGCAATCAATACGGCGGAGGGAATTTCAATCATCGCGCCGACTTCGAGGTTTTCATCGAAGGGGATTTTTTCGGCGCGCAGCTCGGCTTTGCATTTTTCAAGGAGCGCGGTGGCCTGATTCCATTCGTCCAAACCGGAGATCATGGGATACATCATCTTGACGTTGCCCTCGGCGCTGGCGCGGAGGATGGCGCGGAGTTGGGCGCGAAATAATTCCGGTTGCGCGAGGCAGAAGCGGATGGCGCGCCAGCCGAGAAAGGGATTCATCTCCTGCGCGAGCTGGAGTTGCGAGGCGAATTTATCGCCGCCCAAATCGAGCGTGCGGATGATGACGTGGTGCGGTTTCAGCGCGGCAGCGACGGTGCGGTAGGCTTGAAATTGTTCCTCCTCGCCGGGCGATTGCGCGTGGTTGAGAAAAAGAAATTCGGTGCGGAATAATCCCACGCCTTCCGCGCCGTGCTGGATGACGGAATCAATATCGTGTTGATCCTCAATGTTGGCGGACAGATGGATGGCTTGGCCGCAGAGGGTGACGGCGGGTTGCCAGAGAATTTCGTGGAGTTTTTCCTCGAGCGTGGCCTTGTTTTTTTCAAGCTGGCCGTAGGCAAACAACGTGCGGTCGGTGGGGTTGACGGTGACGGTGCCGTTGTAGCCATCAAGCAAAACGTAATCGCCGGTGGTGAGTTCCTCGCTGATTGTTTTGAGGCCGACGATGGCCGGAATGTCGAGCGACCGCGCCATGATCGCCGTGTGCGAGGTTTTGCCGCCGATGTCGGTGGCGAAGCCGAGGACAAATTTTTTATCGAGCTGCGCGGTCATGGACGGGCTTAAATCGTGGCCGACCAAAATGCACGGCTCGGTCAAATGCCGCAGATCAAACTGGTCTTTGACTTCCAGCAAATTATCCAGCACGCGCCCGGAGAGATCGCGTAAAACATCCACGCGCTCGCGGAAAAATTCATTTTCTTCTTTCGCCATCGCGGCGATGTAGCGATCCGTCACCGTGTGAAAGGCAAAGTCGGCATTGGCCTTTCGTTCGCGAATGATTCGGATCACTTCATCAATGACCACGCGATCTTCGAGCATCAGCAGGTGCGCGTCAAAAATATCGCCTTCAGTGGCGCTCATGTTTTGGACGACGCGCCGCTGGACTTCGGTGATCTGCTGGCGGGTGCGGACGAGCGACTGCTCGAAACGCTTGATTTCAAAGGGAATTTCTTGCGCTAAAAGTTCGCGCTGACTGATGACGTGGCGCGTCTGGTGGAGCACCAAAATCTTGCCGCGACACACGCCGGAAGATACGGCGATGCCGGTGAAAACTTTTTCGCCTTGGGTTTGGGCGGACATCCCGCAAGGAATAACCGAGCCGCTGCGGCTTGCAAAGCTATTCCGTTGAAAATCTTGAAAAATGTGCGGTGCCATTTTTCAAAATAAAAAAGCCCGCGCGCGGCGGGCTTTGAAATTATGAATTTGAAATCCGAAATTTCAGATTTCAAAGGTGGCGTCAGGCGCGCTCCATGTATTTGCGGGTGCGCGTATCAATCTTGATTTTTTCGCCGGTCTTGATGAAGAGCGGCGCCTGCACGGTGATGCCAGTTTCCAAGGTGATTGCTTTTTGAACATTGTTGGCGGAGTCGCCGCGCACGCCTTCCGGCGCGTCGGTCACGGTCAGAATCACGCTGGACGGAATTTCCACGGACACAGCTTTTTCATCGACGAACGTGACGGTGACAGTGGCGTTTTCAACGAGAAAATCTTTCGCCTCGCCGACGAGTTCCGCATTGAGCGTGACGGTTTCATAATTTTCGGGGTCGGTGAAGACATAATCCTGCCCATCCTTGTAAGAGTATTCCATCTTCGTGGTCATCATCGGGATCGGCTCGATTTTCTCGGTCGAACTGAAACGCACATCGGACGTCTTGCCGGTGCGGATGCTGCGAAGCGAGGCTTGCACGAACGCGCGCAAGTTGCCGGGCGTGCGGTGCTGAAAGTCGAGCACGACAGAAATGTCGCCATTGTAATTGATTGCCATGCCACGGCGGAGGTCACTTGCGGTTGCCATAAATAAATAAATTGTTTAGTTGATTCGGAAACGAGTCACGCAGTTTAGCCCGAAAAAAAACGAAGGCAAGTTGCAATTCCGTGAATCGCCGGTGGTTTTCTTGACACCCCAACGTTTTGTGTGTTACAAAATGGCTACCACTATTACCAGTGGTTTTATGCGTTGCCCCAAGTGCGGTTGTCAGGAAGATAAGGTCATTGATTCGCGTGCCTCCCGGGAAGGCGCGACCATCCGTCGCCGCCGCGAATGTGCCGAGTGCAACCACCGTTTCACCACCTACGAAGAACTCGAACACGAGGGGCTGATGGTGCTCAAACGCGACGGACGGCGCGAAGAATTTTCCCGCGAAAAACTGCTCTCCGGCATTCGCAAAGCTTGCCAAAAACGCCCCGTCTCGCTCAAGGCAATGGAAGACCTCGTGGATCACATCGTCGCCGCCGTCACCATGAAATTCGAGAGCGAAGTTCCTGGCGAATTCATCGGCACGATGGTCATGGACGGACTGCGCGAGATTGATTCCGTTGCCTACGTTCGCTTTGCCAGCGTGTATCGCCGTTTTCAGGAGGCGACCGATTTTGTCTCCGAAGTGAAAAAACTGGAGGCCATGCAATGATCGCGCTCCACTCCGACTGCCTGCTGTTCAAATTGAGCAACGGCGAGAGCGTGCCCTGTTCGCCAGCGATGATCTCCGTCGAAATCATCGGCGAGGCCAACAGCCATCTCGATCCTGAACTACTACGGCACGCTGCCGCGAGCGTGTTTCACTATTTCAAAAGCGAACTCCACCGCGAGACCGTCAGCGTCGGTGAATTTTCCCTCGCGCTGGAAAAAGCTCTGCGGCACCTCGGCTACACCATCCACGCCGGAGAAACCGTGGGCGCGCAATCGCCCGGCACCGACCTCGCCAGCTTCGCCAGCGAGTGTGCGGAAAATCTGGAGCTTTTTTTCTTCCCGCGCCTTCGCAGCGAACTGCGCCTCCAGCTCCGGCAGTCCCCAGAAGTGCTGCGCTTTCGCGGCCTGCGCGGTTGCGCGAAACAACTCGCCGGCGCACGCCGCTGGAGCCGCCGCTGCGAAAAAATTCAAGACCAGATCGTCGAATACCTGCGCGGCTGCCTCACCGCCGAGACCGAGCGGAAGCAGTGCGCCCTCGTGGTGGAATAGTTTTTAATTTTAAGCTCGGCTTCCTGCACGGAGTTTTTTAATTAAAAACTTAAAATTAAGAATTCAAAACTGAATGAAAACCCTATTTGAAAAAATCGCCGCGCGCGAAATTCCGGCTGCGATAATTTATGAAGATGAGTTTGTCTTCGCCGTCCGCGACATTCATCCCCAAGCCCCCACGCACATTTTGATCGTGCCCAAGAAACCCATTCCGCGCCTCGCCGAGGCGGGTGCGGATGATCAAAACCTTCTCGGCCACCTGTTGCTGAAAGCTGCCGAGGTGGCCGCCAAACTCGGCTTGGACAAAACTGGTTTTCGCCTCGTCATCAACAACGGAAGCGATGGCGGCGAAACCGTGCCGCACCTGCATTGCCACATCCTCGGCGGCCGGCCGCTCGCTTGGCCTCCGGGCTGAAAATACTTACCGCGATTTTTTCCGCTCCGCCTTCCGAAAAACTTTCTCCCGCTTTTTCGTCTCCGCCACGAGTAATTCCTCCGCGCACCAGCCGCGGGATTGGGCGAGCGCTGTCAGTTCAAATAATTCCTGCGCCAACGCGGTCTTGGATAATTTACTTTTAGAATTTTTTTCATTCGTCACGAGTTTGGCTTTGTGCGCCTTCTTCAAAAGTTTTTCCGCGCGCAACAGTGCTGGCAGATGTTTCGGGATTCCGTCCAAGGCCGACGCGCGTTCGCGGTGCGTGCCGGTTTTTTCCGCGCGTTTGATTTTTTCCCAGTTCGCCCAGACCTCATCCACGTTCTTCACTTTGGTTGCGCCAAAAACGTGCGGGTGGCGGCGAATTAATTTATTCACCAACTCCCGCGTGACCGTTTCAAAATTAAACGCGCCGCGTTCGCTGGCAAGCTGGCAGTGAAACACCACCTGCAACAGCAAATCGCCGAGCTCCTCGCCCATCTCCACATCATCGCCGGACTCAATGGCATCAATCAATTCATACACTTCCTCAATCGCGTGGCGGCGCAAGGTCAGATGGTTTTGCTCGCGATCCCACGGGCAGCCCGTGGGCGACCGCAGCCGCGCCATGACTGCGAGCAAATCGTTGATAGCCGTTTTTTTAGTCATAAAATTTTAGAAAAAATCAACGCGTTAACAGCAAGTTCAGTCATTGAAAATAAACGTCGTGGCGGTTCACGGCATCACGCAACGGTAGAAACGGGAACCGAGATTCGTCGTGGTGCCGTCGGTGAAGAGGATGCTGCCCGAGAGGTTGGTGAGGCTGGCGAGCGTCTGCCATCCGCCGAGCAAGTTGGTGGTGGTCTGCACGCGATAGATATCGCCCAGTTGGCCGGTGACGCGGAATTGCAACAGGTGTGCGGCGTTGAGCGTGACGTTGGTGAGAGCGACGACGAGCGTCGGGTCAACCACGAGCGTGGCGTTGGAGCTGATGACCGAGCTGACGGGATTGCTGACGAGGCAACTGAATTGCGCGCCGGAATCCACCAGTCGCACATTGTTGGTGGAATACGTTGACGCATTTGCGCCGACGATCAACGCGCCGTTCCGCCGCCAGAAATAACCCAGCGGCGCGGTGCCGTTGGCGGCGACGCTGAAGTTGGCGGTGCCACCGATGGGAACGGTCTGGCCGTTCGGTTGCGCGGTGATGGTGGGCGGTGTTTGGGTCGGAGTGAAATTCAAATTCAGTTGTAAATTTCCGGTGGCTCCATTCCAGCCGCCAGCCAGAATGTAATAGGCGGTTCCGTTGGTGGCGGTGAACGTGATTTTGGAAAGGACGCCGCCGCCGCTATCGTCATCACATTGCGCCTGGGTCTGCGCGCCGCAACCGCCGGTGTAAATTCCGAGCACCGTGTCAAAGCTGCTGCCGAGGGTGTCTATGGCTGCCGGGCCGGTGCCGAATGGAGTGAAGACAAACCAGACGCCTTTGCCGAAAAGTCCGCTGACACAATTCGGCACAGGATCGCCGGTGGAGGTGGCGTTGGCCGTGGTTTCGGACGCGGTGAAACTGTTGGCGGTAATCACCGTAGCTCCGCTGCACGCGTCATTGGTCAGCACTCGCAGCACGGCGATGGAGCTGGTGATCGCGCCGAAATTATTGCTCACGAACAAGGAATAATTTCCCACTTGGCCAGCGGTGACGCTCGTTAAAACGAGTGTGAGATTGGTGGCGTTCAAAAGGTTCGCGGCGTTCAAACGCCATTGGTAATTCAGCACGGGTAAGCCGATGACGCCTGCCGAAAAAGTGGCCGTTGCACCCGCGAATACGGTCTGGTTCGTTGGTTGCGCGGTGATGGCAGGCGCGCCCAAAACGTTGAGCGAAAAAGTGAGCGGTTCCAACGCGACGCCACTGGTGTTGTTGGTGAACTGCGCGGTGGCGGTATAGGTGCCGGCGGTGAGATTGCTCGCGACCGTGTTCAGGCTGAAGTTCACCGTGGTGCTGCCGCCAACGGTGAGCGCGCCGGACGACGAGGAAACGTTGAGCCAAGCCGAGGTGCTGGCGAGTGTCCAGTTCAGCGTGGCGGCGCCGATGTTGGTGAGCACATAATTTTGCGACGGCACGGAGAACGGCCCGTTGATGCCGCCGCTAGAAGTGAAACCGGTGGCGGGCGAGAGGCGTAAATCGTTCGGCACATCGAAGGCTTCGTGCAGTCCCGTCGTCGTGCTACTGGCGGGCGACGTGGCGCTCAAACCCATGCCGCGCTTGGCGAACGCCGCCCACAGCACGTTGCTGTTCGCGCCACCGTTGTCCACGAGATCCGCTTGGAGGATGGCGTCGCGCGCCTGCAAAAAATTCGGCTCCGGCACGGTGAGTTTCATGCCGTCCGTCGCGAGTTGCAGCATCAACTGGTTGCCCGTCGCCCAGCCGAATTTGTTGATCAGGCCGACGCGCGCTTCGTTAAGCGTGACGCACCAGACTTCACCTTCGTTGTGAACCTCGTTGGCGGTGGCACTGCCGATGGGGCCGCGCGGAACCCCGCTGTGGCTGCTGGCTTGCGCGGGATCAATGTCCTTGAACGTCAGCGGATTTTTCGTCAGATCCGTCGAGTAAGGATAGCGCCGGATGCCGTAATAATAATTTTGCGTTCCACCGGCCAGCAGGTAAGTGTCATAGCCGCCCATCGCAAAATTTCCGTTCACGCTGTCGCCCGGTTCGCTCAACAGTGCCAGTGCATAAAAATCCGACCAGCCTTCGCCCATGCCGCCAGACTGCACGGTGTTCAACGCCAGTCCGCCGCCCACCAGCCGCCCGCTCAAGCCGTGCGTCGCCTCGTGAAAAACCACTTCCGCATCAAAATCACCATCGCGTCGCGGCGTCGGCGTGCTGAAAATATACATTTGCATCCGCCCCGGTGAACCATCCGAGGGCGTGGAAAAATCCGCGTTGTTCAGGCCGCTGCCGTCCTGCGCGTCCGCCTGCACCGCGTCATTGCCCACGCCGCCGCGCCCGAAATTATTGCTCTGAAAATTTCCCGCCGATTCAGTGAAGCCCAGCGCGTAAAGTTTATCGTGATACCAGTTGCACAGATAAAATAATTGCACCACGGCGGCGGCTGAATAATTCGTCGGGTCTTGCGCCGCCAGATCAATTGAAAAATCAAACACGCGCGTCGGCGAACCTTGCGGGCGCGGGAGGTCGGGAAGGTCGTCATTATTCCAGTCGGTGTGCGCGTCCACGTTGTTGCCCACCGTCTCATTGCCGCCATCAGGAATCCAGCCGCTCGGTGAGGCGTTCGTGTCCATCGCGGACAACGTCACGAGCGTTCGTGCGACGATGGGCGGTTGCAAATTAGTGGGCGTGATCCAACCGGGCGAAAATGGCGAAGGACTGTCGCTCGTCCAGACGCGGTAACTGGCGTTGCTGATATAGCTCGTCAGGCAGCGGCGCAAGAGCACGTCGCCAGTGCGAACATCCACGAGCGTGCGAAACATTTCGCCGCGTTTTTTGCTCATCAACTCCACGTCCCAGCACAGGCGCATCGAATTTTTATCCATCGGCAGCCAGACCAATTTCGCCTGGGCATCGCCTTTCAAAACGCTGGCGGAAAAGGTTTGCTTGCGCTCCGCATCCGCGCCGCCGGCTGTTTGCGTGAGTGTTTCCGCCGCGACTGCTTCGCCGACGTCGCGCGCGGCGAGCGCCACTGCTTGCCGCGCCGACACGATGGGTGTGGCGACCAACGACGCGCGATCGGGCGTTCCCTGCATGGCCGCCGCGTCGGGATCAGAAATAAATTGGCTGGAGATGCTGATCAATTCACCCTTGCCCGTCGTGTGCGAAATCAGCCTGCCCTCAAAGACGGCGATGCCATCCACCTGCTGCTCCCAGACCATCGTGTGCATTCCATTATGCGCCGTCAGGTCATCGCGCCGCACACGCGCCGTGGCCAACGCCTCTGGGCCGTGGCCGAACAGCGCGCGGTGTTCCTGCAAAAAAGATTTTGTGACGTGATGCGGATCGGTGGTAGCAAAGCTGGCGAGATTGCTGGCAGAAATAGTTTTGCCGCGACCTTCCGGCCCCGTCAAAAAACCGTCGGTTGAAGCAACCATTTTCGGCGCGCCGCTCACCGGCTCAAATTCCACTTTCACGCTGGGCACCGACTGGCGAAGAATCTCCAGCGCCGCCGATTTTTCCGGCGCAGCCGCAGCGGGAACTGCCGACGAGCGCACGTCGAAATTGGGCAGCGGCGTCTGCGCGTGCAACTCCGGCGTGGCGATCAGCAGCAGGTAAAAGGGTAGGGCGGCTACGAAAAAAAATCTGGTCTTCATGGTTAAATTTATTTGTCACAACGGCGCGTCGGTTGTTTCGGGAAAATGGATTCGACTTCAACTTGAACCACCGCCGCCTTGCTGATTGCCACGACTATCCCCCAATTATTGCGCCGTGCAAAGTAATTTTGAAAAGTGTCGGCGCGCGTTCCGTTTGGGATTGCCAACCCGTCGCCCACTTGCGAATAGAACTACATGAAAACCGCCGCCGCCTTTCGCCTCGTCCTCGTCACCGCGCCAGATTTGCGGAGCGCCCGCCGGTTGGCCAAGTCCGCGCTGACCGCCCGTCTCGCCGCCTGCGTGAACGTGCTGCCGAAAATCGAATCGCACTATTGGTGGCAAGGCAAAATAGAGTCCAGCGCGGAAGTGTTGCTCATTTTCAAAACGCAAAAAAAGCATCTGGCCACGCTAGAAAAACGGCTGCTCGCCCAACATCCTTACACCACCCCAGAGTTTCTCGTGCTGCCGGTGAGCGCGGGAAATAAAAAGTATCTCGCTTGGCTCGCGGAAAATTGCTGACAATTTTTATTGAACCTGCGCGGCGCAAGCGTAGATTTCCCCTGTGGCAGCCGAAAACCTCATCCCCGTTTTACTGGTCGTCCTCCTTGGCTTCGTGCTCGGCACCGGCCTCGTGCTCCTCGGCTGGATGCTCGCCGCACGCCGCCGCGAAATGCTCCACGAGAAATTTCTTTCCCCGAAAAGTTTTTTCCCCGGCGAAACCAAACTCGCGCAACGCCCCGTCTGCTGGCTCGCCATCCGCGCCGTTTCGCCGGAAGCCGTGAAAGCCGCCCTCGGCCTCAACCGCGCGCAGCCTTGCTCGTGGGCAGAGGGACTTGCCGGTAGCCGCGAATTTTTTATCAGCCCGCGCATCCACGGCTGGATCATTGTCACCGGCCTCGGCCTCCCGCATCCCGGCGATGATGTGGACGCGACGTTTCATTTTCTCACCGCGATGAGTCGCAAGCTCGGCCATGTGCAATTTTTTTACGCCGACCGTTTTCTCTCGCACCATGCGTGGGCGCGGCTGGATCACGGCTGCGTCACCCGCGCCTTCGCTTGGGTCGGCGAAACCGTGTGGAATCAAGGCAACCCCACGCTCCCGGAAATTGAAGCAGATCTCAACCTGCCGGATTACGGCGACGCGGCGACGGACGCGGCCATTAGGAAAAATTTGCAGAAACTCCCCACGCTCGCCGCCCGCTGGAGCCTCGATCCGGCGGAAGTGAAATTGAAATCGCCGCGCGAATCCATCGGCCTCGCCGGCGAATCCGCCCCGTTCTGACCGCGCTGCATGGCTCCCGAAACTTGTCCCCACTGCGGTGCCGTCGTGCCGCGCCGCGCCCAAGCCTGCCCCGCGTGCGGTGCCGACGAGGACACTGGCTGGTCCGAATCCGCCCACGCGGACAACCTCGGCATCCCCGACGACAATTTTGACTACGAGAAATTTGTGCAGGAGGAATTTGGTTCCGGTCGTGCGAAGCCGCGCGGCATCCACTGGGTCTGGTGGCTCACCGCGCTGGCGCTGGTAGTGCTGTTTGTGTTTTTTATTTTCCGCTGAACCTCGTGGCACACAGGCGTCCCCGCCTGTAAGTTTACTTTGTGTTCTCTGCGTTCTTTGCGGTTAAATTTTCCCGGTCACTCCCCGCGATAAACCGCTCGCGCCGTGCACGTCTCCGCTACGACAATCTCCGAGAGCAACGGCAATTTAGGTTTCAATTTTTTCCAAATCCACACCGCCACAATTTCGCTCGTGGGATTTTCCAAGCCGGGAATTTCATTGAGATAATGATGATCCAATTTTTCCCACAGCGGTTTGAACGCGGCGGAAATCTCGGCGTAATCCATCAGCCAGCCCAGCTTCGGATCGCACTCGCCCGCGACCACAATTTCCACCGCGAAGCTGTGCCCGTGCAACCGCCGGCATTTGTGGCCGACCGGCAGCAGCGGCAACAGATGCGCGGCTTCAAACTGAAATGATTTTCGTAATTCCATTTTCATAAATTTTATTTAGCCACAGATTTTCACAAATGAAACACAGATAAACAGGCCGGCACAAATTTCATTTGGGAAAACAGACCATGCACAAAAATATGCCTGCGAAAATCCACGGCTGCGGGCGAAAATCTGTGTTTCATCTGTGCCCATCTGTGGCTCAATTCACTGTTCAAAATCCGTCCACGTCACCAGATCACCAAGCGCAGGCCGTCCATCGTGCCGCCAGGTGAGCGGCGGGTTTTGCATCTGGCCGAGCGGACAAATCCGCGTCACGCCCCAGCGCGCAAATTTCGCGGCCAACTCGCGCATTTTATCTGGTGTTGCGGCGAGGCCGGCGGTGGAAACTTTTCCGTGGACTTCATCCAGTCCGTGCAATGCCACCGCCGCCTCCGGCACCGGCTTCACAAAAATAAAACGGTTCAACGGCGAAAACCGGAAACGCACGTCATGCTCAAACACCACTGTCCATGCGGTGGAATCAGGGCTGCGCCACAGCTTCACATCGCCGCGATGCGCCGCCAGCGTTTCGTAAAGTTCACGACGCGTGGCAATTTCGGCGGACGCTTCCAACGTGATTTCTCCGCGCGGTTCGGTGATTTCGCGCTTCGCCAATTCCACCGCGAGCAGTTCCGCAAATTTGTCCGATTCCACCGCACCGCGTTCCTCGACGTAAATGACCTGCGGCGAAAGACAGCCGTTCTGATCCCACGCCACGATGTCATCCGCCGCGCGCAAAACGGTTTCGGCAATCGTTTCCTCGCGCAAAACTTCGCGGGCGATGTAGCCAAAACTCACGCGCTGGCCATAGCCGATGAAGCGGACTTTTTCCGGCAGCCGCGCACGGACAGCGGCAAGTGTTTGATCGGAGCCGGTCACGGTCACACAGTTGGCCTCAGCAAACAGTGCGGTTTCCAAATCCGCATTACCGCCGCCCCACTCGGCCAGTTCCAGACAAGTGCCGATTTTGTGATCCAATTCGTAAATCGAGTGTGCGAACAGCCGTGGCAGCAGCGACGTGCCGCTCGCGCATTTCACAAACTGCGCCGAGCGCGTCAGCAAGCCGAGCGTCAAACTCATCAGCGTGGGATTGGGCAGGTTGCCCGCCGCGATGTGGACGAGCAGTTCCGGGCCACGGCAGAAGTGGGACAGGCGTCCCGCCTGTCCAGAGTCCGGGCGTCTCGCCCGTGTTTCTGCGCCCGACAAAATAAATTCCGCCTCACCCAAATCCTGTTTTAGCAGTGCGTGAAAATTTTCCGGGCGGAACTCGCGGAAAAATCCATCCAGCCCGCATTGCAACGTGGCTTGAGAAAATTTTGTTTCCGCCGGACCGAACTCCAGCGCCAGACGACGAAATTTATTTTCCGGTTGCAGCCATTCTTCTGCGACCGCGCAAAGCAGTTTGATAATTTCCTCGGTCGAGCGTGGCTGTAGAAATTTCTCGCGGTTGCGTTTCAGCGTATCGCAAGCAGCGGAAACGATCACCGGCGACAGCTCCGCTTCCGGCGGTAAATCAGCGAGAAAATAGTTGGGCAGGTTCACAAAATTATTTCGTGGTTGATAAAATCAGGTGCTCATCAGCGAGCAGCCACGCGGCTCCGCGAGTTGCGCCCGGCCGATCAATGCAAAATTGTCACCGCGTTTCATGCCGAGATCTTCTGTTTGAATCGCCGCCACGGAAAATACATTCGCCAAATCAAAGACGCGGATGATTCCTGTCTCGTCCTCGGCCACCTCACGCCCGGTTTCTGGTGAGATGATTTGCGCACAGGCCCAAGGAGGAAATTGAAAAAAACGTTTGACCTCTTCTTCATCCTCATCAATGAAAAATGCCGTGTCATAAGCTTGCGAACTCAATTCGCTCATCCCGTATTCGCAGGTGATTTCTTTTACGCCAAGATGTTTGCGGATCAACGCGTGAAGTTCGGCTTTGGACAAAACGCGCGAACGGTTTTTGTAGCCGCCGGTTTCCATGACGCGCGAATTTTCCGGCAGGTTGAATTTCAAATTCCTTTCCGCGAGAAAATCCAGCAGATGCACAAAGGAAAACGCCGTGCCGAAAATCATCAGCGGGCGTTTGGTTCTACCGGCAGTCGCAAGGTGTTCCACGGCTTTGCTGAAATTCAATTCCCAGGCACCGTCGTTCCAGATTCGTCCGACAAACGCCGCCGGTTGTCCCGTCATTTTTTGCGCGACGGTGGTGAACATTTGCGCCAGTGACGAACGCGGCGCGGCGGCGGCGTTCGGCGTTAGAAACAGAAAATCATCTTCATCGCCAAAATGGAGATGGAAGAATTTCCACAGCGACGACTCGTAAAGCGCGAGCGATTCGGCGCAGTGAAAATGACGGCTGGGCTTTTGCTCCGTCGTGCCGCTGGA
Organism: Limisphaerales bacterium; assembly: GCA_025360325.1. Lineage (GTDB taxonomy): Bacteria > Verrucomicrobiota > Verrucomicrobiia > Limisphaerales > UBA11358 > UBA11358. The sequence continues at coordinate 6,940 of JANYCI010000220.1, read as the reverse complement.
ATGAAACACAGCAGTGCGTTCCGCCGCCGGGATGCTGGCCAGCTCCAGTTCCTTGAAAGCGCTCGTCGGGACAAACGGAATTTGCGTCCAGTGCGTGACGTTTTCTGGCGTTCGGTTTTTTGCGAGGCAGATTTTTTGGTAAGCCGGATTGTTTTGAAATTGCAACGCGAAGAGTTCCAGCGCGAGCGAGTCAAACTGGTCATGCAAAGGCTGGTTGCCGTTGCAAAAAACGTGTGATTCAATCAACTCGCGCAGGCGCGCGGCGAAGCTGGAAAGTTGTGGATTCATGCGGTGTTTGTTCGTGGCTGGTTTTCCGCGACAGCCAAGGAAACTCTAGCAGAAATCGCGTTTCCGTCACAAGCGCGAAGAATGTTTAGCAGTGTCCTAACTTCGGAGCGCGGCTGATTCCGCGCCGCCATCTCATTTCGCGTAGCCGGCTTTCGGTTTTCCGTCCGCGTCCAATTTATCACACGCCCACAGCACGCCGCGCGTGACGAGGTCGAGGTAGCGCGCGTCGGAAACGGTTTCATTGTTGTGGCCGATGGTCGTGGAAAAAACGCGCGTTTTGTTTTGATAAATATTCTCCCACGCGATGATGAAATCATTGGTGCGCTGCGGTTCGCCCGCTTTGTTTTTGATGACTTGCGTGCCGTGCGCGAGGGCATGAGCCGTGGGGAAAACTTGCACGTTGTTGTAATGTTCTTCGCGAATCGTCGTCCAGTCCGCGAGGCCGGTGCTGACGGAATTCGTTTTGTCGGTGAAAGAAATCGCGATTGCTTCCTGCGGGCCGTGGCCGCTGGATTGGATGCCGAGGTATTCATACCAATGCGAATTGGCCGCGCCGTTCGTCACGGGCTTGGTGAATTCGCCGAAGCGATAGCAGTGCATGGCGCAATGCAGGTTCACGCCGGGAATACCGTTTTGATGCGGGTGCAATACGCCTTGAATCACCGTGGGATCATTGATGTCCGCCGCACATTCGTCGTGGATGATCACGTCGTAGCCTTTGGCGTAATCGGGATTTCCGTAAATGGGCAGGGCGGGTTTGGTGTTGCCGTCGGCAGAAAAAATAATGTCCACGATGGCATTGGCGCGCGACTCGATACCTTTTTTGAGGATGTCTTTTTGTTGCGCGTAATCGTGGCAGCAGCCGCCGGTGATGAGCAACGCCTTGAGGGGCTTGGGCGAATCTTGCGCGAGCAGCGCCGGGGAAATGGCGAGCGTGCAACTAACGACGAGGGCGCGATAAAATTTACTGGAGAAAGTTTTTTGCATGGCGATAACTAGCACGCAGAAATTTTGCGGACAAGCGGGAAGTTGTTTGGAGCGCCGGTCTCCTGACCCGGCTCGTTGGTTGGCGGGCGATGAACGAGCCGGGTCGGAGACCGGCGTTCCGTCCGCCAGCCTTGACAACCTTGTGTGAAAAATGTTTTAACCTGTCCGTTCCCAATCGCGTCCACCAATCACATTCAGCCAATAAAAATAATTATGACCAACTCATCCCTCATGCCCCGCCGGAATTTCATCAGGAACGTCGCCGTCGCGGGCGCAGCCATTTCAGCACTGCCGTTGTTCAATGTGCGCGCGGAAGGTGCGGGCAGAAAATTCAAGGTTGGCCTCGTAGGTTGCGGCGGGCGCGGCTCGGCGGCGATGGAAAATCACATTGATGCCGCCAAAGTGCTCGGCCATGAGGCCGAAGTTTTTTCCGTGGCAGATTTTTTTGCTGACCGCGCCAATGCTGCCGCCAAGAAATACAACATTCCGGCGGAGCGCGTTTTCGTCGGCCCGACCGCTTACCGCGACGTGATGGCGCAGCCGATTGACATCGTGCTACTCGCGACGCCGCCAGCGTTCCGTCCGGCGCATTTCGAGGCGGCCATCAAAGCGGGCAAGCACGCCTTCATCGAGAAACCGGTCGGCGTGGATCCGGTCGGAGCGCGTAGCGTGATCGCGACGGGCGAAATCGCGAAACAGAAAGGCTTGTCCGTCGTGGCGGGCACGCAGCGGCGGCATCAGCAGATTTATCTCCGCAACCAATTTGCCGTAGCGAATGGCGCGATTGGAAAAATCACTGGCGGCACGATCAGTTGGTGCGGCGGAAAATTGTGGTTCAAAAATCGTGAGCCAGGTGAAGGCGATGCGAGTTACATGGTGCACAACTGGACAAGTTTTTCCGCGATGTCCGGCGATCACATCGTTGAACAGCATCTGCACAATCTGGACGTGGCGAACTGGTTTCTCGGTCGCACGCCGGTGTCGGCGATGGGTTTTGGCGGTCGCGCGCGGCGGCAGACGGGTGACCAGTTTGATTTTTTCAGCGTGGATCTTAATTACGGCGAGGACGTTCACATTCACAGTATGTGCCGGCAGATCAGCGGCACTTACGGCGGTGTGAATGAATTTTTCACCGGCACGGAGGGCAATACGTTCGGTGGTGGAAAAATGAACTCGACCAAGCTGGCGTCGCTCAACGTGCCGGAATTCAAGACGCATGAAAATCCGTATGTCGAGGAACACATCGCGCTGTTGGACAGCATCGTGAAAGGCCAGCCGATCAACGCGGCGAAGACCGTGGCGGAATCTACGTTGACGGCCATCATGGGGCGCATCGCGTGCTACACCGGGCAACTGGTGCGCTGGTCTGACCTGACCACGAAAACCGATTCACCGTGGTATAACCTCGCGCTTTCGCCGTCACCGGCGGATTTTGAAAATGGCAAAGTCGTCGCGCCGCCGGAAAATGTGGTTCCCATTCCCGGTGAGGCGTGAGGCGTTCCGTTTCCCATGAAAATAAAAATTATTTTGCTCGCGATGCTTGTGGGTTTTTCAGTCGTGCTCACTGCGAGCGCGGCTGAATTGGTCGCGCCGGGATGGTTGCTCGTGGCGAACAAGGGCGAGCATACGCTCGGCTTGATTGACGCTGACGCTGGAAAAATGATTGCCACCATTGCCGAAGATGGCGTGACGGGACATGAAGTCGTGGCGTCGCCGGATGGCCAGCACGCGTTCGTTCCTATCTACGGAAACTCTGGCGTCGGCCACGCGGGAACGGACGGTCAGTTGATTCGCGTGATGGATTTGGAGAAACGCACCGTGGTCGGCACGATTGATCTGGGCAAAGGGTTGCGTCCGCACTGCGCCGTGATGGGGCCGAAGAATGGATTGCTCTACGTCACGACGGAACTCGAAAATTCCGTGACGGTGATTGACCCGCTGACGTTGAAAATTGTCGGCACGATTCCCACTGGCCAATCCGAGTCGCATATGCTCGCCATCAGTAGCGATGGCAAACGCGGCTACACCGCAAACGTCGCGCCGGGCACGGTTTCCGTTTTAGATTTGGAGGCGAAGAAAGTTCTCGCGATCATTCCGGTTTGCAAAAACACGCAGCGCCTTTCGCTGTCGGTGGATGACCGGTGGCTTTTCACTTCGGATCAAACGCAGCCGCGCCTCGCGGTGATTGACACGCGAACCAACGGCGTCAGCCAATGGATCCAAATGCCGGGCGTCGGCTACGGTTCCGCGCCGACGCCGGATGGACATTGGCTGGTCATCGCGCTGCCGAGCGTGAATCAAGTAGCGGTGATTGATTTGGCGACGATGAAAGTGGCGCACACACTGGATGTGCCGCGTGCGCCGCAGGAAACTTTGGTGAAGCCTGATGGCACGGAGGCTTACGTCTCGTGCGATGCCAGCAGGGAGATCGCGGTGATTGATACGAAAACGTGGACGGTGAAAAAATTGATCGCGGCGGGCGCGGGCGCGGACGGCTTGGCGTGGGCGAAGGGGAAATAATTTTTACTGCCGAGCTACGCCAAAAGGTTTCAATAAAACTGAGACCGGGTTTTGCAAAGCCGCCCGAAAAGTTCCGCGAGGTTTTGGACTGCGGCAGCCCTCTGCCACTTTACGTTGATAGGCCTGCGGGAAAAAAGCGGCAGAGAGCTGCCGCAGTCCAGAACGCTGGCGCGAGCTTCGTTGAAGCCAAGCGAGTTTATCCGTTATGGATTTTCGGATTAGCGGAGATTAGCGGTTAATTTTTTTCAAATCTTCGTCTTGATGCCGCAGGCGCGGGCGAGACACCAGCCGCGCAGGGCTTCGTAAATGGCGAACAATCCGGCGACCACAAAAATTAAGCCGAGCCACAGGTTGTAATCCACCAGCACGATGCCCGCGATGAGACACAGCGCACCGATGACGCCGCGCGCGATGCGGCCATTGCGCTGAAGGTTCGGGCGGAAGAAATTGCTCACGGCAAAAATCTAGCACACGCCGCGCGCGGGGCAAGGCCACCTGAAACCTTTTCGATTTTTTTGCGTCTGCTTGGGTATGCTCAAGCCGCTTGCTGAAAAAGACTGGAACTACTCCACAGCCGCGCATCTCCTGAATCGCGCGGGCTTCGGCGGCACGCCGACGGACATCCAAAAACTTGCCGACCTCGGACTGGACGCCGCCGTCGCCTCGCTGCTCGACTACGAAAAAATTTCCGATCCCACGCCGAATCCCGACTGGGCCAAGCCTGATCCGGTGCGGATGCAAAAAATTTTGCAGGTGAATCGCAACGGCACGGCGGAGGAAAAAAAGGAATTACAGCGCGAGCAGCAACAGTTGCAACGCCAGCGCATCATGGAATTGCGCGGCTGGTGGTTGAACCGCATGGCGCATGGGCCGCGTCCGTTGCAGGAAAAGCTGGTGCTGTTCTGGCACGGTCATTTCGCCACGAGTGTCGAAAAAGTGCGCGAGGCCTATTTCATGTGGCGACAGAATGAATTGTTCCGTCGGCTCGCCACGGGCAACTGGCAACAACTCCTCACCGAGGTCGGCAAAGATCCCGCGATGCTCGTCTGGCTCGACCAAGCACAAAGCAAACGCGATCATCCAAACGAAAATTTTGCGCGCGAGGTGATGGAATTGTTTGCGCTGGGCGAAGGACATTACACCGAGAAAGACATTGCCGAAGCCGCGCGGGCACTCACCGGTTGGTCGCTCGAACGGCAGCAGGAAAAATTCATGTATCGTCCGCGCTTACATGACGACGGCCAGAAAAATTTTCTCGGGCGCACTGGAAATTTCGAGGGCGAAGACATCATCAAGATCATCGTGGAGCAACCGCAGGCGGCGCGGTTCATCACGGCGAAGTTGTGGAATTATTTTGCCGGTCAGATACCGTCGGAAGATTTGAACACGGAACTCGCCACGAGTTTTCGCGCGCACGGAAATAATTTCAAACCGATGCTCCGAGAAATGTTTCACAGTGAAAATTTTTACGCGCCGGACATCATTCGCAACCAAGTCAAGAGCCCCGTGCAGTGGCTCGTAAGCACCGTGCGGATGTTAGAGTGCGAACTGCCGCCGCCACTCGTGAGTTGGGGCATGACGCGGCAGATCGGCCAGGATTTATTTGCGCCGCCGAACGTCAAAGGTTGGGACGGTGGCGTGACCTGGATCACCACGAACACCTTGCTAACACGCTACAACGACGCGCAATCATTGGTCGAAGGCACGTTGCCGCCGTTGGGCGCGGGAGATTTTGCGGGCAAGGGCGGAGCCAAAGGCCAGAAGGCGATGAAGGCGATGCAACGCCTGAAACTCGGTGGCGTGAACGTGGAAAAAATTCTTTCCGCCGATGAACGTGCGGACAAACACGCCCTCGTCGCCGCGCTGGAAAAACGATTGTTTCAGACGCCGCTGAAATCAGAGCAAGAGCAGACGCTGCGCGAATTTCTTGATTCTAAAACGAAAATGAATAACGCGGACATTGTGACGGCCATTCGTTTGATGATGTCCACGCCGGAGTTTCAAATCACTTAAAATTATGAAGAATGAAATCACCCTCCAGACGCGTCGCGAATTTTTGCGCCGCACCGTTCTCGGCAGCTCGCTCGCGTGGACGGTTCCCGCGTTTCTCGCGAACACGTTTTCCGCACTGCAAGCTGATGCCGCCGATTCCGCCACGCAGATCACCACCGGCAAAGACGCGACGATTCTCGTCGTGTTGCAAATGGCTGGCGGCAATGATGGCATTAACACCGTGGTTCCGTATGCGAATGATTTTTACCACAAGGCGCGACCCACGCTCGGCTTCAACGGCGAAAAAGTTTTGAAGCTAAATGGCGAAGTCGGCTTGCATCCGGCAATGACCGGCTTCAAGGAATTGTTTGATGCCGGAAAACTTTCCGTCATCCAAGGCGTCGGCTATCCGAATCCGAACCGCTCGCATTTTCGCTCCACGGAAATCTGGCAGACGGCGAGCGAATCCAATCGCATCGAGAAAAACGGCTGGGTGGGGCGCTATTTCGACAATGCCTGCCCCGGCGCGGATCCGACCGTCGGCGTGACCATCGGCAGCCAATTGCCGCAGGCGTTTTTTGCGGACAAACCCAAGGGCATCGTTTTCAACAACCCGCAAAATTATCGCTTCATGGCCAACGGCGCGGCGACGGAAGAATCGTATAAAAAATTGAACGAACTCGAAATGTCCGCCGCCATGCCGGAGGAAAATTCCGGCGGCAGCATCGGGATGTTGCCGGCAGGAATGCCGATGACCGGCGGACGCGCTGTGGATTTTATTTCCCGCACCGCGCTCGACGCGCAGCATAGTTCCGACGAGGTTCGCGCCATCGCCGCGCGCGTGCAAAATCAGGCGGAGTATCCCGCGTCGCAGCTCGGTAATTCGCTCAAGCTCGTCGCGAAGCTCATCGGCGGCGGACTCGCCACGCGGATTTATTACGTCTCACAAGGCGGCTACGACACGCACACAAACCAGCTCGGCTCGCAGCAGCGCTTGCTTGGCGATCTCGCTGGTTCCGTGAAATCTTTTACCGACGATTTGAAGGCGCAAGGCAACATGGGCCGCGTGCTCGTGATGACCTTCAGCGAATTCGGTCGGCGCGTCGCCGAAAATGCGAATGGCGGCACCGACCACGGCGCAGCGGCACCGATG
>JANYCI010000147.1 GCA_025360325.1 Limisphaerales bacterium | reverse complement strand
TCGACTTGATTGAATTTGCCAACGGTTCGGCGAATACGACTTGGGGCGCGAAGCGCGTGGCGATGGGACATCCTGAACCGTTCAACATGACGATGATGGGCGTGGGCAATGAAAATTGGGATGCGCCTTACCTCGAACGCTACGCAAAATTTCACGCGGTGCTGAAGGCGCAGCATCCCGAAATCAAACTCGTCTCCAGCGCCGGGCCGTTTCCCGACGACGCGCATTTCAAATACGCGTGGCCGAAATTGCGCGAGCTGCACGCGGACATCGTGGACGAACATTGTTACGCAAAACCCGATTGGTTCTTCAACAACACGCATCGCTACGACAACTACGATCGCAACGGCCCGAAAGTTTTCTTCGGCGAATACGCCGCGCAGAGCGACAAGGTCGTGAGCGTGGAGAATCGCAACAATCTTGAATGCGCCATCGCCGAGGCCGCTTACATGACTGGCCTCGAACGTAACGGCGATGTCGTCCGCATGGCGAGCTACGCGCCGCTGTTCGCGCACATTGATGCGTGGCAATGGACGCCGAATCTCATCTGGACGGACAATCTGCGCAGCTATGGCACGCCGAATTACTATGTGCAGAAAATGTTCGCCAATAATCCCGGCGACGTCGCATTGCCGACGACGCTTGATGCAGCGGGCGCGGAAAAACTTTACGCCTCCGCCACGCGTGATGCTGCGTCCGGCGAAATCATTATGAAAGTTGTGAACGGCGGCAAGTCGCCCGCGACCATCGCGTTGAATTTTTCTGGCGCGGGAAAAATTGCTTCGTCCGCCGACGTGATCATGCTTACGAGCGGCGGTTTGCTGGATGAAAATTCTTTCGCTGAACCGCAGAAAGTATTTCCGCAGGAATCCAAAATTGAAATCAGTGCGCCGAAGTTTGAACATGCGTTCCCGGCAAATTCACTGACGGTGCTGCGACTTAAAATCACTAACTAATATGGCTAATCAATACACTATCGGTCTGGACTACGGCACGAACTCCGTTCGCGCTCTAATCGTCAATGTCGCCAACGGCGCGGAAATCGCCGCCGCAGTCTGGGGTTATTCGCACGGCACTGCCGGCGTTATTCTCTCACGCGACCCGAATCTCGCGCGGCAGCATCCGGCGGATTATCTGAAGGGTGCCGAAGTCACCATCAAGCAGGCGCTCGCCACGGCGAAGAAATCCGTCAAAGGTTTTAACGCCGCCCAAGTTATCGGCATCGGCGTGGACACCACAGGCAGCACGCCGCTGCCTGTCGGCAAGGACGGTCAGCCGCTCGTGTTCCAGAAAAAATTTGCCAATAATCCCGCTGCGATGGCGTGGCTGTGGAAAGACCATACTGGTATCGCCGAAGCTGTCGAGATTACCGCGCTCGCGAAAAAGATGCGCCCGCAATTTCTCGCCAAGTGCGGCGGCACCTATTCGAGTGAATGGTTTTTCAGCAAAATTCTGAAATGCCTGCGCGCCGCACCGGAAGTTTTCAACGCCGCACATTCGTGGATTGAACTTTCCGATCTTGTTCCTGCCGCGCTGACGGACACGTTGCATCCCGACAAGTTCATCGCCGGCATCTGCGCTGCTGGGCACAAGGCGATGTATAGCGCGTCGTGGGGCGGTTATCCCGACAAACAATTCCTCTCGAAGCTCGATCCGAAACTCGGCGCGTTGCGCGATCGTTTGCCCAAACGCGTGCGCGCGGTGAATTCCGCCGTCGGCACGCTCACGGCGGATTGGGCCAAGCGCACTGGACTTTTCGCGGGAATTCCCGTGACCGTCGGCGCGTTTGACGCGCACACCGGCGCGATCGGCGCGGGCGTGAAGCCCGGCACGTTGGTGAAGATCATCGGCACGAGCACCTGCGACATCAGCGTGCAGAAAAACACCGCGAAGCTCGCGGATGTGCCCGGCGTTTGCGGCATCGTGGACGGCAGCGTGTTGCCCGGTTATTTCGGCATCGAGGCCGGACAATCGGCGGTCGGCGATTTGTTCAACTGGCTCGTGAATTACATTCAACCCGGAGCGCCGATCTCCCGATCGGCCAGTTCCAAAACACCAACGAGCCGATCAGGAGATCGGCGTTCCGCCACGCATGAAGACCTTTCCATTGCCGCGCTGAAACTTCAGCCCGGCGAAAGCGGCTTGCTCGCGCTCGACTGGAACAACGGCAATCGCACCGTGCTCGTGGACCAACGCCTCACCGGCTTGCTCATCGGCCAGACACTTTACTCCACGCCCGCCGAAGTTTATCGCGCGCTCATCGAGGCGACGGC
>JANYCI010000142.1 GCA_025360325.1 Limisphaerales bacterium | reverse complement strand
AAGAATTTAATTCGTCTTCTCGGTGTTCTCGGTGTCTCTGTGGCAAAATAAATTTGTGAAAATTGATTCCAAAAAACTCGTGGCGGCGGCGGCCAAGGCGCGGCTGGGTTCGGCCTCGCCTTATTCCAAATTCAAAGTTGGCGCGGCGCTGCTCACGAAGTCGGGTGAGATTATCGGCGGCGCGAACGTGGAGAGCGCGAGCTATGGTCTGACGTGCTGCGCGGAACGCATCGCGCTGTTCAAAGCGCTGACGGACGGGCAGAAAAATTTCGTGGCGGTCGCCGTCGTGGCCCGGTGCGCTGGCGGGCCGATGCCGTGCGGCGCGTGCCGCCAGTTGCTGCGCGAATATGCGCCGGACGCAAAAGTGTTCATCGCGGACAGCGATGATTTGAAAAAGATAAAAATGTTCACGGTGAAGGGGCTGCTGCCGTCGGCATTCACGCTGGTTCCTTGAGCTTGCAAAAAATAATGAACCTCCTGGTCTGTTCGACGGATGAAAGTTGAAATTGTAACTGCGCTGGAATCGGCGGCGTGGCCGGTGTTGCTGGTCAACACCGAGGCCGTGGTGGTGGCTGCCAACGCGGCCGCGCGGGATTTTTTTGGCGTGGCGATGGCGGGTGCGCGGCCGTTGCTGGCCGATTTCTGGCCGCCGGAAAATGGCTGTGCGGTGGCAGATTTTTTCGTGCTGTGGGAAAGTTCGCCCACGGTGAGTTCGGATTTGAAATTTCGCGCCCCGTCCGGTCAGTTAAAAAATTTCTGCACCGCGATTACTTCCATCGCGGACGGAAGTAGCAGAAATTTTCTACTGCAACTGTTCTTGCCGTCAGAAATTCCGCTGCCAGCTAAAAAAATTGTTCCCAATAACTCGCCGACTTCGCCGCTGCTCATTCAGGCCGATGGTGGGACGGGTGACGCGGTTTTGAAACAAAAGCTGGATTGCGTGATGCAACTGGCGCGCACGGTTTCGCTGGACATGAACAACGCGCTGACGGGCGTGCTGGCGCATACGTCGCGGTTGCTGGACAAGGCGGAGCCGGGGCATCCGTGGCGGCAGTCGTTGCTGGAGGTGGAAAAATCTTCGGTGCGCGCGGCGGAAATCTCGGCGGAGCTGGCGGTGTTCAGCCGCAAGGAAAAAGAGCCGCGCCAGACGCCGCCGGGCAATTTGAATTCAGTCGTGAGCCGGTGCGCGGATTTTTTCCGCAACGCGCACGGCGAAAAATTTGACTGGCGGCTGACGCAGGAACCAGCGTTGTTCGGTTCGCGATTTGACGAGGCGAAATTGCAACAAGCGCTGACGAAAATTTTTGAGAACGCGGTGGAGTCGTTCGCGCCCGGCAAAGGCGGACTCATCGCGGTGGAGACGCGCAACGTGGAATTGTCCGCGCCATCACAGGACCGCAACGTGTCGCTGGCGGCGGGACTTTACGTTTGCGTGGGCATCACGGACACCGGCCTCGGCATGGCGGAGGAGATTTCCACACGCGTTTTCGAGCCGTTTTTCACCACGAAAACACCGCCGCATCGCGGTCTCGGCATGGCGCTCGTGTATGGCATTATCACGAACCATGGCGGCGGCGTGGCGATTTCCAGTTTGCCGGGGCAGGGCACTTCCGTGCGCGTTTATCTGTCGGCGGAAAAAAATTTCATCCGCGCGGCGGCCAGCCCGGAACAGGATTTGCGCGGATCAGAAACCATCCTCGTGGTGGATGACGAGGAACTGGTGCTGGCGATGGCCGAAACCATTTTATCCGAGTTTGGCTACAAAGTTTTGACTGCGAGCAGCGGGCAGGGCGCGCTGGCTTTCCTCGCGCGGCCTGGCGTGAGCGTGGATATGCTGATCACCGATCTGGTGATGCCGGGCATGGGCGGACGCGAACTGGTGGAACACATCCGGCGCGCGGCGATCCGGGTGCCGGTGTTGTGCATGAGCGGCTACCTCATGCCGGCGGAAAATAAAAACGGCGCGGACTATTTGCAGAAGCCGTTCACGAGTCGGCAACTTTTGAGCAAGGTCAAGGTGGCGTTGTCGGTGAACGTAAAAAATCAACCAGCTTGACCGCCAGTTATCCTTGACCGGTGTTGACAGGGGGCATTTCTTTTGGTTAATTTTTCTTATGCAAATTGAAAGTTTGAAAGTGTTCTGCGACCTGACCGAGACGGAAAGTTTTACCAAGGCCGCGCAGGTCAACAACGTCACGCAATCCGCTGTGAGTCAGCAAATCAGCGCGTTGGAACGTCAGTTCAAGTCACTGCTCATCGAACGCAGCAAGAAAAAATTTCGCCTTACGCGCGAGGGTCAGGTGCTTTACGATTATAGTAAACAAATCATTCAGGCTTATGATTCACTGAACAACAAGCTGGCGGAATTGAAGGACATCATCGGCGGCACGATTCGCGTGGCAACGATTTATTCCATCGGCCTGCACGATTTGCCGCCGTATATCAAAAAATTTATGCGGAGCTATCCGACGGTGAATATCCACGTCGAGTATCGCCGCGCGAACCAGGTTTACGACGATGTGTTGAGCAATGTCGTGGATCTCGGCCTCGTCGCGTATCCGGTAAAAGATTCCAAAATCGAAATCGTGCCGCTCCGCAAGGAACCGCTGGTGCTCATCTGCCATCCGCAGCATCCGTTCGCAAAACAAAAAGCCATCAAGCTCAAGCAGCTTGCCGGGCAGAAGATGATCGGTTTTGAACCGGACATCCCCACGCGCAAGGCGCTCGATAAAATTTTGAAGGAGCACGATGTCGAGGTGAAGCACGTCATGGAATTCGACAACGTTGAGACCGTGAAACGCGCCGTCGAAATTGACGCGGGCATCTCCATCGTGCCGCTCGGCACCGTCACACAGGAAATCGCCAAGCAAACGTTGATCTCGGTGGGCATTGACGACGGCGACTTTTTTCGCCCGCTTGCGGCCATCTACAAAAAGAACAAAGTGTTGTCGCCGGCGATGAAACAGTTCTTGGCGATTTTGAAAGATGCGCCGTGAACTGCCGATGCGCCTCGAAAAAAAATCACCGTGCAAAGTTAATCTGCTGCTGAACATTCTCGGCAAGCGCGCCGACGGTTTTCACGAATTGGAAACCGTCATGCAGCCGGTGAACCTGTTCGATGAAATCAGCCTCGAACGCGGCGGTGAGGGAATTCAACTTTCCTGCAACCATGCGGAACTGCCAACGGATTCAAAAAATCTCGTCTATCGCGCGGCGGATGCGTTCTTGAAATTGCATAATTTGCGCGCGGGCGTTCGGATTCATCTGCAAAAAAACATTCCGCTCGCGGCGGGACTCGGTGGCGGCAGCGGCAACGCCGCGACCACGCTGCTGGGCATGAACGAACTGTTCGGCTCGCCACTTCCAATTCAGGCGCTTGATTCCATCGCGGCGACGCTCGGCTCGGACATTCCGTTTTTTCTCTACGACCAGCCTTGTCTCGCCACGGGGCGCGGCGAAAAAGTTTCGACGCTGGAAAATTTTCCGGCGCTCGCGGGCAAGGCGTTTCTCCTGAGCCATCCGGGCTTCGGCATTTCCACGCCGTGGTCGTATCAAAACTTGGCGCGCTTTCCTGAAGCGTTGAACGGCCAAACTGGGCGCGCACAAAAACTTGTTTCACTTCTGCAAACGGGCGATTTGCAAACGGCGGCGGGAGAAATTTACAATTCCCTCGAAGCCCCGGCGTTTGATAAATTCCCCGTGCTGTCGCTCTACAAAAATTTTCTGCGCGAGAATGGCGCGCTGGTTTCACTTATGTCTGGCAGCGGTTCGACGACCTTTGCCATCGCGGAAAATCTCGTGGCAGCGGAAAATCTGGCGGAGAAATTTAAGTCGCAGTTCGGTGACAACGGCTGGCTGGCAACGGTAAAGATTTGAACAGGAGGAAACAGCGGATTTTGTTGAAACATTTTTTCACTCCGTTTCCTCGGTTTGCTCCTGTTCAAATCCGTTTCTTAAATTTCGCCAGCGCAAACTCTGTCATTTCCTTCGCCGCCGGAATTTTGCACGCGAGCGCGGCGAGCCAGTAAATTCCCCCTGCGATTCCCGCTGGCACAAATACCGCGCCGAGTTTTAGGCCAATGGTGGCATGGCCAAAATGACTTTCCCACGAATGCCAGCCGCACCACGCGATGACGCCCGCGAGCAAGGCCGCGAGCGTGAGCGGGCGCAAGGTGGCGCGCAGAGATTGCATTTCCAACTTACCGAGTTTTTTCCGCAGCGCGAAAAAGAGTAGTCCAACATTGATGACGGAAGTGGCGGTGTTGGCGATGCCGAGTCCGCCTTGCTTGAGTGGTCCGATGAGCAGCGCGGCCATGACGAAATTGAGCGCAATGCAAACGAGGCTAATTTTCATCGGCGTCTTGGTGTCGCCGAGCGCGTAAAAAGCCCGCGCTAAAACATTCACGGTGGAAAACGCGACGAGTCCCGGCGCGAGGCAGACGAGGGCAAACGCGGCGCGTTGCGTGGAGGCGATGGTGAATTTATCGCCGTGTTCAAACAGCAGCCGGATGATCGGTTCGGCCAGCACGAAGAGCAGCGTGGCGGCAATCAGATTTGCAAAGAGCAGCGAGCCGATGCCTTGCCGGAGTTGCGTGCGGAATTCGGGAAAATTTTTATCAATCGCCAGCGCGCTCAAGCTCGTCAACAGATACGTCGCGAGCGAAATACCGAACATTCCCTGCGGCAATTCCATGAGGCGCACGGCGTATTCAAAGGAGGCATTAATCTGTGGGTTGATGTGATACGCGAGGCTCTGCACCAAAAAAACATTGAGCTGAAACGACGCGACGCCGATGGTGCCGGGAATCATCCGCGTGACGACGAGGCGGACGGTTTCATTTTTCCATGGCGAAACCCAGCGGTAACGAAAGCCTTCACGCCAGAGCGTTGGCGCTTGAAACGCGGCTTGCGCGAGTCCCGCGACCAGCACGCCGTAAGCGAGCGCAAAAATTTGCACCGGCAGTTTTTTTTCATCCGGCAAATTGACGCCGAATTTCGGCGCGAGCCACAGCACGGATAAAATCATCACGACGTTCAAAGTCGTCGCGCCCATCGCGGGAATAAAAAAATGGCCGCGCGCGTTCAACATTCCCATCAGCACCGCCGCGAGGCAGACGAATAACATATACGGAAACATCACGCGCAGGAGTTGGAGCATGAGCGTGGTTTTTTCGCTGAATTCATGCGCGGCGAGCGCCAGCGAAATACCAAGCATCACCAGCGCAATGATGACGCTCGCGGCGATGACGAGGCCGGAGATGACGGCGTTCGCGGCTTTCCACATTTCGACTTCGCCGTGATTTTTTTCTTTCTCTTTGAAGAGTGGAATGAACGCCGCCGTCAACGCGCCTTCACCGAGCAGCCGCCGGAAAAGATTTGGGATTTGAAAAGCGTAAGTGAAAATGCCCGCCGCCGGCCCATCGCCCATGAAACGGGCATAGACCATCACGCGCACCATGCCGAGCACGCGGCTCAACAACGTCGCGGCGGCCATCGCCCCGGAGGCTTTCAGCATTTTTGACACGCGCGAAGATTAAAGAGCAAAGCCCGAAGTCCAAAGTTTTTTATTCGTCCTCGTAGTCGTCCTCGTAATCGTAATCGAAAGCAAAAAATCGAGGACGAGGACGAGCAGGAGAACCAGTAAGATTCGACCCAATTGGAAATTGGCATTTCGGCTCCGGCGATTTATTCTGCCGTCGTGAACATCATTGAAGAATTGCAGTGGCGCGGCCTGATTGCGGATTGCACCGATACGGTAGAATTGACGAAAAAAATTTCCGCTCCCATCACGCTGTATTGCGGCTTCGATCCCACGGCGGATTCGCTGCACGTCGGCAGCCTCGTGCCGCTGCTCGCGCTGCGACGGTTCCAGTTGCTCGGTCATCATCCGATCGCGCTCGCGGGCGGTGCGACTGGCAGCATTGGCGATC
>JANYCI010000105.1 GCA_025360325.1 Limisphaerales bacterium | reverse complement strand
CCGACTTACGAGATGGTCGCGGGGATGTCGTCCGGCGATTCACTGCTGATGGCGAAGCTCGCGAACACGAATATGGCCGCGCAGTTCACGCCGTTTGCCGAGCACAACGTCATGGCCGTCTGGACGAACAACATGAGCGGCATGGTCATGGACTCTGGCGATTTTGCTTATCCCGCCGGTCTCGATTGGGAACTGCACGACTACGAGCAATACAGTTTCATCGCGTGGATGGCGTCGCATTTCAACGATCCCGTGGCGCGTTGGGCGGATTACCGGCTCGCGCAAGTCACGCGCTATCGCCAGCAGGTGAATGGCGATGGCACGTTCGTCGGGCCGAGCAGCGGCGGATTTTATCGCGAAGCCGTCGAGGCGCGTCGCGTCGCAATTTCGTGGCTGCACTGGGCGAACGCAGATTTTCCGAACGGCGTTTCCACCGCGCCGTCGCATGCGCTGCAAAATTTAACGGACGTCGCCGTCCTCACTTCGCGCGGCACGAATGGTTTCGTCACCATCAACTACGGCCCGCAGACGAACGGTTCCGCCGCGCGCATCATGGCGACGATTGAACCGGTCTGCGCGGCGTTTCCGTCGAACACCATCATCACCACGCCGCGCCTGCCGGGCATCATCGGTCTCGGCGCGATGGGCACACCGACGGGCGCGCGGCTCGTGAGTCTGGTCACGAACGCAAATGGCTTCGTCGCCGAGTTGCAACTCACCAACGGCGCGAACGGCAGCACGGAAATTTATTTTAACAACACCGGCGACAGCGTGGGCATCATCGAAGTGCCGAATCCCGTGAACGGTTTTGCGAATAGCGCGGCGGCGAGTTTCAGCACCGGCATCGAGAACGATCCGCTCTGCGGCAACGCGCGTTTGCTCGAATGGAATAGCGGCAATGCGACGATCACGAGCCGCAGCGGCACGGTTAAAAATGTGACGAACAATTGGATTTGCGTGAGCGGTAATTACGGTCTCGCGTCCGGTCCGGCAGGATTTTTTAATTATACCGCCGTGACGACTTACAATCGGCTCGGCGCGTCCGAAGACACCCTCGCGTTTTATCCGACGAACTCGCTCACGCCGCGTTACGCCGTTTATTTTCCCGGCAAGAGCGCGTTGCAAACTTCCAATCTCGCCGCGCAAATCAGTTGGAATATTTCCGGCACGAATGCCACGTTGAGTTTTCCGGCGGCGGGCGGCCCGGCGCAAATTTCCGCGCTCGTCTCGCTCGTCTCGACGAATCCAAGTTATCCGCCGTATCAACTTGGCATCGCGAGTGTGACCGCCTCGTCCACGCAAAGCGCCACGTATCCGCCGACGAACGCCGTGGACAACAACAGCTCAACTTTTTGGGTTTCGCTCTACGGCCCGACGAATCACGCGGAATGGTTGCAGGTGAATTTTCCGCGTCCCGTGGCGATTTCCGAATTCATGGAGACGCCGCGTAACGTCAATAGCGGCTACGGCCCCTACACGTTTCAGCTGTGGTGCAACGTGAACAGCGCGATTCCCGCGAGTGGCCTGCCGACGAGCGGCTCGAATTTCTGGTCCGGCACCGGCTTCGCACTCACCACATTGGACGTAAAATTGGCTTCGCTTGTCTATGCCACGAACGCCGTCATCGTCGTGACGGGAGCTTACGACAACGGCACCACGGTCAATCCGCGCACGTTGCAGCTCGCCGAATTAAATTTCTTCGAGCGCGCGCAGCCGGGAACTTTTGGCGACTGGTCGCTTAATAATTTTACTGACGCACAGTTGACGAATTCAGCGGTGGGAATTTATGTCGCCGATCCTGACGGCGACGGCGTGCCGAACCTTTTGGAATTTTCCGTGGGCGGAAATCCCAGCGTGGCCGACGCGATGAATGCCGTGGTGCGGGGCGCAATCGTGAGCGGACAATTCACGTTTCAATTTCAGGAACGCAACGCGCTCGGCAATGTTGGCCGGCAGTTTCAGGCGGCGGGCGATTTGTTGAACTGGACGAACGTGCCGCCGTTATCCGTGAATGTGCTGCAAAATTTCGGCGCGAGTTCGTTGCTGCAAGCTGCTTTTCCGTTGCAACTCAACCCGCAATTTTTCCGCATTCGTTACAGCGTGACGAATTGAAGCGGCAGCAATTGCGTCCGGTTATTTCCCCCCGGATTGCTCCAGCAACGCCGCCGCGCACCAGAGCATCGGAGCTTGCCCGTGCAAATCGCCGGTGGCGCGGGGGCGATCCAAATAATACTGCGTGTCATCTTTCTGATTTGTGCCGACGCACACATCGCGCAACGCACCGTTCGCATCCAGCTTGCTGCACAGACCAATCCAGCCGCGGCGCGCCACGTCGCCGTATTCGTTCGCGTCGAGCCAACCGTGTTTCACGCCGGTGATGAGCGCATAGGTGAACATGGCGGAGCAGCTCGTTTCGTCCCACGCTTGGTCGTTGTCCACGAGTTGCCGCCAGAGGCCGGACGGCGCTTGGTATTTTTTCAACGAGGTCATCATGGTTTTGTAACCGGCCAGAAGGCGGGCGTATTTCGGATGTTCGGGCGGGAGCGAACTCAACACTTCCGCGAGCGCGGCGGCAAACCAGCCGTTGCCGCGTCCCCAAAAATGCGGCGAAACATCTGCGTGAAAAAATAGTCCGTTCGGCTGCTGCAACTTGTCGAGATAGGCGGCGAGTTCGGTGGCGACGCGGTCAGCGTATTTTGCGTCGTGCGTGGCGCGGAAGGCCTGGATCTGCAAACTCCCGATCATGAAACAATCATCCACCCACCAACGCGTTTCTTCGCAGAGGCCGTCGGCACGAGGATTGACCCATTGATCGTCCGCCATCCGCAGGCCGAAATCGCGGAAATTTTTATCGCCGCTCACGAGATAAATTTCCAGCGGTAGCACGCCGAAGACGTGGAAATCTACATGGCGATTCGTGGCCACGGAGTTGCCGCCGTCGGGCGTGAGGATGAAGGCGTAGCGGTCAATGAGCTTTTGTTGCAACGCCGCCTCGCCTGCGACATGGGCGAATCGTAGTGCGCCAAACGCCGCGCAGACTTCGGGATAAACGATTTTGTGATCGCTGTTGTAGTAGATTTTGCGCGGGAGAAAATTGGCGCAAATGCGTTCGCCGATGAGTCGCGGTTCGCAGTTGGTGGGAAAATTTTGAAACGCAGCGGGCGCAGCGGAATTTTTTATCGCGGTGCAGCCGGAAAATAAAATTGCGCCAATGAAAAGTGCGACGAGCGCAGGAAAAGGTTTGTGCATGACGAAATTAAATCGGTTTGGCGCGGGAAACGCCATCGCCAATTCAGTGGACGCGTGGCGAAATCAAATTGGCAATTGTCAGGATGAACGGCGCGTGTAACACTTTTACAAATAAGCCGTCTGATCAGACAGATTTTTCAACCCGCAAACATGACGACCAGTTATTCAGAACGTTTTCAGGATTCAACGTCCGTCGCCGACTACGAATCCAAGGAATACGGCGAGGGCAGCTATGCCTCCTGCATCTGGAATCGGCAACGGCCCGTGGTCGAAAAAATCCTCGCTGATTTCCGGCAACAACATTCCCGCCCCATCCGCCTGCTCGATTTTGCCTGTGGCACGGGTCGCGTCATTTCCGCGCTGGAAAACCAAGTGGACACCGCCGAGGGTATTGATATTTCCGAAAACATGGTGGCCGTCGCGCGCGGCAAATGTCGCGCCGCGCAGTTACGAGTCGGCGACATTCTTTCGCAACCGGAATTGTTGCAAAACAAATACGACCTCATCACCGCCTTCCGTTTTTTGCTAAACGTGGAGCCGGAACTCCGGGCGAAAATTTTACGGCGGTTGCGCGAAGTCGTCAGCGAACCCAATGGATTACTCATCGTGAATGTCCACGGCAATTCCCGCTCGCTGCGGCATCCGGCGATTGTCTGGCGGCGCTGGCGCGAGCGTTCGCAGCCATCCGGCGCGATGCTCAACGAGATGTCGCCCGTAGTAACCAAGCAGTTACTACGGGCGAGCGGTTTTAAGATTGTGCGCCAGTTTGGTTTTGGCATCTTGCCGCCGACGTTGTATCGCACCCCGTTGAGAAAACTGGCCGCCGCCGCCGATGGCGCGCTGGCCGGTGAACACTCTTGGAATGATTACGCCATTGATATGTTGTTTGTGTGCCGCCCTCTTTGATTTGCCATGTTTGATAACGTCTTGCCCACCATCACGACGCTGTTCGCCAGCGATGAAAAGCATCGTGCGCCGGTGAAATTTTCTTGGCGGCTTGTGCAACGGAAACGGCGTCCGTTCCTGTTGCTGCCGGACGCCGCCGAAAACATTCGCTTCAGTTTGGAACTGTATTCCGCGCAACGTCCGTTGGCGCGTTTGTGGCGTTCGCTGCTGCCCGTGATGTTCCGCACTCCGGCGCGGGCGTTGCTCGGCGCGGTCAATGCCGAGGCGGAAGCGTCGTCCGCGTTGCTGCAATTTTTTGCCGAACAATCCGGTCAGTCCGCCTCGGACTTGCCGACGCCCGCCATCAAGTTTGGCGGTATCGCCGGCAAAACTTCCCGCGTGGTGGTGCTGTTGTGCGATGCCGCCGGGCGTCCCATTCGCGTTGTCAAAATCGGCCTCAACCTCGAAGGCCGCGCGGCGACCGAACGCGAGGCGGACATCCTCGCGCAACTGCCCAAAGCCACGATTGGTTGCACCACGTTGACCGGCCAAATCAAGACGAATTCGTTGAGCGCATTTGCCACCGCCTATTTTCCCGGCCAGAGCCTGACCAATGATGTGGGCATCGAAAAACTATTCCACGCCTGGCTGCTCGCCGATGTCGCTGTGCCGCTGGAAGAGCTTCCGAACTGGAAGGAATTAGATGCCGCCGCGATCCAAAATGAGCCGCACGTTTGGGCTGCGTTACGCGCCGCCTTGGCTGGAAAAAAAGTTTGCCCCACACTGTATCACGGCGATTTCACGCCGTGGAATGTGCGGATGACGAATCTGGAAAACATTCAGGCTTTCGATTGGGAGCGCGGCCAACTGCAAGGCATCCCCGCGTGGGATTGGTTTCATTTCATCGTGCAGACAGCCATTTTGGTGAAACGTCATTCGCCGGAGCGCGTCGCCGCCGAGCTGGATCACTTCATCCAGTCCGCGCGTTTTCAGAAATACGCGCAGACCGCTGGCATCAGTGACCTCGTTGAACCGCTGCTGCTCGCGTATCTGCTCCACGAAAAATATGTGGTGCAGCCGGAGGAAGGACGGCAAGTAACTGAACAGTTATTTGAATTGCTCTGGCAGCAATGGCAGTGGAAACACACGCCGCCAGTCGTCGCGCTTCCAGTTGGAAAACCTTTGTCAGGCAATCCAATTTTGCCCGTGGCGCAACCCGTCGGCGTCATGGGCGAAATCAAATACGCGTTCACCAATCTGGCGAATCTGTTTTGGGAACCGAGCCTCTCCCCGCAATCTCGCCCGCCGTTTGCGGCGCAGTTCAAAAAACACTGGCTGGCCATGATGTTGTCGCTGGCGTGGATTTTTGGCGTGGCCAACCTGCCACTGCTCACCGACCCGCACCTGATGTTCTCCCCGTTTTATCTGGTGCCGATTATTATCATGGCGTTGAAGACCGACCGGCGGCTGGCCACGCTCGTCGCCCAATTCAGTGTGGTTTTTGGCTCGATGTATTTTTATTGCTTCAATCCGCATTTCGCCAGCTTCAAGGTCATTTGCTGGAACACGGCGATGCGGATGGCCATCTTTCAAATCATTGTCACGCTCTTCGACCGCATCGGCCAGCAAAGCGTCCTGCGCAGCTCGCAACAGTTACCGACCACCCAAAAAACGCCCATCGAGGCCATCGCGGGCAATTGGCCGGTCATTGCCGTGACGGTTTTATTTTTTATTTCCGTAGCGGTGTTTGATGTGCTGACCACTCCGAATATGCTGATGCTGCCATTTTATCTGACGCCCTGCATGATTTTGACGCTCGCCTTGAACTGGCGTTGGGGAGCCGCCGCCGCCGTGCTGGCGGCATTGATCGGGCCAGCGTTGCAACGCCCCGATCCCGGCTACCAGCCGTGGGACATCCAATTGTGGAACACCGCCATGCGCTTGATTCTCTATCTCCTCGTCGTCGTGTTGCTGGAAGGTGTGCGACGAAAAAACATTTTGTTTTCCGCCCGTCGTCGCTCCTGAAAATTTGGCTCAAACACTTGCTTCGGGAAAACGTTCACGGATTTGGCGGCGCAAAATCTCCTCATCACTCGGCTGGTAGCGGCGGCGGTTCACGAGCCGCTGCACGCAGTCGAGCAACTCCAACCAATCCTCCAGCGGCGGTTCCTTCACGCGCTGCCACACGTCAAACCGCTTGGCGCGATGGAAAAAATGATAATCGCGCCCGATGTGCTGGGCATAGACCTGCAGTTTCTCACCGTCCTCGGTGACGCGTTTCCAAGCAATTTCGGCCTTAGGCATAAGTTAGTGATGAGTGATGAGTGACAAGTGATGAGCAAGCAAGTTTCGCGTTCGCGCAAAAATACTTATCACTCATAACTCATAACTTTTTTAGAAATCCACACTGGCCACGGCCATCGCCGCGATGCCTTCTTCACGGCCGATGAAACCCATCAGCTCATTCGTCGTGGCTTTCACGCCGATTTGTTTTTCGGAAACATCCAGCGCGGCGGCGATGCAGCGTTTCATCTCCGCGATGTGCGGATAAATTTTTGGCTCCTGCGCGATCACCGTGGCGTCCACGTTAATAATCTTTCCATTTCGCAGCGCCACGATGCGCGCGGCTTCTTCCAGAAAAATTTTACTCGGCACGCCCTTCCAACGCAGGTCAGTGTTCGGGAAAAAATGGCCGATGTCCTCTTCGCCCAACGCACCCAACACTGCATCGCAGATCGCGTGCATCAGCGCATCGGCATCCGAATGGCCGTCGAGACCTTTCGAGTGCGGAATCTCCACGCCGCCGAGCACGAGCTTGCGCCCCGCGACCAATTGATGAACGTCATAACCGATGCCTACATGAACCATGCCGACACTGTAAAATGTTTCCGCATGACTAAAAAGGAATTTCCTGAAGTATCAGCCACAGATGGCCACAGATGAAACACAGATGGGGAAAATATTTTATCCGCAGATAATACAGGTTTTCGCAGATTTTTTTTTGCCTACATAAATCTGCGGATGCTTTTCTTATCTGTGTTTCAGCTGTGTCCATCTGTGGCTAAACCGAATTTTCCAGAAGCGTAAAAACGGCGTGTGGCCAAAGTTTTTCACGCGCAAACTTCCGCGCACCAAGCTGAAATTGTTTGTTTGATGGTGTCGCGGACGGTGCGCGTCTGCGCCAGTTTTTCCGCCGGCGTGCCTTGAAAACTCGACGGATCAGGAAAACCCCAATGCAAGCGCGTGGTTACGCCGGGAAAAATCGGGCAACGCTCCGCGCTCGCCTCGTCGCAAACAGTGATGACGCAGGAAAAAAGCTGGCCAGACTTGATGATATCCATCACCGACTTGGTCTGGTTGCCGGAAATGTCAATGCCGGTTTCCCGCATCGCCTCGACCACCACGGGATTTAATTTTCCCGGCTCCAGTCCCGCACTCTGCGTTTCAAATTCATCGCCACAGATCTGGTTCAGAAACGCCTCGGCCATCTGGCTGCGGGCGCTATTGTGGATGCAAACGAACAAGACTTTTTTCTTTTTCATAATTCAAACTGTCGGCTTTGGGCGCGGGTTAGTGGCTCATGGCATCAGCTTTTTACGCGCAGCACTTCGGGGCTGACGGCGTTTCTGTGAACTTAAATTTCATCGGATCGAAGTCCGAGCGGGCAGCGACGGGCGGCAGACATTTGTCCATCGCCAGACAGGCCGTGTGCCGTTCCGTCAGGTGAAAAATAATTTCGTTGTTCGCCACGGCGACGGAACCGAGCGGGAATTGCGTGATGTAACCGGTTTCGTATTCAACATCCACATCCAGTTCATCCGTCAGTAAAACGCTTTCCGCCTTGGAAAAAATTTTCGCAAGTTTGCCGGCGGTCAGCCGATGATCCACATCGTCGGTAAACCACGTCTGCAACCGGCACAGCGAATCCGTCCGGAATGTCCCGCCGCAATCTATAAATCGTTTGTCAATGCGCGCCACTTCCGTGACGTGGGCATGGGCGGGTGCGAATTCACCGTTGGGTAGTTGGAAGCGCACGAGCGCCGCAGGATTCGCTGCGAGGACTTTTTTCAATTCCTGTAGTTTCATAATTAGTCAGCATTTTTGCCGACGGCAGATAACGGCCAAGTCGGTGTTCAAAATCTTTTTGAGTTTGTTTGCGTCCGCCTTGGTTTCGTCCGTTTTGGCGAGCGATTTGTGAACCCAGTCCAGGGCTTCGCGCACGGCGACGGGCGCGGTCTTTTCCGGCAAACGATAATAGACCCAGCGCTCTGATTTGCGTGAAAGGATCAGCCTGGCGTGATGCAGAATCGAAAGATGCTTGGAGATCGTTGAGGGCGCGAAATCAAAAAGCGCGGTGATCTGGCAGACGCAGAGTTCGCCGCGCCGGAGCGCGAGCAGAATTCGCACCCGGTTGGGATCGGACAACGCCTTGGTGATGGCCATGAATTCGCGCATAGATTGTTATTTCGTCAAACGACGAAATGACAATTCCACAGCGTTTCGCCGGAGGCAAGAAAAAGTTTAAGCCGCAGTGGTGGCGGGGAGCGTGAAGAAGAACGTCGCGCTCTTGCCGGATTCGCTCTCCGCCCAAACTTCGCCGCCGTGCGCGTGGACAATGTGTTTGACAATGGCGAGTCCCAAACCCGTGCCGCCCTGATCGCGCGAACGGGCTTTATCCACCCGGTAAAACCGTTCAAACACGCGGTCGAGTGATTCTGGCGGGATGCCTGGCCCATCATCGCGCACAAACATTTCGAGCGCGCCATTTTCCAATTTTTTTCCGCCGACGATCACCGCGCCGTTCGCGCCGCCGTATTTGATGGCGTTGTCCACGAGGTTGGCGAGCACTTGATCGAGGCGGTTCACGTCGCCGTTCGCAATGAGTTCCGGCAGTTCGTTGATGAGTGAAGTTTTTTTGGCTTCGGCCTTGGCGGCGAGATCGCCAAAAACTTTTTCCGCCAGTGAATGAAGATTCACCGGCGATAATTCCAATTTCATCCGCCCGGATTCCAGCGAGGAAATCGTCAGCAAATCCTGGATCAAAAAATCTAACCGGTTCGTGTTGCGCTCGATGATTTTCAGAAAACGCTCGGCGACTTCAGGATTGTTTCGCGCGCCGTCGAGCAGCGTTTCGACGTAGCCTTTGATGAGCGAGAGCGGCGTGCGGAGTTCGTGGCTGACATTGGCGACGAATTCCTCGCGCTGCCGTTCGAGCTGTTTCAGTCGCGTCAAATCGTGGAAAACTAAAATCGTGCCTTCGCGTTCGCCGGTGGAATTGGTGATGACGGCGGCGTTGACTTGCAACCAGCGTTCGCTCAACTCCGGCAATTTTATTTCATGGCCAAAAACCTGTTGCTCGGTTTCAACGCGTTGGAGCAAGCCGTCGAGTTCGTGCAGCCGCAAAACCTCAACGAGCGTTTTGCCGCGCAATTCCGTTTTGAGATTGAAAAATTCCGTGAACGCGCGGTTGGCGAGGTAAATTTTTTTGTTCCGATCCAGCAGCAACAATCCTTCGAGCATGGAGTTGAATAAAATTTGCTGCTGCGCCTTCGCATCCACGGAAGTCTGCTGCGTCTGTTTTTGGAAAACGTCCATTTCCGAAGTCGCCAGATTTTGCTGTGCGAGAAATTTTGCGCGCCACCCGAAATGGAGCGCGACGAGCGCGGCGAGCGTGACGATGAAAAAGAAAAACCACACGGAAGTTATTTAGCCACAGATGAAACACAGATGAAACACAGATTTTTCAAACGTGACGCAAAGAAATTTTCCCTCATCTGTGAAAATCTGTGGTTAGAAAATTTATTCCACAAACCGATAACCCACGCCGCGCACGGTATCGAGATGTTTCGCCGCCGCGCCAATTTTTTCGCGGAGCCGCCGCATATGCGTGTCCACCGTGCGCGTGTCAATCACACTATCGTATTCCCATACGTCGCGAAGCAACTGGTCGCGCGACTGCACGCGGCCCGCGCGTTGCGCGAGAATCGTGAGCAGCTTGAACTCCGTGGCCGTGAGTTCAATCGGCTTGTTTTTCCAAGTCGCGATGTGGCGCGGCAGGTCAATCATCAGGTCGCCGAAGCGCAATTGCTCCTTCGCTTTTTCCTGCGGCGCAGAACGCGCGAGAATTTTTTTCACGCGCAGCAGCAGTTCGCGCGGACTAAATGGTTTCGTGAGATAGTCATCCGCGCCGAGTTCGAGACCGAGCACGCGATCAATCTCCGCTGCTTTCGCCGTGAGCATGATAATAGGCACATTCGCCGTCGCTGCATCTAGCCGGAGTGTTTTACAAATCTCGAAGCCATCCATTTCCGGCAACATCACATCCAGCACGATGAGATCGGGCGTTTGCGAACGAGCTTTTTTGAGCGCCTCTGCGCCATCGGCAGCGGTGGAGACGGCGTAACCGGCCTGCCTGAGATTGAACTCCACGAGTTCCACCGCTTCCGGCTCGTCATCTACGACTAAAATTCTTTGCTTCACGCTGGGGAGAATGTCAGTTCCTGAATCACCGCACAATTTCAAACCGGTTACGAACGCGTTACGATTGGGTGACGAAGCCTAACGGTGATTCGCGCGAGCAGCGGATGAAACACATTTTAGCGATGCTGGTGCGGAACGCTGCGGGAGCGTTTCGGCACGATAATTTTAGGCATTTTATATTGACCATTTCGCAGGCTTTTGTTACAAAGATTGCAAGAGGTTTTCGTCCATAAAATGAAAACTACCCAATCAGGAAAAAACAGAACCACCCAATAATTATGAAGAACTCTCCCTCAAATCCGTCTCGGACGTTCGCGCGTCAAAACAAATGGTTGCGCCGGGCGCAGCTCGCTGCCACCGGCCTCGTGCTCACTTCCGCCGGATCAGCTTCGGCTTTGATTTTCAACCTGAACTACGATCCCGACGCGACGTTCACGGCCGCCGGTTTGACGGCGCAAAACATTACGGACATGAAAGCGGCGAACGCCTACGCCGCCGCGCAGTTCTCGAGCAATTTTTCCGACCCCATCAACATTAACATCAGGATCACGGCGGTGGCCGGCTTCGCCACGGTGGGGCAGAGCAGCACATCGCTGACGGGTTTGACGTTTGCTCAACTCCAAGCCCGGACGACTGCGGATTCGACAACAGCAGACGATGCGACGGCGACGGGTGCTGGTGGTTCGTTGTCCGGGGCTGATCCCGTTGGCGGAGTGCATACCTATTTTGTAAGCCGGGCGGAAGCCAAAGCCATTGGGCTGACTGCGGACAACGCAGTGACCTCCGACGGGACGTTCACTTTTGGCGGCGGATATACTTACACCTACGATCCGAACAACCGCGCTATCGTCGGTCAAATTGATTTTATCGGTGTGGCTATGCACGAAATGTCTGAAATCATGGGGCGCATTGGTTTGATGGGAGCCAACCTCAACGGAAACCCCGACTATATGTTGATGGATTTGATGCACTACACCGGAGCCGGGGTGCGCGGTTTGAACAATGGCGCGGGCAGGTTTTTCTCGATTGATGGCGGCACATCGCTGCTCAAGGCTTGGAACAACAACGCCCTGTTAGGCGGCGATATATCAGATTGGGCGAGCGGCGCAAACGATACCTTCAATGCCTTCAGCAGTTCCGGCGTGTTGAACGCGCTCACGCCCGTAGATTTGCGGCTCATGGATGCGATTGGCTATGATCGTATCGCGACGCCCGAACCCTCGACGGTCGCGCTCGGCGCGCTCGGTCTTGCGCTCGGCGGCTTGGTTCGCCGTAATCGTGCCGCGAAAAAATAAATCCGCACGCGGGCGGTTTCTGACAACCATTGAAATCATTTGCAGCACGGCTGATTGAAAAATCAGCCGTGTTTTTCTTTTTGAAAACGTGCAAAAAATTCGGCGGCGCGTGCTCGCAAAAAATTAATCCCAAATCTTGAACGGCAGTCCGCTCTTTTGCAGAAAGCAGCCGCACCGTGGACAACGGCCCGGGTCTTTCCAGGTCTCTACTTGATGGCGGTCGGAGACAGGGCAGGCCAGCACAACTGTTTTCCAGCCGGGCGGACTGGCCGGTGCGCTGCGGAGTTGCAGCGGGGGAATTTCTGGATGCAATGGCTTAAATTTTTCGCCGACGGTCGCGCGGCGGCGCACGCGCGTAAACACATCAAACAACTCGCGGCAGTCGTGGCACACCACGGTCTGCACTTCGCAATCCACGCCGGCATCTGCCCCGCCGGAAACTTTCACGCGGTATTGGCAGAGTTCACATTCAAACTGGTAGGTCTTGCCCACGCCCTTTGGATACAGCCGGGCGCAGACAAATTCAAGCCGCGAGCCAATCCGATTTCAGTTCCGGCGGCCACAAAATTTCTTCGTGATTGAATCTTTCAAAAATTGTGGCTTAATGCGTTGCCATTAAAGACAAGTATTCACCATCCTATCTGCTGGGAAAGTTTCTGTATCCGCGCCGCGCACCGTGGGAACAGCGGCGCAAGGGTATGATTTTGTTGCTGACCGTTGGCCTTAGCATTTTCATCGGTCTCGGTTTCGGCTACATCATCCTGCACTTTTATCGCAAGGGCTGAAGTGCGGAAAATATTTCATTAACCGCGCGCGGCGGCGATGAATTCTTCCACGGGCGCAGAAATTTTCTTTTTATCCCAGAGCGCGCCAACGGGAATCATTTCTCCGGGCGGTTCCAGCGGAATGATTTTCAAGCGCGGTCCGGCCATGCACGCGAAGCAGCTTGGCACCAGCGCGAAGCCGCGCCCCGATTCCACGGCGGTGATGATGCTCGTCACGCCATCGTGCTCTTCGGCGAGCTGCGGACGGCGTCCGAGCGGTGCGAACAGTTTTTTCAAGCTCGCGTGGTATTCGGGATAATCTTGCGCGCTGTAACCGATGAGCGGTTCGCGCGCGACCTGCGCGAGCGTGAGGCGTTTTAACTTCGCCAGCGGATGCCTCGGCGCGACGGCGATGCAAAGTGCGTAGCGCGCCAGTTCGGAAAATTCCAATCCCCGCAGCGCCGCGCGCGGCGGCGGCACGGTCAGCGCGACCTGCAATTTCCCCGCCCGCAACTGCGTCAACATTTCCTCGGATGATAAATCGTGCAGCGCCACGCGGCTGCGCGGAAACTGCGCCTGAAATTTTCGCAATGCCGCCGGCAAAATCTGCACGGTGAGCGACGGCGCGTAGCCCACATGGATTTCGCTGCGTTCCTGGCTGTGCACGTCGCGCGCTTTTTTCACAGCGCTTTCGACGCGCGCCAGAATTTCTTGCGCCTCCGTCAAAAACTTTTTCCCACCGTCCGTGAGTTGGATGGATTTGGCGGTGCGGGCAAACAGCGGAAAACCGATTTCGTTTTCGAGGTCGTGAATCTGCCGGCTCAAGCCCGGTTGCGAAACATGCAGCTTCAACGCGGCGCGCGAAACATTTTCATTCTCAGCCACGGCCACAAAATAACGTAGATGGCGTAATTCCATGCGCGGACGAGGATACCTGCAGATGGAGGCGAGGCAAGCGCGGCGGGTTGCGGGTAGTCAGTTAGTGTAAGCATGGTGGGGCGAGCGTCCTCGCGCGCCGAACGTCGCCAGACCAAGTGGCTCACGGGGACGCTCGCCCCACCAAATTAAACCACTGTCGGATTGCGGCCAGACTTGAGCGGCGCAAAAATTTATTTCAGACTGTGACCGTGAACACGCTCGATCAATTCAAGTTGCACGGCAAAACCGCCCTCGTCACCGGTTGCAAACGCGGCATCGGCAAGGCGATGGCCATCGGTCTCGCCGAGGCGGGCGCGGACATCATCGGCGTCAGCGCCACGCTCGAACCCGGCAGCAGCGTGGAAAAAGAAATCACCGCGCTTGGCTGCAAATTCAAAGGCTACACCTGCGATTTTGCGGATCGGAAAAGCCTCCACACTTTCATCGCGCAAGTGAAAAAAGATTTTCCGCGCATTGACATCTTGGTCAATAACGCCGGGACGATTCTCCGCGCGCCTGCCGCCGAACATTCCGACGAGTCTTGGGACAAAGTGATCGAGGTGAACTTGAATTCGCAATTCATCCTCACGCGCGAGATCGGCAAAGAAATGGTCGCGCGCGGTTCGGGAAAAATTATTTTCACCGCGTCGCTGCTCACGTTTCAAGGTGGCATCACCGTGCCGGGCTACGCCGCGAGCAAGGGCGCCATCGGCTCGCTCGTGAAGGCGTTCGCGAATGAATGGGCGGGCAAAGGCGTGAACGTGAACGCCGTCGCACCCGGCTACATTGACACGGATAACACCGAGGCGTTGCGGAATGATCCGGCGCGCAGCCAGCAGATTTTAGCGCGCATCCCGGCGGGGCGTTGGGGCAAGGTGGAAGATTTCAAAGGCCCGGTAATTTTTCTGGCATCGGAAGCCGCTGCTTATATTCACGGCGCAATTCTGCTCGTGGATGGCGGTTGGATGGGACGGTGAATCAAGGCGAAACCGGAAATTTGAAACCTGAAACCTAGAAAAAATTACGCGGCGGCAGCGGCGTTTTCTTCAGGTTTCCGATTTCCAATTTCAAGTTTGAGAATGGTGGGCCCACTCGGATTTGAACCGAGGACCAAGCGATTATGAGTCGCCTGCTCTAACCGCTGAGCTATGGGCCCGTGGGGGGGAATTCCGTTTCGCGAACGCCTGCAAACGAACCAGCGTGAACGGCTAGGTTTATTTTGGGCGAGCCAAGATTGAGGGCAAGACATTTCGGGTCGTGTCCGCCGCAGAATCTTCTACGCATACGCAGTCGTTACATCTCACTAAACACGCATGGATCCATTCAAGCGGCGACTCTGCTGGGCGTTTTTTCAAACGGTTTTACTTACGGAGTGATGGTCAAAACCGCATTGCTGATGGAACCGCTGACGGCTCCAAAGCGCAACGTGTTGTATGACAGGTGAGCTGTCTTGGGATACGACGTCGTGTTGTAGACATTTAAGTTCAAAGTCAGAACCTTACTCGTTTCCCCGTCGGCGAAAGTCACCTCGTTATATTCGGTGTTATCGGCGATGCCATAGAAGTCGAATGGTGGTTGCGCGGTGTCGCCAGAATGGGTTGGCAAGAAGTGAACGAGGATAATACCCGCCGCGCCGCCGGTGCGGTTCAGGATAATGTCCACGCTGCCGGTGGTGGGCGTAAGGCTGCTGGCACTGGCGGAGTAGCTCGCGGCAGAGAACTGCACACTGCCGTGGTTGAGCGTGTCTGCGATGTCCACGCGCGCGCTGGTCACGCTGCCGAGCAAACTGGTTCCCTGCGGATTGGCGAGCGAGCAGTTGAACCAGCGGTTAGAGCCGCGATCCACCGAGCGGATGCCGCCGATGGGATTGTTGAGGAGCGGAATGGCAACGGTCAACGAATTGGAGCCGGCGGGAAAAGTGACGGTGTGATTGATGGACTGATAATCACCAAATCCATTCGTGTCATAGGAGTTTCCAAAATAAGGATCATTTGCCGCCGTCGTGGCCGTGCCATTGGCGCCACTAGTTCTGACCTCATCTGCCGTGGCGTCCACCGTGAAAATATTCACCGAGGCGGATGCCGCCAGCCCGCCGCTGCGCGTGAGGGTGACGAGCGCGTTGGCGTTCGTCTTGTTGGCGGGAAAATTCACGGCGCTGAAACTGATGACTGACGGCGCGGAACTATTGTCTTGAATGGCGATGCTGGAATTCGTGATCGGCCCCAAGATGCAGCCGATAGGCGCGGAGAGGCGGAAACTAAAACTGCGTCCGGCGGGCGACGGGCTGTTGGTGACGATGGGAATGGAAATGGTTTTGCTGTTCGTGTTCGCGGGGAAAATGATTGAGCCGGTGGTCGCTTTGTAATCCGTCGGGGCGATGGCCGTGCCGTTGAGGGTCGCATAAGTCGCCGAGACCGAGGTGGTGAGCGAGCCGGAGCGCACGAGTCGCACCAAGATGTTGGTGGACGTTTTGCTCGCCGAGTAATCGGCGAATTCAATGCCGAGCGCGGTTTTATTTTCAACGATGTTCAACGTCGCGGAACTGCGGCCCAGCGCGGCACTGCCGGTGGATTGCAGCGAGAGCGCCACGGTGCGGTTCACGTCGGTGAAAGTTTTTTTAGCGACGGGGACGAAAACTTTTTTACTGATCTCGCCGGCTGCGAAGGTGAGCGTCTGGCTGGCGTTGGTGTAATCCACGCCGTCCGTTGCCGTGCCATCCTGCGTCACAAAATTCACCGTCACGCCGCTGGCGATGCCGTTGCTGCGGACGAGCGTGATGACGGCGTTGGTGCCGGCGTCCGTGACAAAAAAGTTCGTGGTCGCGAAGCCGACGGTGCCAGCGAAGTCATTATCAATAATCGTCGCTACGGCCTGCTGAATGCCGATGGCCGCGCCGCCGGTGACGTTGGTGAGCACGAGCGAGAAAGTGACATTGCCTTGCGCGAGCGTGTTGTTGATGAGCGGAACGAGAAACGTTTTCGAGCTGACATTCGCCGGGAATACGAGCGTGTTGGCGACGCTGGTGAAATTCACGCCGGGAAGCGCCGTCGCATCGGCCAAGGTGAAATAACTAATGTTCACCGGCGTCAGGGTGGAGCCGGTGCGGGTGACGGTGACGAGGAGATTGCCTGCCGCCTCGTTGGTCGCGTAAGTCGCGGTGCTGAAACCGACGGTGGATTCGTCATCCACGATGGTGAGCGTGGTGAGGTTCGTTGCGCCGAGCGTCGCGCCGCCGATCACATTCGTCAGTGACAGCGTGAACGTCTCGTTCCCTTCATGCAGCGCGTCATTGATGATGCCGATGGAAATAATTTTATTCGTCTCGCCCGCCGCAAACGTCAGCGTGCCGAACGTGTTCGTGTAATCCACGTCCGAAGTCGCCGTGCCTTCCGTGGTGAAATAATCCACGGTCACGCCGCTCGCCTTGCCGCCCGCGCGCGTGACGGTGATGTAAAAATTCGTTCCGCTCTCAAACTGCGAATACGCCGGGCGACTGAAATTGATCGTGCCACCGAGATCATTGTCCGTGATCGCAAGCGTCGCGTTCGTGCGCGTGCCGAGGCTGCCGCCGCCGCCCGCGTTCGTGAGCGTGAGCAAAGCGGTGCGCGTGCCGTCCACGATGGTGTTGTTGTAAATCGGGAGGAGAACTTTTTTATTCGTCTCGCCCGCGTTGAATGTGAGCGTCTGCGTGATGTTCGAGTAATCCACGCCCGCCGTCGCGGTGCCGTCCTCCACGAGCAAATCCACCGTGACGCCGCTGGCTAGGCCGTTGCTGCGGACGAGCGTGATGATCGCGTTCGTGCCCGCCTCGGAAACCGTGTAGCTGTTCGTCGCAAAACGGATCGCGCCGCCGAAGTCATTGTCCACGATGGTCACGACCGCATTCGAGTTCGCACCCAGTGCGACGCCACCCTGCGGATTCGTGAGGTGCAGCGCGAAAGTCTCGTTGCCCTCCACGAGCGTGTCGTTGCTGATGACAATGCTGAACGTCTTGGCGGCGACGTTCGGCGGAAATACCAATGTGCCGTTCGTTGCGCGATAATCCTGTCCCACCGTCGTCGTGAGATCCTCAAGGTTGAAGTCCACGCTGACCTGCGTGAACAATGCGCCGGTGCGGAACACCGTCACCGCGAGCGCGCCGCCCGCCTCGCTGATGGAATAAGTGGTGTTGCTGAACGCCACACTCGACTCGTCATCTTTGATCGTGAGCGTTGCCGTATTCAGCGCGGGGTTGGTGCTCACCTTCGCGCCGCCCGTGGCGTTCGTGAGCGAGACAAAAAAACTTTGATTGCCATTCGGGATGAGATCATTCGTGATGCCCACGAGAAAAGTTTGGGACAATTGACCCGCGCCGAACGTCAGCGTGCCGTTCGTGGCGTAATAGCGCACATCCGCCAGCGCCGAGCCGTCTGCCGTGGCATAATCCACCGTCACGCCGCTCGCTACGCCGCCAGTGCGGACGACGGTGATGACGAAGTTGGTAGAATTTTCATTCGTGAGATAACTGTTCTGCTTGAACGCGAACGTGCCGCCCAAGTCATCATTCACAATTCCGACCTTCGTGAAATAATTTGTTCCCAACGCCGCGCCACCGGTCGTGCTGACCAGGTTCACTTGAAAGACTTCGTTCGATTCGTAGTCGGTGTCGTTGATGATCGGAATGGTGATGGTCTTGGTGACGAGGCCGGGCGTGAAAGTCACCGTGCCGCTCGTCGCCGAATAATTTTGTCCCTCGATAGCCGTGCCATTCGTCGTCTCATACGTCACGCTGACCGTGCCTGCGCTGCCGCCGATGCGATTGAGCGTGAGCGTCACGAGCCTGCCCGCCTCCGGGATGGAATTACTGCGCGTGGCGAATTGGATTTTTCCCGCCCTGGCGATTTCGTTGTCCAAAATCGTCAGCACCGAGTTCGTGCGATTGCCCAGCACTGCGCCGCCTTGCGGATTGGTGAGCCAAAGATTCACCGTGCGATTGCTGTCGAGGAGGAAATTATCAATCACCGTCACAGGCATCGTCTTCACCGTTTCGCCATTCAAGAACGTCACGGTCGTTGTCGGCACGCCCGTATAATCCGCGCCGTCCACCGCCGTTCCGCTTTGCGTCGTAAAATCCACGGACACGTCACCCACCGAACCACTCCGCGTGATCGTCACGTTGGCCGCGCCCGCCGTTTCCGCCACCGAATAATTTTGCGCGTCAAACTGGATACGTCCGCTGTCTGGCGGTGTGGGCAAGGTCACCAGCGGGAAACGCGTCTGCCGATAATAACCCGCCGCGCCGTTCGCGCCCGGATAGCTCGCCGTGTTCAGTAGCGTGCGTTTCAAGAAGAGCAGGGTGCCTTGATAAACCGTGTCGTCCGCCAGCGTCGCCGCCGGAATCTGCGCGGTCAGGCTCGTGCCATCCAGCGCACCGGATACAAACATCGCCGGTGTAGCGACGATGGAAAGGCCGTTCGTATCGCTGATGTCGAGCAGGATGAAATCGTTCGCCGTGCCGTTTGTGAAAATATTCCACGCAAGATTCAACGGCTGCGCCGCTTCCACCGCTTGCAAATCCGGCCAACTTGCGAGCTTGGGGATGTTTGGATAATTTTCCGCCGCGAGCGGCATCAGCACGATGTTCGTGTGGTCATTCGTGCCGACCATGAACATATAATAATTGCCCACCGCATAATTTCCATCCAGCAACGCCTTCGTGTTATAGCCCTGCTCGAAATCAAAATTGCCGTCGCCCGCATTCGTGAGCGTGCGGAATTGGAGGTTGGGCAGCTTGATGCGCGCCTGCAACACCGAGTCAGTAGCCGTGGCATCCACGGTGGAAACAAAGCGGAACGGCAACTGATTGGTGAGGCTAGTCACCACCGCTGGGTTCGTCTGCACAAACTCCTGCCCCTTTGTGAACAAAAACCGCTGCACATCCGCCGCGTGCAAACAATAAAACTGGCCAGCGGCGAACCAAGCAACCAAGACCCAACCGATGTTGAAATTTTTCTTCATAATCATTGTCGAAATTCAGCAGTGACATTCCATGTCGCCCGTCAGAAATCAGAGTATATTTATTCCACAACCAAAGCGTGAAAGCAAGAATCCGGTGCGAGTGAAGCCGTTCCCAAGCCACAAACCCGCGCGGTCGCGTCCTAAATATAAAAACTGAACCGCGCTGTCAGTAAAAATTTTAGGGGGTGTGCGCGAGATGCACAGTGGCCAAACGGCGAAAATAAGTTATAGTTTTCCCGCCTAAAAACATTCAATCAGAACCACAAATCCATTTATGAAAGTGAAATCAAAAGTCATTCAACTCGCCGCCGTGCTGCTGGCATTGGCCGCGTTCAACCTCTAACTTGCAAGCGTGTCCGCGCAAAACTCCGTCGTCACCTATCAGGGACGCGTGACGAGCAACGGCACAAATTTCACTGGCAACGGCCAGTTCAAATTCGCCATCGTCACCAGCACGAATAACAACCACACGGCCACGGCGACGGCCACGACGAGCGGCGGCTTTGTCACGATTCTCAATGTTGTCGCGGGCGGCAATGGTTACGTCAGCGCACCGGCGGTGACGATTTCCGGCGGCGGCGGTTCCGGCGCGGCGGCCACGGCGAATCTGACGAGCGGCGCGGTGACGAGCTACACGATCAACGCGAACGGCAGTGGTTATAGCAGCGTGCCGACGGTGACGGTGGCCGCGCCGCCGCAAAATTTGTCCTTCACAACTTTCTGGAGCAACGACGGCACGAGCAGTGCAGGCAGCCAGCCGACGGCGGCGGTGAGCGCGGTGGTAACGAACGGATTATTTCTCGCTGCACTCGGAGATGCGACCGTGGCGAACATGACGGTGATTCCGACCTCGCTCTTTGTGCAGCCAAATTTGCAATTACGCATTTGGTTCAATGATGGCGTGAGTGGATTTGCGGCCTTGAGTCCGTTGCAGAATTTGACGCCCGCGCCGTATGCCGCGTTTGCGAATACGGCAAGCAACATTCTCGGCACGGTGGCCGCGAGCCAGTTGAGTGGCACGGTTCCGAACGCAAATGTATCCGGCACTTACGGCGGTGCGGTTAATTTTAATAATAGCGCGGACAATTTTTCCGGCGCGTTCACCGGCAACGGCGCGGGGTTGACCGGACTCAATCTGGGCTCGGTCGGACCGGTGGGCACGTTCAGTTCGCTGTCAAAATTTTTTACGCCACCTTATGATTTGACCGTCGGATTAGGACCGGTGTTTGTGGCGGCAGTGGACCTTAACTACGATTACAAACCTGACTTGCTCGTCAGCGCCAATGCCAACGATAACACCATGACCGTGCTGACGAATGCTGGTTATGGAAATTATCAAATCAGCGCCACCTTGCCGACAGGAGCCAAGCCTGTGGCCGTCCTGTGGGGAGACGTTAACCAAGATGGCGCGGAAGATTTGATCAGCGTCAACGTCAATGGCAACACCCTGACCATTTACACCAATGGCTACAATGGAATTTATGGAAGCGGCGTTTTTGGTTCCAACGCCACGCTCACGGTTGGGATCAATCCAATCGCCGCCGCTTTGACGGACATCAATGGCGATAACATCCCCGACTTGATCGTCGCCAACTACAGCACGCCCTCCATCATGGTGTTCACCAACAACGGCACGGGACGGTTCGGCTCCAACGCGGTGATCACCTCCATCACTGCGCCCGTGAATTTGGCGGTGGCCGAGGTCAGCGGCGATAGCTGGCCAGACTTGATCGTGGCCAACGATGCCAATAACACGCTGACTGTTTTCACAAACAATACCGCCGGCAAGTTTGTGCTAAGTTCCACGCTGGCGACGGGCATTGGCACCGGCCCGCGCTCGGTGGCTGTGGCTGATGTGAACGGCGACGGCTGGGCGGATGTGATTTGCGCCAACGGCCTGACCAATACTTTGAGCGTGTTCACGAATAATCTCGCCGGAAAATTTGGCTTCAACTCGACGATCGTCCTTTCGTCCCGCCCGCAAATGGTCACCGCCACGTATTTCAACAACAACAACTATGTGGCGGACTTGGTCACCGCGAATTATGCCAGCGGTCTATTTGGGTTAGTCTCAACGAGCATTTCGGTGCTCACCAACAACGGTTACGGCTCCTTTGGTTTGCAGCAGTTGTTAAATGGCGGCAGCTACGCCAAGTCGGTCTGCGTGGCGGACATCAATGGCGACGGCAACATGGATTTGATCGCGCCGAACCCGCAAAATTTCACGACGCTGTTGAACACACTCACCGTCAACCTGGGTTCGGTTCCGGCATTTGCCGTGACGAACGGAGTTTCGTTCACCAGCGGTGCCAATGTTTTCAACGGATCTTTCACTGGCAACTTTAATGGCGGAACATTTACTGGCAACGGCAACGGCCTCACCAGTTTGAATGCCGCCAACCTCACCGGCTTTGTCCCCAGCAACACTTTGAATTCCGTGCCCGCTGGAAATTTGACCGGCACGATGCCGTTCAACGTTCTGCCCGGCGGGGTGGAGACGAGCGGCAGCGCGCTCCGCGTCGGCAG